>JAQBPY010000282.1 GCA_028287285.1 Gemmatimonadota bacterium
CGGATCGCGCTCGCGCAACAGATCTATGCAACCGTTGCGCAGCGTTACGAACTCGCCAACATCGAGGCGGTTCGCAACACGCCGGTGATCACGGTCCTCGACGCTCCAGAAGGACTCGTGGAGGCGCGACCACGCTATACACGCCAGATCGTGCTCGCGGTGCTGGTTGTCGGCGTGATCATTGCGGCGGCCATCGCCTTGTGGTCGGAGCGGTCCGCGCCGGCGCGAAACGGCACGTGAGTATCGCGCAATTCACCGTCGAGAGGCTCGTGGGGCGTCTCAAGGGCGATCCGGCCTATCGCTTCGCTGACCGGTACACGAATCGCCAGCTGGCGACCGCGCTCTGGCATCGCGGCATGCAACTATTGCGCGGCACCGCGCTGACGTTGCGCGGCGGCGGCGTGCATGGACCGGTATTCCGCGGACGGCGGGTCGTTGTCGAGCACGCGTACTCGTTGCACAGCGGGCCCAGTCTCATCCTCGAGGATGGTGCATCGATCATCGCCCTTTCGCGTGATGGCATTCGCCTCGGACGCAACGTCACAATCGGACGCGCCACGATACTCACCTGCACCGGGGTGCTCTCGAGACTCGGCATCGGCATTGTCGTCGGCGACCGCTCAGCCGTCGGGTCAGGGAGCTTCGTTGGCGGACAGGGTGGCGTTACAATTGGCGACGATGTCATCATAGGACCCGGTGTTCGAATCTTCTCCGAGAACCACAGGTTCGACCTTCTCGATCGCGCGATCAGGACGCAAGGGGAGAGCCGCAAGGGAGTCACGATCGGCGACAACTGCTGGATCGGCGCGAGCGTCACGATCGTCGACGGCGTCTGCATTGGTGCGGGCTGCGTAATCGCCGCGGGTGCGGTTGTCACGCGCAGCATTGCGCCGTTCACTGTGGCGGGTGGAGTTCCCGCGCGCACCATCAGGTCGCGTCGGCCGGACGTGGCGGAAGAGATGACTCGCCAGCCACCATCATCGGCAGACCATCTCGTGGCGCGTGCTCCGACCACGCGTGCGCTCCAAGAAGACCGATGAGCAGCCAAGGGTAGCCGAGTGAAAATCCGGTCGTTGCGAGGAACGAGATGAGCAGGCTCGCGACGGCCGACGTCAGCGCCAGCGCGCGATCAGCTCCTTCCGGATCGTCGGCTCTCAGGCGCCGGGTCGTGCGGATTCCCCGCGCGATGACGGACCAGAGCATGCCGACCCAGAGAACCAATCCGACCACACCCGTGTCGTGCAGCGCGAGGATGAGGTAGTTGCCAATCCAGAGGCTGCGCCATCCATCGAACCGCGCGAAGTCGGCCCCCTCCGCCACGAGCGGCGCGAACGTAAAGGTGCCCCATCCGATGAACGGGTGCTCGACCAACTGCTGGAGCGCCAACGTGTACGTCAGCAGGCGAAGAGCTGCGGTTCGCGAACCGACATTGACCAGGTTGATGAGCTTGAAGCGCAGAAACGTACCGACGCTGCCTGGCAGCAACAGCAACACGAGCAGTACAGCGCATCCGATGCCGACAGGAACGAGAATGCGGCGGCGACGAATCAGAAAAGTACGGCCTCCCGACAGTAGGAAGCAGGCGGCGCCGAAAGTTGCGCCGATCCAGGCCGATCGCGTGAACGAGAGGACGAGTCCAGCCGCCGTCAGCACCGCTGTCCAGCGAAGCAACCGGATCGTTGGGGAGGCCGAATCGCGCCGCGCGACGGTGGCGAGCAGGCCGCCGGTGAGCACCAGGTACGCACCATTGAAACTGCCGAAGATGTTCGGCTCGACCATTGTGCCGCTCGCGCCGTACGCCGCCGTTAGCTGCTCGACCGCACCCGAGCTCACCTCGGCGCCGCCAATCGAGATACCGGCAAGCGCGAGACCGAAGGCGACAATGCCGGTGCTGCTCGCGATCACGGCGGCCCACAGGCAGCGCGTGAAGAATACCTCGAGTTCCTGGCGCGTCTCGAGGAAATTGAGGAGCAGGACGTAAATGACCCATGCCGATGCGAGATTCGCGCACTGCGCCAGGCTGTACGCGCGAGCCGGTGAGTTGAGGAGGCTCGCGGTCAGGTTTGCGGCGAGCAACGACGCCAGCCACCACGTCGTGGAATCGCTGCGCAGCCGACGAGTGCCGGAGAGAATCGACGCGCCCAATGGTATCACGAGCAGGCATGCCGCCAGTTGGTCGATCCGCAGCGACGTTCCACGCACCGTGATCGGTAGTCCGTTCAGGACGACCAGGATCGGCAGTGCGAGTAACAGCTGGCGTCGCCACAAGAGGACGCCGCATACGAGGAGTGGCGCCGCCACGAGAGCGAGGAGGAGCGTGGTGAAGGACATGGCGTGCGGCCTAAGATAGTCCACGACGCATCACGGGCGCGACATGCGCCGCCGCGCGAGGCACCGCCGGAGGCGTCGGCGCTCGAGGCGTCAACGGCGTGGCTTGGTGCCGCGACGCCCGGCCGCGACCTCGTTCGGTTTGGCGTAGCAATCTTCGTTGCGTCGACGTTCAGCGCCGTGCAGATGTTCGTCATTCCCCGGCGTCTCGACGTCGCGACCTACGGTCACTATCGGTTGTTCCTCATGTATGTGGGCTACGCGGGGCTTCTTCACTTCGGACTTGCGGACGGCGCCTTTCTCCGCTGGGCCGGACGACAACCGGGCATCATTGCCCGAGAGTGGCGGCAAATCGGCCGCTGGTTGCTTGCGGTGCAGGGTGTCGTGCTGCTCGTGGCGCTCGTCACGACATTGGCAACCGCCGATCCATTCGCACGTGTGGCACTCATCGCCCTGGCGTCAACGACGCTCTTCGTCAACTTGGCGTCGCTCGCCTCCTACGCCCTACAGGGGGCGGGCAATTTTCGCGACGCGGGTCGCGTCGCCATGCTCGCCAACGGATTGTTCGTCGCATTCGTCGTGGTCGTGCCCACGCACACCCTCACGGTCGTCCTGACGGCGTATGTGGCCTCCTGCGCAGTCTCGGCGCTGTACGGTGCGATCTGCGTCGCCCGCGTCGCACACGAGCATGCCGGCGAGAATTCCTCCCCGGATCAGCCGGTCCTCGGCGTCTTGATCAGGACGGGACTTCCTGTCCTCGGCGCGAATTTCGCCGCGGGACTGTCACAGTCGGTGGACCGGCTGCTCGTCAGTTTCGCGACTCCAATCACCAGCTTTGCGCTGTACGGCTTCGCCGCCACGGTGAGCGTGGCGGGGTCGTCCGCCACGCAAGCGCTGTCGCGTGTTGCGCTCTCGCATGCCGCGCGCCGGCCGGCAATTGAGCGCGCGCGATTCCTCGGCGGGTTCTTCGACATCATTGCGTCGGCGTTTGGCGCCGGACTCGCGCTCGAACCGCCATTCGAACGGCTGGTTGCGGTGTCACTGCCCGCGTACGTGGGAGCATTGCCCATCCTGCGCGCGCTCGTGGTCGGCATGCCCTTCTGGGTGGCGACACACGTTGTTCTCGTCGGCACACTCCAATCATACGGGGCGGTTCGGCGTCAGTTGCTGCTGGAGTTGTTCGGTGTGGCGTTCGTCGTGACAGGCTGCAGCGTGTGCCTAGGCACGCACCAGCCGTTGTGGGTGGTCGCCGGAGCGGCAACCGCTGCTGCCATTACGACCTTTGGCGTGGGCGTCCGCATCGTGCGCCGCGCCGTGCGTGCGTCCGAGCAGCACAGTGCGCGTTTCGCGGTGGTCACGGCCATGCAGGGGGGCGCGCTGCTGGTCGCGCTCGCAAGTACACAGTCATGGATGCTTCAGTCACTCGCGTACGCAGCTCTTGCGCTCGTGCCGACCGGGTTCGCACTGCGCCGGGCGCGCGTTCAGGAATGGTGAGGGACACTCGCACTGACGGCGAAGTGGATGTCGCCGTCGTCATCGTCAACTACCGCACGCCGGCCCTGACGATCGACTGTGTTCGGTCAGTGTTCCAGTCGTCCGCGGTCACGGTTCATGTCGTCATCGTTGACAACGCATCGGCCGATGACAGCGTGGAGCAGTTTCATGCGCGATTCGCCGTCGAGCCAAGGGTCACGGTGATCGCGCGATCCACCAACGACGGATACACGGGCGGAAACAACGTCGGTCTCGAGCACGCCCGTGGACTTGGTGCACGGTTCGCACTCGTCCTGAACAGCGACACGGTCGTGGCACCCGACTGTTTGTCCCACCTCGTCGCGGCAATGGACAAGGAGCCACGCGTCGCACTGGCCTGTCCACGGATCTTCTACGGCGACGCGCCCGAACTTCTGTGGTTCGGCGGCGGGGTCTTCTCACCATGGAGAGGACGTGCGGTCCATGTGGGCCATCGACGGCCTGCAGCCGAGGGGTGGCAGCTTGCTCGTGACCTTCCCTTCGCGACGGGATGTGCACTCCTCCTGCGGTTCAGCGCGTGCCATCCTCCGGTCTTCGACACCACGTTGTTCGGTTACGCTGAGGACCTCGATCTCTGCCTGCGGATTCGCGTTGCCGGGCAGAGGATCCTCTACGTACCCGAGGCAGATGTGTGGCACTACGACGCGTCGAGCTATCGAGTGAGCGGCGGGCAGTCGCTTCGATCCTATCTCAGCACGCGCAACCAGCTCCGTGTTGTCCTGCGTCACGCGCAGTGGTATCAGTGGCCCGTCGTGGTGCCGATGCTGGCCGTGAATGTCGTCGGCCGGTTCTTTGCGATCGCGGTGCGAAACGGCGATGCGCGCGCTGCCGGCGCAGTCCTGCTCGGCGCGTGGCACGCCGTGTCGGGCGGCCATCACGCGATCGAAGGGGTGAGGAGTGGCGACGACGATGGTAGTCGCGCACACACCGATTAGAGGGATGCGGTTGACGTTTCGGAGAGCGCGGGAATGCTATCGCACAAGCGACGTAGCTTCCCGAGCACCGTCGTCACATCATGCTTCATGCACGCCACCGCCGCACAGCCATAGATACATTCCGCGCACGGAACAGGAACGACGCTGAAGTCGTTGACGACATGGTACGGCACGTACTGACGGTAGTTGTAGATCTGGCTGAAGAGCACGAACACCGGCACGTCAAAGGCGCTCGCCAGATGCATGGCGCCGGAGTCGGTCGTGATGATGACCGCCGCGTGCCTCACCATGTGCGCGAACTGCCCAAACGTCAGCCCTCCAACGGCGTTTAGAAGACGGGTGTTCATGGCCGCCGCGAGCGTCTCGCTCCGCTCCCTCGCTTCCGCAAGTCCCGTTAGGACAATCGTCGCATGAGGATAGGCGTGGCCAAGTGCGTTGAGCACCGTGGTCCAGTGAGACAAGTCCCATTCCTTCGCACTCTCCGAGCTGAATGGCGAAATCAATAGGTACGGCGCGCCAATCTCGCGAAACAACGCATCGAACGTCCGGCTGTGCACGTTCCCGGGAATCACGTATTGCAGCCTCCCGTCCGTTCGCTCCATTGGGAGACTGAAGCTGCCGCGGTACATCGCGAGCACGTTGTCGGAAATGTGGTGGTCGCGGTTGAACGGCCAAGTCATGTCGTAGAACGCGCGGCTGTACCGGAAGTCGAAGCCGAGTATGCATCGAGATCTCAGGCACGACAGGAGGAGCGCTGTGAGTGGCTGATCCATTACCCAGCAATTGACGACCAGGTCGTACGCGATTCCACGATTGCGGCGGATGAATCTCCAGGAGGCAGCGACATGCCGAACGCGGAACGCATGACGGTGATTGTCGGCGGGGTCGGCCCAGAATGCGTCATACGTCTGCACGCAGTCCACATGCGGGACCCCCTCGGCAACCGCGCGAGAACTCGGTGGCACGACGAGCGTGATGCGTGCGCCTGACGGCAGCGTTTCGCGCAGATGCTGTATGAGCGGCGTGATCAGGAGCACGTCACCGAGCAGGCCAAGTTGCACGACCAGCACTTCCTTGAGTTGCGCATGATCGGGCACCGTCCGCGACCGGCGCCGGAAGACCGACGCCACGCTCAGCAGCGAGTACACGACGCGTTTGACGACGAGTCGGGTCCTCATCAGCGGCGACCCGGGCCCGCGTAGTGAGCAAGCATCGGCACTACGCGAACCCCTTGCGCACGATCACCTGTATCTGCGCCAGCGCATCGCCAACCGTCTGGTCGATCGGGACGCGAAACAGCGGCGCAAACCAGTGCAATCGAGCCCGAATGCCGAGCGTCCGGAGCACCTCGAGCGCATGCCACCGGATGCTGCGAAAGATCACGGCCCGCACACGCGGGCATGGCCGCTGACACAGGCAGGTCCGATCGTAGCCTCGGTCGTGGAGTCGCACATCGATCAGTTCCGCACCGGGAAGGATGGCGACAAGATCGTATACGTTGACCGACACCGTAGACCGGCCGCCGCCATGCGACGACGTGAAGGTCGACTTGTGGTCAGGGTTGAATATCGACGGCCAGATGTTCTGCTCGTAAAGGTCCTCATCGGGAACGATGAAGAACAGGTGGCCACCGGGCCGGACCAGCGTCCACCACTCGGCAAGCGCCGCCCAGGGATCGTTCATATGCTCGAGACAGTGTGCCGAGAATACAAAGTCAAAGGTATCGCTGACGTACTGCGATATCACGTTGGCATCACCGTGCTCGCGGTCGAACCGTCGCACCTCCGGTGTTACGGGGTCCGGTCCGCATCCGATGTCGATGCCGCTGCCTTGCAGGATGCCAAGCTCCAGGTCGGTCCACTGGTCTCGTGTCTTGCTTGCCTCGTTCATCGCGCGAGATAACAGGGTGACATCATCGGCCTGGTTCCTCGTCGCCACGTGCGGTCACGGCGCAGAAGAGCCGTTCGTACTGATCGGTGATCCCTTCCCATGTGTAGTGCTCGAGCACGCGTTCCCTGGCTCGCGCTGCAAGCGCCTCGCCCACTTCCGGTGCGGATTCACACTCGTCGATCAGCGCAGCGAGGTCGTCGCAACCGGAGAAAAACTGTCCCGTGTCGGCGAGAACCTCTCGGTTGAAAACTGTATCGAGCGCGATGGTGCAGCGACCGTACCCCATTGCACGCAACAATGATGGATTCGTGCCTCCCATCGAGTGCCCATGAAGATACGCATGGCAGTTGCACCAGAGTTCCTTCAGGATCGACTGATCGCTGACGTGACCCACCAGTGTGATCCTGGAATCACTCCGCGCCATGCTGTGCAGGCGCGCGTGAAATGCATCTTCGTATGTTTCACCGCCCACGACGATCAACGGGCGCGTTGAGCGTGACCGCCGAAAACCCTCCAGCATCTCTTCGAGGGAGTTCTCCGGCACCAGGCGGGCGACAATCAGGTAGTAGCCGTCCGGTTCAACACTGAAGTCGGCGATGAGCTCGGGATGCTCCGACTGCTCGACGTCGGCGCCATACGCGATCATCTCCGAGTCGCATCGAAAGTGTTCGCGATAGAAGGACCGCATCGCCTCGGCATCCGTGACGAGGCGGCTGCAGAACCGTACCGCCGAGAGTGCCGCAGAATAGAAATAGGCGCGTGCGATGGGACCCCATTTGCCTCGCTTCCAGTCGAGCCCATCGACATTCAGGACGACCGGACGACCCGACAGCCGCGCCAGCGCACAGTGATGTCCCATTCCGACATTGACGAAAAACAGGACGTCGAATCGTCGGGTTGCGAGCGCATGGAGCACAGCCAGCAGCGTCGATGTGACCGCGGAAAGATTCTTGCCGCCAGGCGAGGGCAGATAGATCAGCTCGATCCCCTGTGCGCGCGCAATCCGTCGTGCAGGCGAATGTGCTGACGAGCGACAGTACATGGTGACGTGATGCCCGCGCGATGCCAGGCGAGGAGCGATTTCAGCGAACGACGTGTCGAATCCTGAGACTTCGAGGTCGGGGTGCAGCCCGCGCAGGCCGAACATTCCAATCCGAAGCGATGGGCAAATAACCACAGCGACGCTGCACTCCGTTAAGCGTGTTTCGCGATCCACATCTATCGTCGCGGAAGTGACGAAATAGATTCCAGAAAATGACTGCCAACCAAACTGCTACGGATTCCGACCAGCCACCGCGAACCGCGCTCGACGCAGCTGGCGACGGCACTGCTTATCGAAGGGCGTTCGCCGCTGCCACGCCGTACCAACACCTCGTGATCGACAATTTCTTCGACGTGACGAACGCGCGCCAGTTGTCCGCCGACATTCCCGAGTTTGAGTCGCCGCTGTGGTTTCAGTACAACAACGCGGTCGAAAGCAAGCGGGTGCTCAACCATTGGGACCGCTTTCCTGCCGCGACATACTCACTGCTGGCGCACCTCAACAGCGCAACGTTCATCAGGCGCGTCGAGTGTGCCACGGGCCATACGGGGCTCATCGCGGACTCCGGCTTGCACGGCGGAGGCTGGCATATGCACGCACGCGGCGGCAAGCTCAATGTGCATCTGGACTATGCGTTGCACCCCAAGCTGCGCCTTGAGCGGCGGCTCAACCTCATCGTCTACCTCACGGAAGGGTGGCGACCGGAATGGGGCGGCGGATTGGGCCTCTGGACGCACGACGAAACGGCGAACGCGCCGGCTACGCTGGCCGCGACAATAGACTGCCTGTTCAATCGAGCCGTACTCTTTGACACGACAGGCCACGCCTGGCATGGTCTGCCGGACCCCATTGGCTGCCCAGAAAACACGTTCAGGCGCTCGCTCGCGGTCTACTACCTGTCCGAAGCCCGGCCCGACGTACCACCGCGATTGCGCGCGCAATTCGCACCAACCAAGGAGCAGGCGGACGATCCCGACGTGCTTGCCCTTATCGCTCGCAGGGCACGACCTTGAGGTAAGACGAACCTCGGGGCGGCGCAGGTTGCTCGAGGCTTCCTGCAGGTTCGTTCAGCCCCGGCCCCGTCAACTAGTAGGCGCCGCGTCGATTGACGACCGCCGGGATCGTTCGGCCGAGGATGCGCACGTCGAGGGCAAACGACCACGTGTCGATATACTCGCGATCTAGGCGCACGACCTCCTCGAAGTCGAGGATCTCGCTGCGCCCGCTCACTTGCCACAACCCGGTAAGCCCAGGTCTCACAGCGAGTCGGCTGAAGTGATGC
>JAQBPY010000296.1 GCA_028287285.1 Gemmatimonadota bacterium
CGTGGAAAGCGGAGGGCAGGGTGTTCGGTGCCACGCCGAACGCTGTTGCTCGACGGTTTAGGTCCGTAGCTCAATTGGTAGAGCACCGGTCTCCAAAACCGGCGGTTCAGGGTTCGAGTCCCTGCGGGCCTGCTTGAGTCGGTTGGTCTGTGGGTCGGTCTGATGGCGAAGGGAGGGCAGTTTTTCGACAGACTGACAGGCTGACGTACTGTCTGGCTGGTGTGCGGCGGTATCGTCTAGGGGACTAGGACACGGCCCTCTCAAGGCTGGAACACGGGTTCGAATCCCGTTACCGCTATTTGTTGGAAAGTGGGGCTCGTTCGTCTATCGGTTAGGACGGCACCCTTTCACGGTGCAGAGACGGGTTCGACTCCCGTACGGGCTATTGGGTAGTCGGAGCAGGTGCAGCACCGCAGGATATCGGATTCGGTGACGGTTCGTTCGTCACGCGAGCCCCGATTGTGTGAGGGGCCGTAGCTCAACTGGTTAGAGCACTCGACTGTCACTCGAGAGGTTGCGGGTTCGAGCCCCGTCGGCCCCGTACTTTGGAATATCGGTTTAGCGCCCTGGTGGTGAAACTGGTAGACACGCAGTCTTGAGGAGGCTGTGCTTAACGGCGTAGCGGTTCGAGTCCGCTCCAGGGCACTAATGACCGTTTCTGAAGTGTGACAAACCAATCGTAGTGAGATGACCGCCACAGTAGCTCAGTGGTAGAGCACTCGATTCGTAATCGAGCGGTCGTCGGTTCAATCCCGACCTGTGGCTCTCTGTTCGAGACGAAGCGGCGCCCCTCAGGCGCCGCTTTTCGTTTGCCGGCTTCAATCCGAACCTGGCGTCCGGGTACTGGCATTCGCGAACAGCGCCACGTTCGCCACCGGCAGGCGGAGCTCGCAGGCACGCTGCCTGGCAATCCACTGCATCGTCTCCACGCTGTAGAAGCACACGTGCGTGAGGTCGCGCCGGTACCACCACGTGCCGAAGTCCATATGGGTGCCATGCATGCGTGTCATCACCGCAAGCACGCCGCCAACGCGCACGAGCGACATCAGCTGCCCGAATAACGCCGCCGGATCATGTGCGTGCTCCACCACTTCACTGCACGTCACGAAGTCATATGTCGCCGTGAGCAACACGTCATTCGCGTGGAACAACGGATCGTAGGAGTCGGTCGGCCGCCCCGATTCGCAAAAGAGTGCCGCAAGCACGGGCGCCGGCCCACAGCCGAAGTCGAGCCCATGCGCACCTGCGGGCACGGCCTTGCACACCGGATCAGCCAAAGTGCGCAAGAAATCGACATAGCCGGCACTGGCAGCATGATTCTCGTGCTCCAAATACCGCACCACTTCATCCAGCGGCAACGGCCGGCCGGCGGGATGCAGAAAGATCAGGTCGCAACACACGCAGCGCGAATATCTCCTCGCAACCTCTTCAAAGAAGAGTGACTCGGTGCCCGTGCCACAGAGCGGACAGATGACCATGGACACTCCTGAACAAGCCACTAGTCGTTGCGCAACGTGCGTGACGGATCCACCGACGCCGCCCGATGTGCCGGCGCCATGCACGCAATCACGGTGAATGCGCCGAGCAACACAGTCATCAGGAGGAACGTGCGGACGTCGGTCGCGGTGACCCCATAGAGAAGTCCGTTCAACACACCGCCGGAGATTCGCGCGACGACCACTCCTCCAATCATTCCCAGCACGGCCGGCGCGAGTGTCTGCGCCACGACCAGCTGATACAGATTGCCGCGTGTTGCACCGAGGGCTCGGCGAATGCCCAGCTCGCGTGTGCGCTGCACCACGACCTGGCTTGCAACACCAAACACGCCGACGATCGTCAACAGCACGGCGATCGCGGCAAAGGCAAGCATCATGTACAACGGAAATTTCATGTATCCCAGGGACGAGTCGGCGACGGACTGCATGGTGATCGGTTCGCCCACCGGCTCATCGGGCGCAATGGCTTTCACGCGTTCCTGAATCTGACGCAGCGTGGCGTGCGAGCCATTCGACGTCCGCACCACGACGTTCATGTACGGCCAGACGGCCTGCGAGTAGGGCAGGTACAGATACGGCTCCACGTCCGACGTCAGCGCACTGTGGCGAACGTCTGCCGTGACGCCGATGATCTCGATCCACGGGGCGGAATCTCCGCCAAGACGAATGCGTTTGCCAACCGCACGCTCACCGGCGAAATACTTTCGCTGAAACGCGCCGTTGACAATGGCGACCTGCGATGCGGCCACCACGTCGCGTGGCGAAAAATCGCGGCCAAGCAGTGGGATGTTCATGGTTCTAAAGAAGTTCGGGCAGGCGATGCCATAGCTCGCCCCGGGCATGTCCTTGGGCAGCGGAGCCGGACGTCCCTCGATACTGAACGAGCGACCCGCGCCATTGCCGCTGAGCGGGACGCTGCTCACGGCACTTGCCGAGATCACGCCGCCAGAGCTGCCAACCCGCTCCTCGAGCTGGCCGCAGAAGAGCGGCCGCTCCGGAACGCCGTAAAAGTCCTTCTGCGGCAGCGCAAGACTGAACAGGAACACATTGCGAGCGTCGAAGCCGGGATCAACAGATGTTGCCCGACGCACGCTGTCGGTGAGCAGGCCGGCACCCACGAGCACGACCACCGCGAGTCCCACCTCGATGGCCAGCAGCGAATTCCTGATGCCATGCCGCGCGCGCGCGGTTGCGCCGCGTGCACCGCCCTGCCTGAGCAGCGCAGCGGGCGAGCGCGGAACCACCGAGAACGCCGGCACCAGACCCGCGATGATCCCGGAGGCGAGGGCCACGGCGAGCGAGGCCACGAGAATGCGGACGTCGATGGTGACGTTTGCCGTGGTGCGAAACGGAAGACTGCGAAGGCCCAACCCGGGTATCGCGATGAACAGCGGCAGGGCGACGTACGCGATTGCGATACCGAGTACGCCGCCCAGCAAGGCAACGACCGTACTCTCGGTGATGAGCTGCGTGATGAGTCGCGCACGACTCCCGCCAAGCGCGAGGCGTGCACCGAACTCTCTGCTCCGTGCGCCCCCTCGTGCGAGCAACAGTCCCGCAACGTTGACCACCGCCATGACCGACACCAGGGCAACCGCCGCCGACAGGAGCCGAATGACCCGCGTGATGTTCTGCATCCGCACCTCGCGCAGCGGAAATGCATTGATGCTCTCGTCTTCGTTGGACTGCGGATATTCACGTGCGAGCTCACTCCCCACGCGGCGGAGGTCGCGCTGTGCCTGCTCGAGCGAGACGCCATTCCTCAGACGGGCAACGCCAAAGAACGACTGCGAGCGGCGGCTCTTGTCGTTCTCGGACAAGAGCATGGGAATCCAGAGCTTCTGGCTTGCGCCGGGGAACACGAGCTCCGGCCGCATCACGCCGATGACGGTGTACGGCTTCTTGTTCACTTGAATGGCACGCCCTATGAGCGTGCTGTCAGCGGCGAAGCTGTCATGCCACAACGAGTAACTGAGCACCACGACGTCGCCGCTGGTGCCATCGTCGTCAGCCGCTACGGGCGTACGTCCAAGCAGCGGTTTTGCGCGCAGCACCTCGAACAGCTCGTGCGACGCACGCAGGCCGCCAGTCTGAAGGGGTGCGTTGCCCGCGGAAATGTTGAATGTCTGGAACTCGAAGTACGCCATGCGCTCGAACGAGCGGTTGCGCGCGCTCCAGTCCCGCGCGTTTGGCGCCGAGACGTTGTGTCCTTCACCCGTTTCGTGGATGCCGCGTTGCATGACCATCACGAGACGGTCGGAATCGGGGAAGGGCAGCGGACGAAGCAGCAGCGTGCTGGCGAGCGTGCCCACCACCGTCGTCCCGCCAATGGCGAGGCCAAACGTCAGTACACAGGAAATGGCGAAACCGGGGTCCCGCCGAAGGCCGCGTAATGCATAACGGACGTCGCGCGCAAATTGCTCGAGCCATGCACCCGTCCATGCATCCTGCACGTCTTCACGCAGCGCGGCGGCACTCCCGAGCTCTCGGCGCGCGGCGCGATTTGCATCGTCGGCAGAAGCACCGCGGGCGCGATGTTCGGCCACGACCATGTCGTAGGACGCCTCTATTTCCTGGCGGAGATCGGCCTGATCCTGCGTGCGCGCGAAGAGCCGGCGTGCCAGCCAGTAGAGTTTGCGCACGGTCAGATCGTTGCCTCGAGTGAGCGTGTGATGGCGTAGGCGACCCGCTTCCACATGTCCGTTTCGGTCTGCAGCTGGGCGCGGCCGGTGCGTGTGAGCTTGTAATACTTTGCGCGCCGGTTGTTCGCGGACTCGCCCCATTCCGATTTCACCCATCCGCGCTCTTCGAGGCGGTGCAGGGCAGGGAACAGGGAACCGGGCTTCACGCGGAAGGTGTCCGCCGTCATCTGCTCCACGCGCCTTGCGACGCCGAGTCCGTGGTTGGGCTCCAGGCTGAGCGCCTTGAGGATGAGGAGGTCGAGCGTGCCCTGGATGAGCCCCATCGGTTCAAACATCGCGTCTCCTATTGACGTTCTATATGAGTGTGGGCGGCGTCGTATAGAATGTCAATAGGAGCGGACGCGGGCGGGGCGGGCTGACAATTCCTGCGCTAGAGCGACGCGCGCGCCTGGAGCAGGGAACCGAGCAAGCCGCCTTTTCCATAGGTATCGCTGCCGAGCTCCAGCGTCATCGCCGTCAGGTGCGCGGCCCGTTCGAGCAGTGCCAGCACCTGCGGTGCGGCCACCTTGTCTGCCAGGAGCCATGGCGATTGCCGGATCAGTGCCGCCATGACCGATGCGCCGGCCGCCGGCTGCGTGCTCGTGGCCGCGTGCGCATTCACCCGTGGCAGCACGACCGCACGCAACGGCGCCCACCGGCACCAGCGGTCCGACCATCGTTCGCGAAGATCGACGGAATCGCGGACGCCCAGGATTCTGGATTCGTCATAGCCCGCATTCAGGTGTGCCCGCCGAGGCCATCCTTCTGCCACGAGCACTCCGTCCATCATTCGCAGCACTACCTGATCGTCCGTGAGAAATCGCCAGCCCGCGTCGGTGAGCGCGACACAGGTCGTCGTCTTGCCCGAGTGGCTGTCGCCCACGAACAGCCACGCATTGCCCGCGTCGTCGGCCACGGCACCTGCGTGCGCGAGCGCCGCGCCCATGCGGCCAAGGAGAAACGCCGACGCCAGCGTCAGCATGTGGTGCAGGCTCAGCGCGATTTCATCGGAGTGCGGAGTGTCGCGCACCGTGATGTGCGCCGATCTTTCATTGAGTGAAAGCCGGCCGTCGATGTTCGCGCCATGCAGCGTGACGGTATCGGCATCCAGCGCGTGGGCCGTGACATTGCCTATCCGCAGCAACACCGGCTCCATGGCGGGCGCTTCCGCAGCCGCGCCTCGGCCGACGTCGACAACGCTTGCCGCCGGGTTGATACTCGCGTCCACCAGGCGGCCGTGCAGCGGCAGCCATTGGTCCGCCAGGGGAAGCAGCGCATCGGCCACCGTCACGATGAAGCTGTCGTCTTGCAGCAGGGAGAACGATCGAATCACAATGAACGCATAGTACTGCGTATACTTGTGGTGCGCCGCAATGGAGGCGGAATGGGCAACGATGTACCAGATGTACCAGATGTACCAATGGTGTGGCGAATGCGGGCTATCATGGCCGTGGCGCTCGTTCCGCCACTGCTGGAGATGCTGTCACTGACCCGCCTGGAGCGGCTCCTGTCGTCGCGTTCGCGTGCGCCGGGCGCGCCCGTGAACGATGCTGCGCTCGCGCAGTGGGTCGACGAGACGATGGCCTGGCTTCCTCGCCCGTGGACGCGTACGTGCCTGCGGCGCGCTGCCGTGCTGTTCTATCTGCTGCGCAGGGATGGCCGGCTCGTGGATCTCTGCATTGGTGTGCGCCGCGCGGAGCGGGGAGACGTTCTGGCGCATGCGTGGCTCGTGTCCGGCGGCACGCCCTACCTCGAGCCAGAAAAGACACGTGCGGAAGTTGCCCAGTACAACCTGATTGCCCAGTTCCCCAGGACGCAGGCGCGAGCGGAGCCGTAGCGTCACTGATGCGTGACGTGCCCCGCCTGCTGCTGGCGCCAGTGCAGCGCGTAGCAGATCCGGATGGCCATTGCCACTGCGAACGCATTTCCCAGCGCCACCAGCCGATAGGGCGTTCTGGCCATCACTGCGACCCCGGCGGCCAGGGGTCGCGAATATCGTGCAACCGTCCGTGAATAGCCGCGGGAGGTGGGTGCCCGGTTGGTGGTCAGGTACCCCTTGACGAGCCGCCACCACTCTGCGGCTGGCGCCACGAACTGCAGCACGTGATCGAACTGCAGCGGGTAGTCGGAGGTGGGTCCGTTGGGAAACCAGTCGGCCGTCGCGTATTTCGCTGCGGCGACGCGGACGAAGGGATCATGGACCGGCGCATGCGACCGGATCGAGTCCGCGAAGTCCAGCGTGGACAGGTACACCTCGGCGCCCGTCGTGTGGCCGAGTGCGAGGCGTACGTCGGCCAACTCCGCCGGTGAGCAGTCGTTCATCGCATCGGCGATGAGCAGCACGTCGCGCAGGTGTCCGCGGCGAAGCGGATGTTTCGTGGTCGTGTGCTGCACGCAGAACGCCAGGTGCGCCGCCGGCGCCAGCCGTCGAAGCCGTCGGCACACTGGCATGCGTACACTCTCGCCGTTACCGATGACCTCGACGCCATATCCCACCTCGAGATCGTAGTGCGGTTCCACGATCACGCCGCCCGCCATGCTCAGCTGTTCCAGCGACGGGTTGAACCGATAGCCGGCCTGTTGCATGGCGTGGGTGAACGGCGGGATGTCGTCCCTGGGAAGCAGGAGGTCCACGTCGCACAAGTCGAAGACGTCGCCCCCGTCGATCGCGTGCATGCCGCCCTTCAGCACCACCGGCTCCAGGCCCAGTCGCTCCGCCAGCCCGTCCATTGCCATGAGCTGTGCTCGTGCCGCCATGACACGTTGTGTCTCGTCGCGTGCGGCCGTCTGGAGCACGGCGCGGGCGGCGGGCGGCAGGGTGGGTGCCATGCTGCCGAGCCGGGCCACGAGGTGGCGGGCGCAGGACTCGGTGGCCAGGAAGAACCTCCATGACGGGACGGAGACCTCCGGGAATGGGCGCGTGGGGCTCGAGTGCGCGAGGACGGCAATGGCCCAGCGCCTCAGGCTCAGACACTCGGCAACGACGTCAATCACCGGGAGATTGTGGAAGTGGGGGGTGAGCGGAGCCCGGTGGCAGGTGTCGGGCCCTGAGTTTCAAGTAAGCGGGGGGGTGG
>JAQBPY010000111.1 GCA_028287285.1 Gemmatimonadota bacterium
GCACTTCTCGACGAGGACGAGTGGCAGCGGACTCGGGCTCGCGATCACGCGACGGATGGTGGAGAGCTGGGGCGGGGAAGTGTCGATCGAGAGTGCGCTCGAGAAGGGCACCACCGTTCGCGTCGAGTTGCGAGTGGCGATGCTGTCGTCCTGAGAAGGAGCTCGACAACGGCGGGCGCGAAGCCCTGCTCCGCTATCTCCTCGATTACGATCTGTCGTCGATCGCGCTGAACGAGATCCCGCGCACCCTCGCCTTGGCGGAGCAGAAGATTTCCTCGCTCGCGCCGGAACAGCACCGGTGGCTCGACACCCTGCACCGTGCCTCACTGCCCGAGGATCACCTCGGCGCGGCGGAGGTCGAGACTGAAGTGCTGTACGCCAACTATCTCGCGCACCTCACGCGCATGGGCGTCACGCGCAAGATGAGCAACACGGCGTTCAGCGAGGCGCCGCGCAGGATGGTGCCTGGTCTCTACAGGAAACGGCTCTCGATCACGACGTCGTCCGGGATCCGTCGCCCGGACGGTTACGAATTCCCGACGCTGAAGGAGTGCCGGCGTTCGTTCGAGCGCCTTATCGGCGACGATGCCAGCTGGGATGAGAAGGCCCCTGATAACTGGCAGGAGGCAAACTCGAAATGAGCGTCGCCACGTGTCCACATCATTCATCCCGGCCGAACACCGCTCGGTGCCCTGGGTGCGCGTTATCTGGAAGTATCGGCAGCCCCAAGTGGTTCCTGTGCGAGGCCGATACCGCAGCCATCGCATCCGTGAGCATGTTCAAGAATGCTTCGGCCTGTCGACACAACTGCAAACCCACAGCGTTGTTCTCCCTGAGATCGCCCAACGGTTTCTCGAGCTTCCCTTCAAAGGTTCGCATCGACTCCTCTCTATCTCTCCACATGGAGTTGAGCAGAAGGACGACGTCGGCCGACGCAAAGAGAAACGCATCGGCGCGGTATTCCCGCAACGAGTCGAGCGCTTGCCTCAGCGCCGAGGCCAGTACGTATGGGTCATATGGCCCCTTTTGCTTCCCGAGCGCGTCATTGATCGCAATGACCGCGGCCGCGAGTTGCCGGTGCATCGTCTCATGCCAGACGAGCTGCCGGTCGAATACCCGCTCGCGTGCGAGCTTCCGGCCGGCCGTGAGCCATGTAACGACCGCGCCGACTGCGGAACCGAACAGCCCACTCATGAAGGGCAATCCATACATCAAGAACCACGGGGCGCCAGCGATCGGCTCGGTCATAGACGAGTGCGTAGGAGGGATTGGGAAAAACTACTTGTCCCGCCTGTCCCATGTCACCAACGACCTAGGGCGCGCGGAAGTACTGACCCCGCAAGAGGTTGTCCCACTAGTCCAACTAGTCCCACGTTCCCGCGAATTTCGCTCAGAAATCGCGGGGCTTTGCCGTCTCACCTGTCCCATGTCCCACCGAGAATCTACTTCATCCCAAACGTCTCTCTCTAGCTCCTTACCCATACGCATAGGACAGGTAGGGATAGTGAGACAAGCTGTTGTTGGGACAGAAGCTACAAGCGTCCCATGTGCACACCCTATATGGGACAGGTGGGACAGAACTCCAACCACACCCACTGCGTGACGCTACCGGAACGAGGACCGTCGACGTTCCGGTTCCGCGGGCGCATGCTCACGAGGGTCCACGGATTCGCTGACGTCGACGAGCTCACGTGTCCGGATCATCACCGCGTGCTCTTGGGCGGCTTTACGATTCGCGAAGACGGCGCGCTCACCTGCACGAACAAGGCATCAGCTGGAGCTGGTGAGTGCGGGGCCCTGCTCTGGTTGCTGTTCGTTCAAGGCGCGAACCGACGAAAGCGATTTTACGCGGCCGATGTCGTGTACGCGGAGCTCGATCTGTGGGAGAAGAACGGAGCCAGCGTACAGGAGATCCTGCAGTACCTGGGGGCATGGTTTGCTCGCGCCGATGACCGCTGATCCGTTAGACTTCAACTATGCCCGCACCGGATCCCTCGCCCATCACTCTCATTGTCGTCGCCTGCATAGCTACGGGTGGCACGCTCGTCGGTGCCATTGGGAGCGGCGCACTCGCAATGTGGAATGCACGCGCAACGGCAAGGGAACAGCACAGTCGAGAACTAGATCGCCTGAGCGCCACTTGGCAACACGATGACGCGCAGAAGGAAATTGTCCTTCGTCGTGAAATCTGCGCCACCTTTCTTGTTGCGGTAGATAAGGCGTATCACGCGCTCGCGACTCTCGAACCATCCATCATGGTGGCGGTACCTACCTCGCCTGGAACTCCGGGCGGACACGCAAAGGACGCGGTGCATGCCACAAGTGAGGCCTTTGGCATCCTGCAGCTAACCGTTAGCGCCAAAGCACGCTCGTTGGCGTCCGACCTAATGAACCTCATAGCGGAATTGATGCAGGCGAGCACCCATGAAGCACGCACTCCAATTGTTGCCTCGCTAGCAGCAAAGAGACGACAGTTTGTTGACACGGTGCGCGAAGACTTGATGGTGAAATAGGATGTGATGGATCCCCTAACTGCCAGTCCCCTTCGTTACGTGCTGGACGCTTGTGTCATGGTGGATATGCTCGGCTCTCAACGGCCCCGACACTCGCAGGCCCGCGATTTGGCGGACCTGTTGACCTCGCGAGACATGGCCTGCTGCGCTCCGGCCACCGTCTTAATCGAGATCCAGACAGCGGCATCGCAAGAGTTGAAGGCAAACAACGCTCCCATGACGCCTGGCAGGGCGGATCTCGACATTTGGCCATTTGACTTCTGGACCATCCCCATCGATCAGCAGTTCATCGTCGATTACGTCTATCCCTTCAAGTCTATCCCATCGCTAGATATGCCAAGAGGCGGGGACCTGCCTTACCTGTACATTGCTATGATGCACCGAATCCCCCTCGTCACAGAGGACATTCCCCTCAGGAATCTCGCTGAGAGATGGGCGGCCTTTGGCCTCCCAATTCGAGCTATCAGCATGGAGGAGTGTCTCGAGGAACTGCGCTAGTCTTTCGCTAGAGCCGCGTAAGTTAAAAGGGAGTCCGCCGTCTGACGCCGGCACCCGCATCGCCACACGGCGACGGGTGCCGTTTGCATTGGAGGAACCGTGATCACCATCGACGTCGACCCGAAGGGTTTCACCGCCGGCATGAATGTTCTGGCCGGGCCGAGGGCGCCAACCCCGAGCGTGAAGTAGGCGAGCGCTCCAGCGCATTCTGGGAGCGATTCGCCGTAGCGCACCGAATAAGGGTTGCCCTTACATGCGCGCGATCGAAGGGCGCTCAGGTGCGCAGCGTGCTCCTGCTTCATCGCCGCTACGTCGCCTCATACGTGACCGCCGCAATCGCCCATTTCGCGTGTTCGCCGCGCGCCCCGGAGCGAACAACCGCGACCGCCCCGGTCAGCATCTCGTGGCGGTCCTGTTCCTGAACCTGATCATGCCCACGAAGACGGCGTCGTCCGCTCGCCCAGGAACGGTGACGCCGTGTGACCGGTGCATCAGCGCGCTGGCG
>JAQBPY010000370.1 GCA_028287285.1 Gemmatimonadota bacterium
CGACGACCAGCTTGCTGTCTACGACTCGGTGCAGAAAGTTCTCACCGCGGCGATCGCCAACATGGCGACGACGGCGGCGACGAACTCGCCTCCAGCCGGGTCTGACCTGGTCTACGGTGGCGATACCGACGCCTGGACTACGCTGGCGCACACGCTCAAGGCCCGCTTTTACATGCACACGGCGGAAGTCCGTCCCGCCGCGTACGCGCAGGCGCTAGTGGAGGCGGAGCAGGGCATCTCCTCGGACGCCGGCGACTTCGTTGGTGCTTTTACGACGAGTGCCGCGGAGACGAACTTCTACTACCAGTTCGAGTTTCCGGCTGGGCGCGGCGGATACCTGGTAATCGATCCACAGTTCGTGACGCTGCTCGAGAGCAGGGGAGACCCGCGCCGCTCGGAATACATCAACGCCGCGGCGACAAGATTGAGCAACGCGCGGCTGGCTCCCAATTTCCCGCAGCCTTTCGTCACGTACGATGAGAACACGCTCATCTGGGCGGAAGCTGCGTACCGCACTGGGGATCAGGCGACGGCTCTGATCAAGTTGAACGAGGAGCGCGCCAACCACGGCCTCGCCGCCGAGGCGGTCGCAGGGCAGGTCTTGCTGAACGAGATCCTCCTCGAGAAGTACATCGCGGATTTCCAGCTCGGGCACGAGGCCTGGAACGACTACAAGCGGACCTGCACGCCCAATTTTCCGCCGACGCAGGCGGGGAAGAAAATGCCAGCTCGTATGTACTACGATGCGAACGAGCGGTTCACGAACACCAACATTCCACCGGCGGGACAGGGTTTCAACGGCTCGAGAAACCCGAACGATCCGTTGAACGCAGTTTCTGATGGGACTGGCCAGCCGTGCCTGGCCGGATAAAGGTCGTAGCCGCATTCGCAGGTGCTTCAGTTCTCGTTGCGGCTTGCTCGACGTACGCGCCGACGTCTCTGGCGTCGGCGCCCGCCAGCGGCACGGTCAGGTTAGCTCTGACCGATGCCGCTCGCGCGGTGAGCTTCGGATTGCTTGGCTCTCAGGTGACTTCGGTCGAGGGCCAAGTGCGCTCTACGAGCGACTCGGCGGTTACCATCGCCGTCAGCGAGGTTGGCCGGGTGGCGGCGGACAATCAGGCGTATAACGGCGAGATGATCGTTATCCCGACGCGATTTATAGGGAGTGTGGAGCAAAAGCGGACGCAGGTCGCCAGATCGCTGGCGGTCGCGGGCGCGGTTGTAGGGGCTGTGGTCTGGATTGGGACACAGGGGGGACATGGTGCAGTAAGCGCCAAGAAGCCCTCCGGACCGCCACCACCGGGCACCTAGAGGTATCGCAGCAGCGGTCGCTCGGCCGGCGGTATCAGGGGTCCAGCGGGGTGCCTCGATCTCGGCGGATGAAATCCGTTGCTGCTCTTCGGCACAGATCGAGAAGTGGGTGGGCCTCTCCACGCTCGATGGTCGCCGCGTCGTCCCGCCACGTGCCGTCGTCCTGCTGCGCTTGCCACGACAGCCTGATGCGTCCAGTGATGGGATCCTCCTCCAGCCACGCCAATCTGATCGCACGAGAGCTTGCAGGCATACTGTCAAATCTCGTTGGCCACGCCGCGTGCACAATGAGTAGTTCCCCTCCCAGCGGGGCCAACGGGGCACATGCGTCGGCACCGACGCATGTCCCGTTGCGTCGGCGACGCATAAGTCGTCAATAGGGGGAAGTGAAGCATCGCAGCACAAAGGGGAAGCGTCTCCAGGCGCTTCCCCTTTTGCGTACCAAACGGTCTCGCCCGGACCGGTGTCAAACTCCATACGAAACCACCACCATCTCCTCACGTATGGACGATATGCCTTCCCGCAGGAGTCGATCGGCTCTTTGTATGCGCGTGACTGAAACAGTGATGGTGGTCGGGATCACATTCCTATCCTCTGTCGCGCAGCCGCTTTCCGCGCAGGACTCTTCCGCCGATGTGATCCGGGGCCGAGTGACGGACGATTCCTCCCGCGCGATCATCGCGACGATCATGGTGACCCGCGGACCTGATCGCCTGACGCAGCAGGCCACCGCGGACAGCGCCGGGAATTTCCGGGTGCTTTTCGATCGGGGAACGGGGGACTATCTCGTCTACGTGAGCGCTCCCGGTTTCTCCGCCGCGCGGCGCCGCGTCCAGCGACAGACCGACGAGCACGAGCTCGTCGCCAACTTCACTCTCCCGCGCGCTCTTGTAGCCACTCTCGACGCGGTAAAAATCACCGGACAGAAACCGGAGCGCGCCGACAATCGAGTCGGTCCCACCCAGCTCGAGACGGGCTCGGCGGAGAAGTGGCGTGACGGAGTCAACGGACAGATTCCGCCGACGATCGCGGGCGATCTCAATGCCGTCGCCGGGACAATGTCCAACATCACCATGACGAGCACCGGACCAGCAATACTGGGCTCGGGCTCCGCTTCAAATCTGAATACTCTCAACGGAATGGGACTCGCTACCGGTGCGATTCCACGGGCGGCTCGTACCGAAACTCGCGTGACGGGCGCGACGTTCGATCCTACGCGTGGAGGCTTATCCGGCGCGAACGTGGACGTGCGGCTCGGTCCCGGCGACCGTAATTACCAGCGTCGCAACGGATTCTTGACGTTTGATCCGCGCTACCTGCAATTCACCGACGCTACCGGCCGCTCGCTGGGGGCGACGAGCGGTGGCGTGCGAGGAAGCGTTGGTGCGGACGGTGAGCTGATTCGCGGCGCGATGACCTACAACGTCGCGCTCGATTTGGGCCGCTCTCTCAGCGAGCCGGCCACTCTGCTCAACGCCGACGCGCAGGCGCTACTCAATGCCGGGGTCGCACCCGATTCTGTCGCACGGTTGATCGCGCTTGCCACACCACTGGGCGTGCCACTTGCTGCGTCGGGCGT
>JAQBPY010000378.1 GCA_028287285.1 Gemmatimonadota bacterium
ACGTGTTACGCACCCGTTCGCCGGTTACCCTTGCGGGCCCCCGTGACTTGCATGTGTTAAGCACGCCGCCAGCGTTCGTCCTGAGCCAGGATCAAACTCTCCAAGAGATTTTGATAATTAGCTCGAAAAGAATCGAACAGCTGTCTAACGCTGTCGCGTTGACAGCGTATCCGAATCATTTTGAATAGTACAGGTTGTTGAACTCCGCTCCCCAGCCCCTGTTAGAACTGGCTCGCGACTACGAGTTCGCCTCGCACATTCTGATTCCACTCTCGATTGTCAAACAGCAATATTTTTGCGAAACCGTCACACTTCCGTGACAGCCCATAATCATACGCAAACCGTACCGAATCGTCAAGGCCAACCACTCAACTTTCCTCGACAATCTCTACCGAAACCCCCGTCGCTCACAGCGCCAAGAAACTTCCCGTAGAGCCAAGCATTATATCCCCAGCCTCCAGCGAGCGCAAGGGCTCAAACGCCCCACTCACTCACTACGTGGCAACGGACCTCAGAATAACCCTTGCCGCCCAGAACGTTCCACGCCGCCGCCACCCAATCATGGCCTCCCAGATTCACTCACCAACCCATCCACCCACCATGCACTACGGGCCGCCCCATCACCCGGACGGCCCGCACCCCTGCGCCAGCCTGCCCTCCCCATGGATCAGCGCCGACGGCGACGCCTGATGCCAAGGACGCCCGCGAAACCAGACGCCAGAAGCAGCAACGAGCCGGGCTCGGGCGTGGTCGTGGTCAGCTGGGACTCCACGAAGTTGTAGTTCGACGTACAGCCATCATTGCCTTCGACATACGCGACGCAGGTAAAACCGTCGGCGAAGCCGTAAAAGCCGCCGACGTCCTGACTATTCACCTGGGCAAATGACGCGACGCCGGTGATCGTCCAATCACCAAGGAAGGAGGCGCCGCCCGAATCACCAGGGCCAATGCCGACCTCCGCGAACTGGCTATATCCGGCCGTGCAGAATCCGAAGGTATTGCACAACGTCCCCTGGCTGCTCACGCCAGAACCATCGAAGTCGGCGAGGAAAACCCCACCCTCGAAGTCAGCGGACGGCGTATTGTGCACGCAATTGAGTGGCGCATCATTGGCGACGCCGACACACGTGGTCTCGAAGGTGTTCAGTCCCCTTCGAAGCAGCGCGTTGTCGTTGAACTGGTTGTTGTCGACGGTTGCGCCCGTCAGGCCCGTGCCCGTCCGCCCATACCCGGCAAACGTTTCCTGAAGGCCGAGTACGCTGCTGCTGGCCAGGCCGTAGGTGCGAGCCCAGGACGGCGCAGTGGTATCGAGCGTCAGTACCGCCACGTCGTTCTCGTTGACGACAGCGTTCGAGTACCCGGATTTCACCGAATAACCAGTCCCCATGACATCGACCCAGCCGACGTCGGACTGATAGAACCGCGCCGTGAAGCTCGAGGAAGTGAGCGTCGAGCCATTGCTGACGCAGTGCGCCGCCGTGAGAATCTTGCCCCCGCCCAGGTAGGACCCGGTGCATGCCGCCGTGCCGTTGACCACGGGAAAGGTCAACAATACCACGCCACTGTAGTCGGAGCCGACGCTGCGATCCGCGTAGTAGGCGGGATTGTTGTAGCCGGTGCCGGGCGCGGTGCGGGGATCGGAGACCACGATGGTGCTCGTGACGCCGCTGGCGGTTTGCGCGCCGACCGGTGAAATCGATGCCGACAGCAGGGCGCCGATGGCGAAGGTGCGTCGCACGGCGGCGTGCGAAGTGATCAATTGCATGGACGTATCAAGGGGAAGGAAGCTGAGGACTGCTGGCACACGGCAGTGCCAACTCCGCCTGCATAGCAAGCACAGGGCCAGCGGGCATATCAAATAAGTCATTCATCTGCAACGACTTACGATGCTGCCAGACCAGGAGTGCCGAGTGGTTGCGGTACGCATGCCACACCTATCGGCGCGTGGGTACAACAGCGGCGCGCGTTCACTGGAAAACAACAGGGGCCGATCTTGTGAGATCGGCCCCTGAAGCACCCGCGTGAAACATCAGACTCAACCCGCATGCGCCCTCTCGGAATCGAACCGAGAACCTACTGATTAAGAGTCAGTTGCTCTAACCAATTGAGCTAAGGGCGCTCAACTACTTTCACAAAGTGGCGCGCCAGGAGGGAATCGAACCCCCGACCCACAGCTTAGAAGGCTGTTGCTCTATCCGACTGAGCTACTGGCGCTTCCGGCGGCAGGTCCGCCCCACCAAACCAAACGAGCTCCCTGCCAAGGTCGGGGCGCCCGGATTTGAACCGGGGACCTCCTGCTCCCAAAGCAGGCGCGATACCAGGCTACGCTACGCCCCGCATTAGCATCCAAGCATAGCCGGTCGTGCGCGGACGGTCAACTGTTTGGCGGCAAAACCACTCATGTCAATTCGACAAGGCCGAGTGGCCGCAGCTCGTTGAGCAGTTTCGCGAATGCGCGGCCACGGTGGCTGACGCGCTCCTTTTCCCCGCTGGTCGCCTCCGCCAGGGTCGTGCCCAGGTCCGTGGCGAAAAAGAGCGGATCATACCCGAACCCGTGCGTTCCGCGCGGACCCTCGAGTATGTGCCCGCCGACCTCGCCCCGCACCACTACCTCGCCGGCGGGTGAGGAGAATGCTGCCGCACAGACAAATCGCGCCGTGCGCCTGGATACCCCGTGGAGCTCCGCAATGAGTTTGGCATTGTTGGCCGCGACGAGCGCCCCACCACTCAGGTCACCGGCGCCGCTCCAGCGCTTGCTGCGCACCCCCGGCCTGCCGTCCAACGCATCGACGCACAACCCGGAATCGTCGGCGACGATCATCCGGCCAGGCAGCCGGCCGGCGAAGTACCGCGCCTTGGCGAGCGCGTTCTCCTCGAACGTATCGAATGATTCGATGCGCTCCTCGGCGACGACGTCTTCGGCCACGCCCACCTCGTTCAGGTCGACGACGTGAATGCCATGCGTGGCGAACAGCGCACGCAGCTCGTGCAGCTTGCCGGAATTGCGAGTGGCCACTACCAGCGGCAGCACGACTCCTCCGCTCAGATTCCCAGCGCGCGCTGCTGCATCACGTCCAGCTCCACCAGCCCCTTCGTTGCCAGAGCAAGCAAGGTGTCGAGCTCGGCGCGGTCGAAGGTGCCGTTTTCGCCGGTGCCCTGCACTTCCACGAAACGCCCTTCGCTGCTCATGACGACGTTCATGTCGACGTCAGCGACAACGTCTTCCACATACTCGAGATCGAGGCGCGGCTCACCCGTGATGACACCGACACTCACGCCCGCGACGCGTCGCTTTACCGGACTGCGCTTGAGCTTTCCTTCGGCGACCATCCAGGCAAACGCGTCGACGACGGCGACGGACGCGCCCGTGATGGCCGCGGTGCGCGTACCTCCGTCGGCTTGCAGCACATCGCAATCCACCTTCAGGGTGTATTCGCCCCAGGCGAAGTCGTCGAGCATGGCGCGGACGCTGCGGCCGATGAGCCGCTGAATCTCCTGCGTGCGGCCACCAATCTGGCCGCGCTCGCGATTGGTGCGCGTCTTGGTGGCGCGGGGGAGCATCGCGTATTCGGCGGTGAGCCATCCCTCACCGCGCCCGCGCTTCCAGCCTGGAACGCCATCCTCGACGGACGCGGTGCACAACACACGCGTGGCGCCAAACGAGATCAGACACGAGCCTTCGGCGTACGATGCGACGCCGCGCTCGATGGAGACGGGACGTAGCGCGTTGGATGCACGGGTTCCGCGCGAGGGATCAGCTTGATGTGCCACGAAGCGCCTTGATGATGTTGGTGGTTGACTGGCCGGGCGTGAGAGGGATGACCCGCACTTCTCCACCCCAGCTCCTGACCTCGCTGGCTCCGACGATGGTGCTTTCGTCGTAGTCGCCGCCCTTGACCAGCACGTCCGGGTGCAGTGCCTGCACGAGATCAAGTGGTGTATCCTGCTCGAACAGCACGACACAATCTACCACCTCGAAAGCCGCGAGGACGTACGCGCGCTCCGCCTCGGTGCGCACGGGACGCTCCGCGCCCTTGAGGCGCCGTACCGATGCATCGCTGTTGAGTCCCACGATGAGCGCATCTCCACAGCGTCGCGCGCCCAGCAGCACGTCCACGTGCCCCGGGTGCAGCAGATCGAAGACGCCATTGGTGAACACGACGCGACCCGTGAGCGTGGCGCGCCACCGGCGCGCGCGTTCGAGGTCGTGAATCTTCGCCGCAGGATCCTGCGGCGGACGATTGATCAAAAGACGCCTTCGGCGTGCGGGTCGAAGCGCACTTCGCGCACGAACAGCGGCAGCTCGATGTGCACGTAGTACTCGGCCTCGACGCCGATGTGACGTCCGTCGCGCTGCACGGTGACTTCGCCTGCTGCTTCGGGAAGACCAAGCGAGTCGGCGCGCTCGCGCAAATGCCGGACAATGAGCGCATCACTGTTGTGCGCCGCGAAGCGCACTTCCTGCCGCATGGAATCCTGGTACTGGTAGAAACGCCAGAAGTGCTCGCCGATGCTCACGCTGAAGTAGATCGCCGCGGCGAGGAGCAGCAGCGTCACGAGACAACCCAGCGAGCTGGTCCCTCGGCGAGCGTTCACCATTGCGATTGAGCTCCTTCCACGATGTCGTTCACCACGCGCTTGATGGCTTCGCGGCGGCCACCCGGCTCATCGCGCTCCGCATATTCGCCTTCGGCGCGCAGGCCTTTCTTTTCCCACAGCGTCTTGCCATTCGTCTGGTCGACGATCTGGACATCGAGGGTGAGCTGCAGCTTGCGGCGGGACGTGACGGCCTGGCCCGGCGTGGCGCTGTATCCCACCGGCACGTCCACATCGTAGCTGCGGACGACGCCGCGCACGAGCGCATCGGCTTTCTCGACGGGTGCATCGCGCACTCCGAGCCGGGGCTGCAGCTCCCTGCGCATCGCATCGAGTATTTCCTTCTGGAGCTCCGCCGTTGACGTCTCGTTGTCGAACGGCTGGATGGCCATGGTGCGGATGTTGGCCGGGAGGCCGCCGCCCGCGAATCCATAGCGCGGCACGCAGCCGCTCGAGACGAGCAGCAGCAGTGCGCTAAAAGCGCCAGATCGCAGGATCAAACGAAGAGACGGCATCGGTACGTAATATGACGAGCGAGAGGGAGCGTCGCGCAGATGCATTGCGATACTGTACCTTTTGATCCGAAGTACGTTCAACCCATTCCTGCAGACGGCCGTCCTCGACCCGATCGAGACGCAACAGCGAGTCGCCGCGGAACGTCGCGCGCCAGTGTACTGGTGATCCAATGTCGGCGCGGAGCAGCGCCCCGTCAACGCGCACCACGGTGTCGCGCTCCACGGGCACCTCGAACTGCCCGAGGGCCGCCCAGAGGAGGGCGCGCGGCGGGACCAGCTTGCGCATCATTTCCGGCCCGGGGACCTGCAGTGAATCACCGATGAGGATCGCGGCTCCCCCACCGAAGCCGCCCGCCATGAAGAAATCGAGCCGCACGCTGTCGGGTGACGCGATGCGCGCCGCCCCCTCACCGCGGGCGATGATCTCACCGTCGTGCAATTCCCATTGAAAGACGATCTTGCGCGAGCCCGTCTGCCGCCTGGCCGAGGGGAGCTGGCGGACAGGGACGATTTCGCCCGGCAAGGTGCTCGCGCGCGGCGGTGAGCACGCTCCGAGGAATGTCAGGACGACGAGCGAGATGGAGCTAGTGAACCGTGACACGAACAATGCGATCTCCCTGAACGATGCGATCGAGCACGTCTCCACCACGAATGAGCTGCCCGAACACGGTGTAGTCGCCATCGAGGTGAGGCTGCGGCGAGTGCGTCACGAAGAACTGGCTTCCTCCCGTATTCGGACCGGAAAGCGCCATGCCAAGGGTCCCTCGCAGGTACCGCCGCCGGTTCATCTCGTCGCGAATGGCGTACCCGGGGCCACTATTGCCGTCACCGCGCGGATCTCCCATCTGCGCGACGAAGTTGGGGACGACACGATGAAACTGCTGCCCATCGAAAAAACCGCGTCGTGCAAGTGAAACGATCTTGAACACGGTGAGCGGCGCTTCGTCGGCAAAGAGTTGAAGCTCCAGCGTTCCCCGCTGCGTTTCAATTGCCAGCACTGGCGGCCGGCCTGCTGCCTCGCGAGCCCGAGCTTCGTACCACGATAGAGGCCGTGCTGTTCCCGCACTGTCGCGCCAACCGGCAAAACGCCCGATTCTGGCCGCGGCGATGCGCTCGAGTGGATCGGAGGGACGTGCGAGGGACGAAAGTGACTGTGTCACAGATTCGGACAACACGAAGTCTTTGCGGGTGACGGCGCTGTCGACGAGTGTCCAGAACGCGAGCCGCGCGTCGTTGTCCGGATCGGACAGCGACATGCCGTACCCCACGAGCGCCGCGGCCAGCTCGGACTCCGTAATCCCCTTGGCAAGGGCGCCAAGCGCCGCGGTCCGCACAAATGCGTCGCTGTCCGAGAGGGCTTGCCGGAGTCTCGCGCGGACCACGCCTCGCACACTTGCGCTCTCCGCCAGCTGTGCCTCGGCACCTGCGGCAGCAGCGCGCACGCGTCCATCGGGATCAGACGCCCACCGTGAAAGACGCGGCGCCGCATCGATGGCCGGTCCATGCCCATCGAGCTCGGCCGCAGCGGCGCGCCTGTGCCAATCCGTGCTGCTGGCCCACCCGGCAGACGTTGCCAGGTCATGGCCGTATTTGATCGCGCCTTCGGCAATGGCGCGCCGGATCGTGAAGCTCGTGTCGCGCTCGAAGACCCTGAGCCAGATCGTTCGCGCGGAGTCGAGCACACCGCCCAGCGACTGCGCAGCAGTCAAACGTACGCCTGCGTCATCGTCGAGCAGTGCCGCAAGAACGGCCGCCTGGGTGGGGGGACCGTAGGTGGAGAGCGTACGCACTGCATTGGTGCGCACGTGCGTGCTCGTATCACGAACGAGCATTTCAAGGGATGCCCGGGCAGCGGCCGCAAGCGCTTCGCCGGACGCGGTGCGCGAGGCTCCGCGGGCCACCTGTTCGCGAACAGCAGCCCACGGAGAGCGGGTGAGCTCGAGCAGCTGCGGCATTGCCGCGGTGCCCCGGCCCCTTGCAATGGCATACGCCGCACGCCACGCGATAGCGCTATCCGGATCTGCAAGAAGCGGAACAAGGGACGCTGTGGGCAGGGGCCGAAGCCTGGCGGCTGCGAGGATCAGCGCAGCACGCACAGGGGCCGAGAGGGACGTGTCGCCAAGCGCGTCGATGAGCGGCTTGCGTCCAACGTCGCCGAGTTGTCCCAGCAGCCACGCTGCTTCGACTCCCTGCGGAGCACCCGCGCGCAGACTCGCTGCAGCGAGTGAGACGGAAGCGGTGTCCTTCAACAACCCGAGACTGAACAGCGCGTTCGCGGACACGGCGGTGTCCGGATCAGACGCCAGCATCCGTACCGCCGGCAGGTGCGACCGTGCGCCAATGCGTCCGACGGCCAGCACTGCTCGCGCGCGTGTCCCGGCGTCCGAGCTGGTGAGCAGCGAATCGAGAAACGCGGGTTCGTCGCGACGAGTGTCCTCGATACGCAGGAGGCGCGCACTCGCCTCGAGTCGAGGGCCTGATTGACGGTACCCACCCGTGCGGCACGCGCAGAACGCAGCCGCGAGCGCGAGGCTAGAGTACAGCCGCCAGTGTGTCACGAAAGTCTCCGGGGATCGCCGTGAGCCGGCCGTTGGCATCAATGGAAATAAGCGACGTGCTCGCCGTTGCGAGACGAGCGCCGGACTCGGCATGCGAGATGAGGTACTCGAAGGTGATTGCGCGTGAGCGGACCCCCGTGAGCGTCGTTTCAATGATGACGCGATCGTCGAAGCGGGCGGGCGCAAGGTAGCGAACGTGTGCATCCGACACTGCCAGCCCGATTCCATTGGCCTCGAGCACCGCGTAGCTGCGGCCCAGCGCGCGCATGAACTCGACGCGGCCTACCTCACACCACACGAGATAGTTCGCGTAGTAGACGACACCCATCCTGTCCGTTTCGGCGTACCGAACGCGCACTTCGGTGCGATGAGAATGCGGCATGCGCGAAATCTATCGCCACGCCGTCATGGCGTGCGTCCATGGCGCAGCTGTTTGTAAAGGTCGCGCTGCCCATGTAGAATCCTTCCGTGCTTCCCTCGCCGTGTTACATCATCTCCGACATCCACCTCGGCTTCGCGCCGGAGTCCGTGGAGCGCTCACTGCTGTCATTCCTGAGATGGCTGCCTGGGCGAGCCGGCTCGCTGCTGATCAATGGCGACCTGTTCGAGTTCTGGTTCGAATGGCGCACAGTGGTGCCCCGAAGCGGCGTACGCGTGCTGTCGGCGCTGATGGACCTCAGGGACGCCGGAATGCCCATGACGATGATTGCGGGCAACCATGATTGCTGGGGGGGTGACGTGCTACGGGATGCCGGCTTGCAATTCCACGTGGGCCCCTGGACCGGAACGCTTGGTGGATGGACGGCACGCGTGGAGCATGGCGACGGCCTGCGTCCCGTTGAAGACCGGGGCTACCGCGTGCTGCGCAAAGTCCTTCGCAATCCGCTCGCAATCCGGGCATTCAGGACCATTCATCCCGACTTCGCGACGCGTCTGGCGATGGGAAGCTCACAGACCAGCCGCAACTACCAACCGCGTGATGCGGGCCGGGGGTTGCGCGACGTTGCGGCGACGGAGCTCTCCACCGATCGCAAGCTCGAGCTGCTGGTCTACGGCCATTCCCACGTGGCGGCACTCGAGCGCATGCCCACGGGGAATGTGTACGCGAATGCGGGCAGCTGGCTGGACGCAGCGCGGTACCTCGCGGTCACTCCCGACCGGATTGCCCTGCGCGCGTGGGATGGATCAGCCGAAGGTCCGGACCTCGACGTGCTCGATCGCGTCCCCGAAAAAACGCTGCCCTAGCTTGAGGAATTGCTGGGGATCATCCGAGGCAATGAAGCGGTACGACCCTATCGCCGCCGTCGTGGCAATGTCGCGGTCCGCCAAAAGGCGACCGGTGTCGAGCGCTGTCTCTTCGGCGCTGTCGATGAGCCGCACCCGTCGTCCGATGATTTCGCCAATGAGCGGCTTGAGCAGCGGGTAGTGGGTGCAGCCCAGCACGAGCGTATCAATTTCGTCCTTCAGAAAGGGATCCAGGTATTCACGTGCGACGAGGTGGGTGACCTCGTGATTCGTCCAACCCTCCTCGACCAGCGGCACCAGGAGCGGACACGCGGTTGCCGTCACGATCATGTGAGGCGCCTCGGCGTGAATGGCACGTACATACGCCTGCGACCTGATCGTACCAGCCGTTCCGATAACACCGATATGCCCTGTGCGGGTTGCCCGCACCGCGGCCCGGGCGCCGGGTCCCACAACGCCGAGCACGGGCACCGGGAGCGTTTCGGCCAGGAGCGGGAGGGCGTGTGCGGTAGCCGTGTTGCACGCGACGACGATGGCCTTGACACCCTGCTCCAGGAGGAACGCCGCGATTTCCTGGCTGTAGCGACGCACCGTCTCGGGAGACTTGGGCCCGTAGGGAACGCGCGCCGTATCACCGAAGTAGACCAGGCTCTCGCCGGGCAGGTGGCGCATGACGGCATGCGCGACGGTGAGGCCGCCGAGGCCCGAATCGAAGATGCCGATTGGTGCGTCACGACTGGCAGTGGAGCTCACCAGCGAATACGGGCGCCGATTCGCGTGCCTGTTGGTGCCTGGGAGACGATGATCTGTGACGGCAGATCCCAGAGGTGCGCCGCGACGTACGCGTCGGCCCCCGAAAAGAGATGATTCGCGATGAGGAAGGCGACCCAGTCCTCCACATGTCCGCGCCGGATGTTGACGAGCGACTCATTGTATGGAGAACGCCGCACGATGGGCTCACCGGTAATGGGATCGGCGCCGAGCGTGACCAGCGAATCGGTCTGAAAGAGCCGCGCCTCGCGGAGGTCCGCCTTCGATTCGCGGAGCATGGCGAGCGCGATGGATTCGGTGAACACGAAGATCGCGCCGGCGGTGGGGCGCCCCAGCTTTGACTGCCCGAAGCCCGGCGCGAGCGCGGAATACAGGAACGCGCGGCGCGGCGAGATGGGCGGTTTGGGACCGGCTTTCGTGGCGGTGTCGACAACCGACCGCGGTCGCTGAGGCGGCGCCTTGGGGGCGACGCGCGCGCTATCTGCCCGCTGCGCGGAGGCACTCACGGCCACCAGGGCGGTGAACGCGAGCGCGTTGATGATTGAACGACGTGAGCCAGACAGTTGCGGTATCACCAGCTCCGATATTGGAGGCGAAAGAAGGCAGTGGCGGGAGTGCATGGGAATCGAACCCACCCAAGACGCGATGCGCCTCGCATTCATTTTGAAGATGACGGCAGCCACCAGGCCACAACCACTCCCAACGGTTACCCCAGTACGATGAAGGCGTTTCCCCGCTGTTCCACGCTGCCGACAACGACACTTCCCGGGACCGCCGAAAGATACTGCTCCACCGTGCCGGCTGGCATCGCAACAAGGAGTCCACCAGAGGTCTGCGGATCGAGCGCAAGGGCGACGTCGGCGGGTCGGGCGGCAGACCAATCCGCCAGGCCCGCAGCAAACTTCTCGTTGCGTTCGGCGCCGCCCGTCCGAATACCGTGCCGCCAGAGGTCGCGTGCGCCCGGCAGCTCGGGAAGGGCCCGCCCATCGAGACGGACGGTGACGTTGCTTGCCCGGGCAATGTGCAACGCATGGCCAAAAAGACCGAAGCCGGTGACATCCGTGGCGCATCGTAAATCGAGGGCAAGCGCCGCGCGGCTCGCCACGGCGTTCAACGCACACATGGAAGCGTGAAGCGCGGCACGCGAGGGGGCGTCGAGTATGCCCTGCTTGCCCGCCGTTGCCAGCAGGCCGGTGCCCAAGGGCTTGGTGAGTACCAGGACATCGCCAACGTGCGCCGCTGCATTGGTGAGGAGCCGCCGGGGGTCGGCCTGCCCGGTTACGCTGAGCCCGAACTTGAGCTCCTCGTCGATGATGGTGTGACCGCCCACCAGCGACGCACCCGCCTCGCGAACTTTGTCCTGCCCGCCGCGCAGAATGTCGCTCAGCACGCTCAGGGGAAGCTTTCCGGCCGGAAATCCCACGATCGCGAGTGCGGTGATGGGCTCGCCGCCCATGGCAAATACGTCCGAGAGCGCATTGGCCGCGGCGATCTGCCCGAACTCGTAGGGATCGTCAACGATGGGGGCGAAGAAATCCACCGTCTGCACCAACGCCAGATCCTCGCGGAGCAGAAACACGCCGGCATCGTCAAAGCTTTCACGCCCCACCAGCAGGCGCGGATCCGCATGCGACGGAAGATGCCCGAGCGCCTCGGCGAGATCGGTGGCGCCGAGCTTGGCGGCGCAGCCGGCGCACCGCGCGAAGCTCGTGAGCCGGATGGTATCAGCCGCGAGTGACGCCGCCATTCGTCGCCCCCAAGTGCTGCGTTACGACTTTGGAACGAGCGCCACGAGCTCAATCTCCACCGACACGCCGCGCGGCAGACCGGCAACCGCCACGGTGGAGCGTGCGGGCCGAGCGTCGCCCATGACACGCGCGTAGACCTCGTTCACGCGGGGGAAGTCCTTCATGTCCACCAGAAACACGGTGGTTTTGACGACATCTGCCCACGAGGCTCCGACCGTGTCGAGTACCGCCGCGAGGTTCTTGAACACCTGTTCAGCCTGGGCGACGACGTCTCCTTCAACGACCTGCATGGTGACAGCGTCCAGAGCGATCTGTCCA
>JAQBPY010000392.1 GCA_028287285.1 Gemmatimonadota bacterium
CTCGCCGTACTTCGTCACCGATCCGGAAAAGATGGAAGCGGCGCTGGAAGACTGCTTGATCCTCATTCACGACAAGAAGATCTCGTCGATGAAGGATCTGCTCCCGGTGCTCGAGAAGGTTGCCCAGCTGGGCAAGCCGCTCCTGATCATCGCGGAAGACGTCGATGGTGAGGCGCTGGCCACGCTCGTGGTCAACAAACTGCGCGGCACGCTCAAGGTGGCTGCCGTCAAGGCGCCCGGCTTCGGCGATCGTCGCAAGGCGATGCTCGAAGACATCGCGAAGCTGACCGGTGGTCAGGTCGTGAGCGAGGAAGTGGGCTTCAAGCTCGAGAACGCCACGGTCGAGCACCTCGGCCGCGCGAAGCGCGTTGTTGTGGACAAGGACAACACCACGCTCATCGACGGCAACGGCAAGGACGACGCGATCCAGGGCCGCATCAAGGAAATCAAGTCCGCCATCGAGAACTCCACGTCGGACTATGACAAGGAGAAGCTCCAGGAGCGTCTCGCGAAGCTCGCCGGCGGTGTCGCGGTGATCAACGTGGGCGCGGCCACGGAAGCGGAAATGAAGGAGAAGAAGGCCCGTGTCGAAGACGCGCTGCATGCCACGCGCGCCGCAGTCGAGGAAGGTATCGTCCCCGGCGGTGGTGTCGCGCTCATCCGCGCGCAGAAGGCCCTCAAGACGCTCAAGATGAATGATGCCGAGGAGCAGATCGGTGTCGACATCATCCGTCGCGCCATTGAAGAGCCGCTTCGCATGATCGTCCAGAACGCCGGTGGCGAAGGCTCCATCGTGCTCGAGAAGGTTCGCTCGAGCAAGGACGACAAGTTCGGCTACAATGCACTGACCGACACGTACGAGGATCTCGTGCAGGCCGGCGTCATCGATCCGACCAAGGTGACCCGCACGGCGTTGCAGAACGCCGCGTCCATCGCCTCGCTCCTCCTCACGACGGAAGCGATCATCGTCGAGAAGAAGGAGAAGGAAGCAGGCGGTCACGCCGGTGGCCCGCCGGGCGGCGGCATGGGCGGAATGTACTAAGCTCCTGCTCGACGTTCGATACGGAAACGGAGGCCAGAAATGGCCTCCGTTTTTCTTTCCGCGTTGGGCCGAAAGTGAGGGTACGGTATCTCCCGACAGTCGCTGTCGCTCCTGCGGGATGACAAAGTCAAAGTCCGCCCCCTGTCACGGGAACACTGTGCAATACTCTTAGCCGGTGGGCCCTGAACGCGCTACAGGGCAAAGGCGTACTGCGTCTCGTGCTGCGTCCGCCCCGCTTTCGGCGTGAACGGCCCCACCACCGTGTGCTGCATGGCGACACTCACCGCACCGCGGTACCGCGTCAGGCTCAACGCGTTCGCCGTCGCACGATGGGCCGTACCGTGGTCGTTGCAGTTCTCGCTCAGGTGAGCGAGCACCACATGCGACAGATTCTTGTGCACCATGTCGCGCGCGAGCTGCGCACACGCGCGGTTGGACAGATGGCCCACGCGCGATCCGATCCGTGCGCGCACCGAAGGCGGATACGACCCGGTGCGCAGCATGCCCTCGTCGTGGTTGGACTCGAGGATCAGCAGATCGGCGTCGGCGCAGAGCGTCCGGATGCCGTCGTTCACGTGGCCGAGATCCGTGCACACGACGGCAGACGCGCCGGTGGACGACGACGTCACCCGAACCCCGATCGGCATGGCGGCATCATGCGGAATCGCACACGTGTCGATCTGCATGCGCTCGAGCGCGAATGCCGTGCCCACGCCAAGCTGGATGCAACTCGCCTCGACGAGGGCGGGCCACGCGTTCATCGTGCCGCGGCTCGCGTAAAGCTGCCAACCCCATTTGCGTGCGCCTGCGGCCGCGCCACCAATGTGGTCGGCGTGCTCGTGGGTCACGATGCACGCTTCGATCGAGGCAGGAGCGACATCAATGGCCTTGAGCCGGCCGGCGAGCGTACGTGTGCCGAACCCGCAGTCCACGAGAATGCGGCTGCCGCCACACTCGATGAGCACCGCGTTGCCCGCACTGCCACTGCCCAACACCCAGACCTTCACGCCTCCACCGACCAGCGTGAGGCGTACGAGGCAGCCAGTTGGGCACGCGAGCCCTCGCCGAGCTCCACATGGCGGCGCGCCATCACCCGGCCGGCAACGTCGAGGAACTTGTCGAGGCGATAGTCCTGGAATGCGCCCGCCTCACCCCACGAAAAGGGTGCCACGGCCTTGGGCGGCATCTCGGATCCATACACATTCGCGCCGGCACCGAGCACGGATCCCGTGGTCAGCCGCAAGCCGATACCGGTCTTTGCATGGTCCCCAAACAGGGTGCCGAGGAACTGAAGGCCCGTCTCGCGAATACCCGCCGGCGTCCAGAGCTGCACCGTGCCGTACGTGTTCTTGAGGTTACTCGTGATGGTGCCGGCACCAAGGTTCACCCAGCGCCCCAGAATGGAATGTCCCACGAACCCATCGTGCCCCTTGTTGGCGTGGCCGATGAAAATGGTATTGCTCAACTCACCATGCACGCGGCACACGTCGCCAATGGAGCTGGTCCCCACGCGGTCTGCCATGACGGTACTTCCCTGTCCCACATACAGCGGACCAACGAGGCGTGTAAAGCTTTGGACGTGTGCTCCTGCACGAATGAGAATCGGGCCACCTGTTAGGTCAAAGCACACGCTGGGCTCGATCAGCGCGCCCTCCTCGACGAACAGGTCGTGCGCGCCCAGCCGGATTGCGTCCGCCGGCACATCATTGGAGAGGGATGCGCCAAGAATGGGGAGGTCGCTCTCGAGCATGGGCGCGAGATGCCGGATGAAATCCCACACCTCGTGCATCCACCATCCTGCCACGGTCCTGGACGGTCCATTCGCCGTGAGCAGGTCTGCCGCACGCTCGGTGCTCACGTCCTCCGCGACACGCACGGCGACAACGAATCCGTCGGCCACGAGCCGGTCGCCGTCAGGCACCACGGAGAGGGCGGGGGAGAACCGTGCATTCACGATCCAGCTCTCTGCGGCAATGGTTCCGGACGACACCACCGGCGCCGCGCCTGGCTCGCCAAAGCCCGCGAGATGCGATGACGTGACGTGCCCGGCGGCATGCGCACCGAGCACACGCTCCCATCGCTCGCGGATGAGGAGCGCCCCCGAGCGCATCTCGCCGCAGGGACGCGTGAGCGCAAACGGCTCGAACGTGCGGGCCTGCGCATCGTCGACGAAATATACGACGCTCATCTGTCGCGAATCGAAGCGGGAAGAGACTGGACGAGTGTCTTGAGGTCGTCGGCTTTCTCGGTCGTGGTCACGAGGACCAGACCATCCTTTACCACGACCACGAGATTCGAGACACCATAGAGCACTACGGCGCTATGCTCGGTGTGCACCACATTGCCTGTTGAAGCGAGCGAATGAACCAGGCCACTCAGTGCGTTGCCATCTGCATCGAGCGTGCGCACCCGGCGCAGCGCCGCCCACGTGCCGATGTCGTCCCAGCCGAAGTCGCCGGGAAGCACCATCATCCGGCTGCTGCGCTCCAGAACGCCGACGTCGACGGAAATGGCATTCTGCACCGCACCAAAAAACCCCTGCAGGTCGTCAGCATGCGCCGCCAGATGTGGGGCAACTTCGGGCGTATGCGCCGCGACTTCGTCGAGAAAGTCACCCGCACGCCACACGAAGATTCCCGAATTCCAGAAGAACCCGTCGCGCATCATCACCTCGGCGCGCGCGCGATCGGGCTTTTCCACGAACCGCGCAACGCGCCGCAAGTCTCCCTCCACCACGTCGCCGGGTTGGATGTAGCCAAAGCCGGGATCCGGCCGAGACGGCACGACACCGACGGTGATGAGCGCACCATGTTTTTCGGCCGCATCGGCCGCACGCGAAAGGGCGGCACGAAATCCCTCCGCGTCTTTCACCGCCCAATCCGCGTGCACGCTGAGCATCACCGCATCGCGGCCCCCGCGCCTGGCGACTTCGTGCGCCGCCCACGTGAGCGCCGCGGCCGTGCCCGCGGGCCGAGGCTCGGCAATGAGGTTCTCGCGTGGGATGTCCGGTGCGAGCGCCGCGATCGCGTCGATCAGCGTTGAGTTCGTCAGGATCAGCGTGCGCTCCGGGGGAACGAGCGCCAGGCTGCGGTGCAGTGCGTCGCTGAGCAGCGCGGCGTCGGTCGCCAGCGGCAGCAGCTGCTTGGGACGCTCGGGGGTGCTCACTGGCCAGAATCGCGAGCCCACCCCACCTGCCAATACCACGGCCCACCTGTTCATGACCCGTCCGCGCTCGGCTCCACGGCAATGCCCGCGAGCTCCGCGGCGCGCGCATAGAGACGCTTGGGGCTGAACGGCTTGGTGAAGAACTCGCTGGCACCCAGGGCCATTGCGGCCTGGTGCTGCTGCTCCTGGCCCGCCGCCGTGAGGATGATGGTGGGAATCATCTTGAGGCGCTCGTCCTGCTTCATCTCCGAGAGCACATCCAGTCCGCTCAGGTAGGGCATCATGAGATCGAGCAGCACGAGGCCGACGTCCTGTTCGCGCTTCAGGATGTCCAGGGCCTCACGCCCGTCGTATGCGAGGGTCACGCGGAACGGACCCTGCTCGAGCTTCATCTTGATGATGCGCCCGATGTGTGGCTCGTCGTCGGCGACGAGCGCATGTGTCAAAACGGTTTCGTCACTCACGCTATACCAGCTTGGCGATATGCTCGCGATTGCGTCGCAGCTCGAACAACAAAAGGCCCACGTTCGCCTCTGGCCGCACGAGCACGACGAGGATGGCGTCTGCGTTCAAGACCGAGATGATGGCCAGCCCGCCGCGGTATTCCAGGACGGAGGTGAGCAGGTTGCCGCTCGAGATGGCCTCTCCAAGTTCGTCTGCCGGCCCGATGATCGCGGGAATTCGTGCCGCGAGGTCCTCGGGGTCGAGCCCGGACACGCTCTGACTGTCGATGAGGAGCCCGTCACGCCCCAGCACGACGGCGGCTTCCACACCCTCGCGCTGTCGTATGGCGTTCACGAGGTCTCTGATGCTCGGCATGCCTGCTCCACAGGGGAAGTGAAGCGAAGCTTAAGGGCGAGGTGAGTGAAGTCAAGCGACTGTCATCGCTTGAGTTTGCCCGTGTCGGGACCTATTCTCCAGCAGGCCCCCCACGCGTTCACTTCCACGTCATTTTATGCTGCCGGCTCGCCTCACGCGCGTCGCTTTCGTGCTCCTGGTTGGTGCAGTCGTCGCCTGCGACGTCAGCACCGTCCCCAAAGCGACCTATTCCAGTCCCCTCGGCACGTACACGCTCACGAGCCTGACGAACGGTGCGCCAACCGAGCCCAACGCCATCGGCTTCCTCCTCGGTGCCACAAGGGCGTCCGCATCGTTCGGCTTCGACCTGCTGTTCGATCTCGATGCCAATGGGCTTCCGGTCATCTATCCGGTCAGGTACGTGGGCGGAGCGCTCGCAGGCACGCTCAAGCGCATCGGCATGCAGGTGGTACCCGGCAGCTTCGACGCGCTGCGCGTCGTTCCGGTCGATGGCTACGACACCTTGAGCGTGCAGCACATCGCCGTGGGATCGGCGGTTGCAGTGGAGCTCCGGGATCCCAACTCGTGTTTCAGCTCCACCACGCTCCAGCTGCAGAACCTGTACGCCAAGTTCGTCGTCGACAGCGTGAACAAGGCCACGCGCCATATCTACGTGCGCACCGTGGTCGATCCCAACTGCAGCTACCGGGTGGTCGTTCCGGATTCCGTCCCCAAGGGAGTCGACGAACCCTGATGCATGATGCCAGGCTGATCCGTGAACGCCTCGGTGAGCTGCGCGAGGCGATGGATCGCCGCGGCGCACTTGGCGCGCTGGCTGCGCAGCTGGATCGGGCCGAGGCGCTCGAACAGGAGCGTCGCCGCATCCTGCAGGTGGTCGAGGAGAAGAAGGCCACGCGGAATGCCAGCTCAGGTGAGGTCGCGCGCCGCAAGAAAGCCGGCGAAGACGCGAGTGACCTCATTGCCAAGGGCCGCACCCTTGGCGAGGAA
>JAQBPY010000117.1 GCA_028287285.1 Gemmatimonadota bacterium
CACACTGCCGGTGGCCGGATGTCCGCGCGCGGTGCGGCGGTTCACGCCCAATGCGTCATGAGCCTTCCCTCTGATACGGACGTCGCCGTCATAGGCGGCGGCTTCTACGGGCTGCGTATAGGGGGAATGGCCGCCAGGTCCGGCTTGCGTACCATCCTGCTGGAGCAGCACGCGCATTTTCTTGGCAGAGCGTCATTCGTCAACCAGGCCCGGATTCATGGTGGATACCACTACCCGCGAAGCGTGCTCACCGCCATCCGCGCCCGTGAGCTCTACGCACGATTCCGCCAAGAATTCGCCGAGGCCGTTGGCGCGGAATTCCAGCATGTCTACGCCATTGCCCGACAGCAAACGCTCGTGGGTGCGCGCGAGTTTGCGGAATTCTGCCGTAGAATTGACGCACCGCTGTCGCCTGCCCCCCGCGCGCTTGCGGCGCAGTTCGATTCCAATACGGTGGAGCAGACGTTCCTGGCAGACGAAGGGGTATTCGATGCGCACCGGCTGGCTGACATGGCGCTCGAGGCGGCGCTTTCCGCTGGAGTTGAATGCGCACCACATGTTACCGCGGTCGCAGTGGCGCCGGGAGCGCATCGCCGGCTTCGGCTTTCGTGGCGCCAGAACGACGTAACCGGCACCACGGAGGCGGACTGGGTGGTGAATGCATCCTATGCAGCGCTCAACCAGGTTCCGGCGAACTCTGGCCTCCAGCCTATTCCCCTCATCCATGAACTCGCTGAACTTTCCATCGTCCAGCCACCACCCTCCATGCTCGGCATGGGTGTCACGGTCATGGATGGGCCGTTCTGGAGCTGCATTCCCTTTCCAGCACTTCGCGCACACTCATTGAGTCATGTCCGGTATACTCCCCATGCACGCTGGCACTCGGACGACACTGCAACAACGGAGAAGATGCGTCTGATGCCGGCAAGTGAGCAGCGTGAATCCCACGCAGCGCTGATGCAGCGGGACGCGGCACGTTTTCTCCCGGCCATGCGTGACGCGCGCCATCACACGTCGCTCTGGGAGATCAAGACGGTGCTCCCTCGGAGCTCTGGCGACGACGGACGTCCGATCCTTGTGCACAGGCACGATGATGCACCGGGCTTCATCTCCATTCTCGGTGCGAAGATCGACAGCGTATACGACGTCGAAGACGAGTTGCGGGAGCTCATCGTTTCGTGACGGCAAAGGGCGACGTATGACGCACGAGTCGTTCATTTCCGTCATTGCTCCCGTGCATGACCCGGGGTCGTTTCTCGAATCATTCGTGGAGACGACGGGCGCCCTGCTCGCGCATGCGCACCAGTATTACGAGATCATCATCGTGGATGATGGATCCACCCTACTGGACGCGGCCCGCATACGGCGGCTGCTCGCCGAGCATCCCAACATTCGCCTGCTGCGGCTCTCGCGGCGGTTCGGTGAGGAGCAGGCAATTCTCGCAGGTCTCGACGTTGCCCTGGGCGATTACGTCGTCACGCTGTCGCCAGGCGCGGATCCACCCGAGCTCATTCCGCAGTTCCTCGCAGCCGCACGCAATGGCGCCGACGTGGTGCTCGGTGTGCGCATGTCGCGGGCCCGTGATCCGTGGTGGCTTCGCGGCGGAGCGGCGCTGTTTTATGGATATATCCGGCGCGTGTTGAAGCTCGACATTCCCGCTAACGCGACGCACTATCGGTGTCTCTCCCGCCAGGCCATTCATGCCCTGGCGCAACTGCGGCGCGGAAGCATGCGGCTCCGCGTGTTCACCACCTACATGGGTTTTGCGCCGCAGTTCATCGCATACGAGCAGGTCGGCGCGACCCGCAGCTCGCACTCGCGCACGCCGGGCGAAGCAGTCGGTACGGCGATGGCCATCGTCATGGACAACTCGCCGCATCCACTCAGGCTCGTGGCCGGCGTGGGGCTGGCCGCGGCGTTGCTCAACCTGTGTTATGCGGCATACGTCCTCATCGTCTATCTCGTGCGCCGAGAGGTTGCGCCGGGCTGGGCAACGCTGTCGCTTACGAGCGCCGCCCAGTTCTTTGCGCTCACGCTCATGGTCGCCGTGCTGTGCGAGTATGTCGGACGTCTCTCCACACGCCTCCAGGACGCCCCGCTCTTTTACGTGCGTGGAGAGGAGACGAGCACCATCATGCTCGACACCCGCCGGCGCAACGTGGTCAGCGATGCCGAGCTGCCCATGAACGTTGTTCCGGGACGTCCGCTTCCCAGGCCGGCGAGTGAGTGAGCTCGCTGTGCAGGTCCCCGAGTTTTCGGTGTTCGAGCTTCGGGAGCGCCAGTCCAAACATGCGGTCGCCGTATTCGTGCTCAACGAAGGCGATCGGATCCGCTCACAGCTGGAAAAGATGCGGCTGCTCGCTTCTCGCGTGGACATCATTGTCGTGGATGGTGGAAGCACCGACGGCGCACTGGAGGAATCATTTCTCCGCCGGTGTGGCGTGCGCGCGCTTCTTGCGAAACGCGGAGAGGGCGGATTATCGGCGCAGATGCGTGTCGGCTTGTACTGGTGTCTGGAGCAGGGCTACGACGGCATCGTCGTCATTGACGGCAACGACAAGGACGACACCATTGCCGTGCCGTCGTTCGTTGGTGCCCTCGAGAATGGCATCGATCATGTGCAAGGCTCGCGCTACGTTCACGGCGGACGCGGCATTCGCACTCCGCTCTCGCGGCACCTCGGCGTACGATGGCTGCATGCGCCGCTCATCTCGTTCGCCGCGCGCAGGCGCTACACCGACACCACGAATGGCTTCCGTGCGTACAGCGCACGTTTCCTCCGTGATCCGCGCGTGCTGCCGTTTCGGGACCTGTTCCAGCATTACGAGCTCCATTACTACCTCGCCATTCGTGCCGCGCGGCTCGGCTTCAGGGTTGCCGAGCTTCCTGTGACGCGCACCTATCCGCTCTCGGGCCGTGTGCCCACCAAGATCAGGGGGGTGCGGGGTAACCTCTCCATTCTCGGCACGGTGTGGGATGCAGTGTGTGGACGATTCGATCCTCCCGCATCCGGTGCGGCGTGAACGATGCCCTTATTGGTCACACCGGTTTTGTGGGAGGCACGCTGCTGCGCGCGCGTTCCTTCGACGCCTGCTTTCGCTCCACCAACATCGACGCCATTCGCGGCCGCACCTTCGACACCATTTACTGCTGCGGCGCACCGGCAGAAAAGTGGCGCGCGAACAGGAATCCCGAAGAAGATCGCCTACGTCTCGCGACGCTCACGGACGCGCTGCGTGAAGCAAGGTCGACGCGTTTCGTGCTCATCTCCACGATCGATGTTTATCCATGCGTTAACGGACCAGATGAGCGCACGCCGATCGACGCCGAGGCCAGCGAGCCATACGGATTGCACCGCTACGCGCTCGAACAATTTTGCCGAGCGCATTTCGCAACAACCATTGTGCGTCTGCCTGGCTTGTACGGATACGGCTTGAAGAAGAATGCCGTATTCGACCTGCTCAATGATCGTCCGTTGGACGGGGTACCGGGCAACGCACGATTTCAGTTCTACGATGTTGCGCGGCTGCATACCGACGTCGAGCATATTCTGGCGTCCGGATTCGATGTCGTGAACATCACGCCGGAGCCCGTGTCCATGAGCGACGTTGCGGAGCAGGTGTTTGGACGCACGATGTCCACGCCGTACGCGGACGACGCGCCCAACTACGATGTGCGCAGCGTGCACGCGGATCTCGCCGGCGGTCGCGATGGATACTGGTTCAGCGCCGATGTCGTCTTTGACGGGCTGCGTGACTTTGTGGCGTCGGAACGCGCGAGATGAAGCTTGCAATCTCCAGTCTCGCCTGGGATCCGTCTCGTGACCACGAGGTTCGGGCGCTCATGTCGGCGCGTGGTGTCGCTGGTGTGGAGATTGCGCCGCTCAAATATTGGCCCTGGCTGTCCGATGTCAGCCCGCGCCTGCTCGCGGGCTTTCGAGAACAATGGTCCGACGCAGGCATTTCGGTCGTTGCCCTGCAGGGCATTCTTTTCGGGATGCCGGAGCTTCAGCTCTTTGGCACGCCGGAGCAACGATCCGGCTTCGAGCGGCATGTGATCGCAACCGCACGCGTAGCGGCCGAGCTTGGCGCACGCGTCATCGTGCTTGGTGCACCGGGGAATCGCATTCGGGGCTCTCTCTCCGAAGACGATGCCGTGGGCGTGGCCGCACCCATTCTGCGTCGGATTGCCGCGGCCGCCGATGAGTTGGGATGCGTAGTTGGCATCGAGCCGAATCCGCCACTGTACGGTGGCGACTTCGTGCGGACGTCAGCCGAGGCGTTGCGCCTGGTCTGGGCAGTCGATCACCCCGGTTTTGCCCTGCATCTCGATGCCGGAGCGCTGCAAGCCAGCGGCGAAACCGATGAAGCAATCATCGGTGCCGCGCAGGCGGCACGCCATTTCCATATCAGTGAAATTGGCCTGGCTCCGGTAGGCTCGGGCAGTGTGCGCCACGGTGAGCTGGGTGCGCTGCTGCAAAAGGCCGGCTACGTGGGTTGGACGTCCATCGAAATGCGCCCGGTACCGGGAAACGAGCTGCTCGGCGCACTCGACCGGGCCATTGACGTCGCCATCGATGCATACCGGTGAATTCGGTCGGATACGCAACGGATATCGCGAGCCACGCTGGCGAATGGACGCTCATCATGGCTGATTTCGAATCGGCAGTTTTTCCCCGAGGGGCGACGGTGGCGACTAGTACCATCAGCAACAGCACGGTTCCTTCTGCTCCATTGGTTCGGCCCGACGGCTCTCCAGCGCCCGTGGTTCATCTTGCCGCGGAATTGTCGCCGTATGCACGAACGGGCGGCCTTGGTGAAGCCGTTGCCAGCCTGGCAAAATACCAGGCGGCATCCGGCATCCCGGTCACCGTGTTCATGCCGCTTTACAGCACGGTGCGCGAGCGTGTGGAGCTTCAGCCCCTCGGGCCGGCGTTTACCCTCACCGTAGGGCCCCGCACGGAAACGGCGCGCATCTTCGAATGCATCACCCCCACTGCTCCGGGTACGCCGCGCGTGCTGTTCGTCGAGAGCCAGCCGTACTTCGACCGCCCGCATCTGTATGGCGACGAAGGGGGCGACTATCCTGACAACGCGCGACGCTATGCGCTGTTCGCGCGCGCCGTACTGGTCGCGCTCCCGCGTGTGCTGCCGCAGCCACCCAGCATCATCCATGCACACGATTGGCAGACGGCGCTCGCGAGCATCTATCTCAAGGCCGAGTTCATCGTGCATCCGTATTACGAGGGAATTCGTGCGGTGCTGTCCGTGCACAATGCCGGCTACCAGGGCCATTTTCCTGCGTCCACCGTTACGGACCTTGGCATACCCCAGGCGCTGTACAACTATCGCCAGCTCGAGTGGCATGGCCGTCTGAATCTCCTCAAGGGCGGGCTCGTCTTTTCCGATCTTGCCATCACGGTGAGCCCCACGCATGCACACGAGCTCCGCACCGAAAAGGGCGGCTTCGGTCTTGACGGTGTCTTCGTGGCCATGCGCGACCGTCTCGTTGGCATCGTCAACGGCATTGATCAGGAAGTCTGGAACCCGGCCACCGATCCCAAGATTCCGCGGCGCTATTCGTCCGAGTCCCTGAGTGGAAAGAAGCGTTGCCGCATTGCCCTCCAGCGCGCAACGGGGCTGAGTCGTTGGCAGGCACCCATCTTCGCGCTCACGGCACGTCTCGTTTCGCAAAAGGGCCTCGACCTCATTCTTGGCGATCCCGGCTACTTTGCATTCGACGCGCAGTATGTGTTTCTCGGCCACGGCGAGCCGCAGTACGAGGCCGCCTTGCAGGAGCTGGCGGAGCGGGCGCCCAGTCGCATTGCCGTGGAGTTCAACTTTACAGACGACTTCGAGCATCTGCTGCTCGCCGGTGCCGACATGTGCCTCATGCCGTCGCTGTACGAGCCGTGCGGCCTCACCCAGATGCGCGCCCAGCGCTACGGCACCATACCCGTTGCTCGGCGCACCGGCGGTCTGGCCGACACCATCGAGGATGGCGTTACCGGATTTCTGTTCGACGAATACACCCCGGCCGATTTCATGCGCGCCGCCATGCGGTCCGTCGATCAATACCGCGATGCCGACGGCTGGTCGCAGATGATGCGTGAAGCGATGGCGCGCGACTTTGGTTGGGAGAAGAGCGCGGCGCGCTACCTGTCGGTATATCGGCGCGTGTTGGGTCTGCCGGCGGTGCGATGAGGGCGGTGCGGTACCTGGCGTTCATCGTTCTCTCCCTGTCGTTCGGTGTTCGCGCCCAGGCGCCTGTCGATACCACGCCGCCGCCGGTCATGCGTGAGCTCCGTGCAATCTGGATCGCAACAGTCGACAACCTCGACTGGCCGTCGCGGGCAGGACTGAGCACTGAAGCGCAGAAGGCCGAACTGATTGCCATGCTCGACAAGGCCGTCGATCTGCACATGAACGCGGTGATCTTTCAGGTGCGCCCCGGTGCCGACGCTCTCTATGATTCAAAGATCGAACCGTGGTCGGAGTATCTCACCGGCGAGATGGGCCGCGCGCCCAATCCGTATTACGATCCGCTCGCCTTTGCGGTGACCGAAGCGCATAACCGCGGCCTCGAGCTGCATGCGTGGATTAATCCGTATCGTGCGCGCTACTCGTTGACGCGAAAGGCGTCTGCCAATCATGTGAGCCGCGCCCACCCGGAATTGACGCACAGGTACGGCTCCTATGTATGGATGGATCCGGGCGATCCTGCGGTGCGAGCCAGGACTACACGTGTAGTTCTCGACATCGTGAAGCGCTATGACATCGATGCGCTGCACATGGACGACTACTTCTACCCGTACAAGGAGTTGAAGCGGGGGAAGGAAATTCCATTTCCCGACAATGCTACGTACAGGCGGTACAGGAACGGCGGCGGCAAGCTCGGGCGCGACGATTGGCGGCGGCACAACGTGGACCTGCTGGTCGAGGAGTTGAACGCGGGCATTCACAAGGTGAAGCCGAGCGTGCGCTTTGGTATCAGTCCGTTCGGGATCTGGCGGCCTGGGTATCCCGCGTCGGTGCGTGGGCTCGACCAGTACGGCGAGTTGTATGCGGACGCTCGCAAATGGTGGCGCGAAGGGTGGGTGGACTACCTCACGCCGCAGCTCTACTTTGGCCCCAATCGCCCGCAACAGCGCTACGACGACTTGCTGCAGTGGTGGGCCGACGAGAATGTGAAGGGCCGTCACCTCTGGCCCGGCAACTACACGGGCAAGGTGGGTTTCACCAATGCATCGCGTTTTCCAACGAGCGTCATCATTGACGAGATCCGGATGACGCGCGCGCAGCCCGGTGCGACGGGCAACGTGCACTTCAGCATGAAAGTGTTCATGCAGGATCCAGACAGCCTGAACGAACGTCTGTTGCGTGAGTCGTATGCGATGCCGGCGCTCGTGCCTGCGACGACCTGGCTTCCGGGTGCGGGCACTGCGGCTCCGTCGCTGTTTTCGCGCATCGATTCCGCGTCCGGCGACCGGGTGTTCGAGGTCACGTCAGGCAAGCCCGCGCGCACGCCGTGGCTCTGGGTGATTCAAGCCCGTGCCGATGCCGGGTGGACGACACGCATTCTTCCTGGCTCGCCAAAGCTGCATGTTCCCGTTCCGCGCGCGGCGTCCGTCGACATCCGCGTCATGTCGGTTGATCGAGTTGGCAACCTCAGTCCGGCCGCGCGACTGCGTTAGGCAATCGTCTAGCGGGCGCGTTGAGTGTTGCGGGCGCGTTGAGCTTAAGGTGCGCGCAAAGATCGTAGCGGTTTTTTTCACATAAAAGCAATCCTGTAAACATCCTTCATCGCGAAGGCCAGTTCATTCGCCACGCACGGCGGCAGGATTTTGGGGGTTGCCGAGCGAGTTGGCGATCCGCGTCTGGACTGATGAGGCTGGATTTCATACAGAATTGTTTTTATGTGGAAACAAACCGACGAGCCCTGCCCGACCCCCTGAGTGGCTCGGCGGCGAACAACACTCCAACAACACGAAAAGATCCTTCACATAAAAGCAATCCCGTAACATCCTTCATCGCGAAGGCCAGTTCATTCGCCACGCACGGCGGCAGCATTTTGGGGTTGCCGAGCGACTTGGCGATCCGCCTCTGGACTGATGAGGCTGGATTTCAACAGGATTGCTGTTATGTGAAAACACCCGACAAGCCTTGCCCGACCCCCTGAGTGGCTCGGGGGGCGAACAACACTCCAACAACACGAAAAGATCCTTCACATAAAAGCAATCCTGTAACATCCTTCATCGCTGAAAATGATGAGGCTGGATTTCAAACAGAATTGCTTTTATGTGGAAACAAAAACAAGCCCCGGCCGCCCCAAAGTGGCCTGCGCGGCGCACCCAGCGCGCCCGGAGCAAGAAGATAGAAGATTACGCGCTACGATCGATGCACGTGTTGTTCCCCGCCGGCACATTCGGATTGTTCTGCTCCGCCTGTGGCACCGGGAAGTTCACGTCCGTCCCATAGTTACCCGCCTTGTGCCAGGCACCCGTTGGAAACACGGACTCCGTGGTGCGTCCATATTGCCGAACCAGCCGCCGCATGTCGCCCAACCGGACGCCCCGACCAAATGTCCAGAACGCCTTCTCGCGGAACAAAAGGTTTTCGCGCGCCACGTTCGTGCCCGGATCAACGAGCGTCGCCGTCAGACCAGTGATCGCCGCGTCCGTACGCGCCTGGTTGAGCTTCGTGATCATGCCGGCAAAGTTACCGGCCTTGTACGCAGCCTCTGCCTCGATCATGCGTGCTTCCACACCGCTCGCAAGTGAGACGGACGCATCGCGCGTTGGCCAGAGGAGCTGCACGGTCACCGGCACCGTACCATCGTCACGACCCTTGATCGTCGTGCCCGCAGCAACACACGCCGCATCGCCACCGAGGCAGGACTTCACGCGCGGGTCCGCCGCCGTCCCGAAGTTCAGGCCGTTCGTACCTTCACCGCTGCTCATGCTGTACCGGCGCGCGGTGTTGTTGTACGTCCAGATCGCGTTGTCGTTCGTGACGGCAAGATAGTAGTTCAGGTAGTTGTAGCTCGTCGGCACTGATGCCACCGCCGTCGCCGCCTCTGCCTGCCGGTTGAGGTTGACCAGGATGCGCCCGCGCGTGAGTGCCAGCGCGTTGCGAACCTTCACGTCCGCCGTGCTCGTGCCGGTAATCAGCGCAAGCCCGGAGTCTGCATGTGCGAGTGCCAGCGTATACACCTGCACGTTGGTCATTGGCGATCCGTACTGCTCCGCGCCGTTCACCACGCCGCTGATCACGAGGCCATTGCACCAATCCTCAGCCAACACATTTTCCGCATACGCCTGCACGAAGTACATCTCCGCCACATCGGCCGTAGGCCCGAGCGGGCTGTACTGCTTCAACAGCTGCACCGCCTGCACCCCCGAGAGTCGCGCGCGCTGCAGCATGCGGTCCACGTCGGTGAGGAACGTGTTCGCCGTGGTAATGACACGCTGGTCGACTTCCTGACGCGCAATGAAGGAGTCGCCGTTGATCCATTCGTCGGCCAGCAGCCCGCTCAGCAGGAACAACCCTTCCGAGTTGGTGCTGCCACCGCTCGTCGCGCTGCTGAGACGGCCAATGGCACCTGTCCGTACGGCAGCAGCGCCGGCGGCCGACTGCACATCAGTCGGGTTGATGATGTCGGGATCCGTTACCTGGAGAATGTCGTTCGTCTTGCAGCTCGACAGGGCAAGCGCGCCGACGAGGACGGCGGCGATGGCCGCGCGTGGTTTCATGAAAGAAGTCATTCGAGGTCAGTCCTAGAATCCGAAGGAGAGGCGAAACACATAGAACGTCGTCGGGCCAAACGCCTGGAACTCCGAGGGCGCGTCGCCGGTGGTGGCGAATGCCTCGGGGTCGACACCGGTGTACTTGGTCCAGAGAATGCCGAGGTTGCGTGCCGCGAACGTGGCGGCAATGCGACGGCCGTGCAGGAAGCGGCTCGCGAAGTCCTCCGAGGCGGTGTACGTGACGTTCAACTCGCGAAGACGAATGAAGTCGCCGTCCTCGATGAAGCCGGCAACGGTCTTCGCGGGGTGATCGCGCTGCGCCACCGTACGTGCCTGCTCGAAGAGCGACGCATGCGGATCGAGCAGGCCTGCGCAGTTGTTGCGGCTGCCGCAGCGAATGCGCTCGGTGTTGTTGTACGTCTTGAAGCCGCCCTTGTAATCCACCATGCCACCGAAGTGCAGCCGGCGCTTCAGGAAGTCGAATCCATTCGTGACGGACAATTCATACTTCGGGATGGGATTGCCGAGATACACGGCGGTATCCGTGACGACCACTTCACTCAGGTTCGGATCGACGTTGTACGCGATGATGCCGTCGCCGTTCTTGTCGGCATAGCTCACGAGTGCACGCGACCACCAGCCATTCAACGGCTTGCCTTCGCGCTGCTGCGCGGTGCTGCTCGAGATGATGTTCGGCAGGCCGCCCAGGCTGTCCAGCGTGTTCGTGTTCGAGTTGGCGCTCACCGTCAAGTCCCAACCGAACGCGGAGCGCTGCACCATCTGCGCATTGAGCAGGAACTCCCAGCCCACGTTGCTCACCTTGCCCAGGTTCTCGAAGCGCGATGTGGCGCCCGTACCCAGTGACGGCGGCAGGATGCGGCTGATCAGCGCGTCCCTCGACGCCTTCTGGTAGTACGTGAGCTCGGTGGTGAGGCGGCTGTCGAAGAACGTTCCGTCGATGCCCATCTCGAGCTCCGTGCTGCGCTCCGGCTTCAGGTTCACGTTGCCGAGCGTGCTGAACACCACGGCCGGTGCATCGCCGCTTTCCAGACGTGTCGTCGACGCGGAAAAATACTGCACGGCGTCGATTGTTCCCGGTTGCACGCCCGATGCGCCGTACGCACTGCGCAGACGCAGCTGGTTCATCCAGTTGTACTTCGGAAAGAACCCTTCTTCCGACACGACCCACGATGCCGAAAGCTTCGGGTACAGCACTGTCTTGAAGTCGGCACCAAAGGCGCTGTTGCGATCCGAGCGAAGTGCGCCCGTAAGGAACAGACGCTCATTGAATGACACGGCCTCTTCCACGAAACCGCCAAGGGTGCGCGTATCGCTCGTGGATTCGTCGGCGGACTTCACGGCGCCCGCCGTGACGGAAACCGCGCCCGGCGGCAGCTGCGTACCGCTCGCGCCGTTGCGATCGAACTCACTGCGGTTGAACTGCACACCGGCGGTCGTCTTGGACATCATCGTCGACGACACGGCTTTCGTGGCGGTCGCGCTTGCGTCCGAGGCATACGTGAAGAAGTTCGAGCGGTTGTCGATCTTGTAGCCCTTCCTGCTGTCGCCGCCCAGGTCCGGGCAGCTCCCAAAACGGCAGAGCTGGGTGTCCAGGCGGTTTGCGTAGTCGAGCCCCACGTTCGCGCGCGCCGACAACCATTCCGCAGCACGCCAATTGGTGTTGAGCGACGAGATCAGCCGCGAGATGCCCTGGTTCGTGTACGTCTGGTAGATGTCGCGCGGCGTGAACTGCCTCCAGCCCCATAGCGTGTCGCCGTTGGCGGCAAGGTTGTACTTCTGGCCGGGGCCACCATACGTGTTCGCGGCCACACCCAGCGTGCCGGAATCATCGCTCGTGGGAAGCCGCGTATCCTGCGACGTATACCCCGTGTTGAAGGCGAAGTCGAGACTTGGCGTCGCCGCAATGTTGAAGTTCCCGCGCATGGTCTTGCGGCCCTGGTTGCTCGGGCTCAATTCCTCGCTGCGTAGCGTGGCGCCATGTGCAATGAGATAGCGCTTGTCGAACTCCGGCACCTTCAGGATGCCCGCGTCGTTCTCCCACTCGCCATGCAGGAAGTAGCGGAGCTGCTCGGATCCACCACCCACCTGGAGGCTGTGCTGCTGCCGGTAGCCGGTGCCGTTCGGCGTCGTCTCCGGATCATCATACAGATTGAACTTTGTCACGCTGTCCTGCTTGCAGGCGTTCGCCGTGACCTGCGAGAGGAAACACTGCACCACGTTCGACGACGTCGACGTCAGCGCTGCCGTCGCGCCGCTGCGCCACGCACGATACGCATCCGGATAATGATTGCGGTCGACGCGTGCACCCTGCTCCGTGGTATACGTCGTCTGCATCTTGCCGGCCACGCCGCGCTTGGTCGTGATGACGATGACGCCGTTCGCCGCATCGGTTCCGTACAGCGTCGCGGCTGACGGACCACGCACCACCTCGATCGTCTCGATCTCTTCCGGATTGATGTCGTTCACGCGCGCCGGCGTGGTTCCACCAACGCTCACCGTCGACGAGCCCGTCGTACCTTCGACACGTGTGCCGTCGATGATGTAGATGGGGTTGTTGCTCAGCGACAGCGAGCTCGTTCCGCGAACACGCACGCGCGTGCCGGCACCGATCTGCGTACCGGGCACCACCATCACCCCCGGCGTGCGCGCCGTGAGCAAGTCGCCCACGCTGCCAATCGCTGTTGTCTCCTTGAGCCTGCCCGCATCCACCTGCGCAATGGAGTTGCCCACTTCCACGCGCCGCTGCTCACCGGTCACGGTCGTGACCACAGGACTCAGCGTCGTCGCAACGGCGCTCATCGTGAGGTCGAGCGTTGCCGCCTGCCCACTCGACATGTTGATTGTCCCGCGCTTCTCGGCAAACCCCACGCGCAGGACGCGGACTTCGATCTTGCCGGCATTGATGCCGCGAATGGTGTACTGGCCCTGCCCGTTGGTCTGCGCACCAAGCGCTGTTCCCACGATGCTCACGGTCGCGAGCGGGATGGGTTGTCCGGTGGCCGCGTCGGTAACGCGACCGGTAAGACTGCCCTGGAGCTGGGCACGAGCCGGCACTCCCAGGGCTGTCGCCGCAAGAACGGCGAGCATAAGTGATTTGATGACGCTGCGCGATTTCATGAAACCTCGGTAGGAAGGGCGTACTGGAACACAACTGCTTCGATGAACTTCAGGGACGATAGTGCCGGACGGTCAGCCGCTTGATGTCTTTATCGCTCCAGGCAACGGGCTTCAACTGCCCGCGTGCGAACATTTCCGCCTGGTCGCTGTGGAAGGGAGAATCAGCACGCGGACTTTCGCCATAGGCCAGCACCGAGAACGCGCGAGGCTGGTCGCCAAACTCCACGGCGAGGATCCACCCGTCGCCACCGGTTGCTTCCCGTTTTCCATCAGGGCTGTCCTTGTACTGGAGCACGCGGAAACAGCCGATGTCGCCGTTGCATCCACCCACGGGCACGTCAACGCTGCCCATGCGGACACGGTGCACATCACCCCACGCGACATCACTACGTCCATAGCGCCTGGCAGTTTCCTGCACGGCCCACGCAAACGCATCCACCGCGCGCTGGGGAACGCGAATACCTCGCGGCGTGGACGTCGGCGCCGAGGCGCTCCATGGGGTTGCGTACATGGTGTCCGTACGTGCACCCGCGATGTACCTGCGCCACCAGATCTCGAACAACGCACCACCTCGGCTCGTTGGCGCGACGGTCTTGTCCCACTTCGCGATCATGTCGATGGCGTTCTTCACGTCGCCTGTGGGGCTCGACGCGCGCACGGCGGTGACAAGGTCGTCACGTACCCGGTCCGCCAGCAGCATGCGATACGAATGCTTCAGCGTGAGCACGTCCGTCATCGATAGCTTCTTGTCGGTATCGATCAGGTCCAGCGCAAGCTGTGTCCTCAACCCGAGCCTCGGCTCCGGGAAATACGCAGGATACTTCGAGCGGTCCAGTACCTGCCGCATGTTCGTGAAGTACGGCGGATCATTGGAGTTCTGGACGTAGCCGCCCCTGGGGTTGAGCAGCTGCGGCAGCGAGTCGAACGGCACGTAGTGCGACCACATGTCCGCCACCGTATTGGCTTCCACCGCAATGCTGTCCGTTCCGGCACCCAGCGGCAGCGAGGGAATCGCCGCCATCCACAGATAGAGAATGTTTCCGGCGCGGTCTGCATACGTGAAGCTGGAATTCAGCCGCGCACGCATGCGCATGGCGTCCTTCCACTGGTCAATGGACTTCGCCTGCATCATGCGGAGAAACTGCTCGCCGGCGCGGTAGTCGCCGTCCATTCCCGAGCGCAACACATAGATCCGCGTGCTGTCGCGATAGATCACGAGCCCATACGGCGTGCGTGTCACCTCACGCGTTTCGCTCGCCATGGTCGCGCCATTCCTGTATTCCACGCGCACTTTCGCGCGCTCGATGGGGTGACTCGCACCGTCGAGCAGGTAGTGGTCCGGGTTGGCGCGATCCAGCTTCAGCGCATACACCTGGTCCAGCATTGGATCGTTGTTCGTGGTGGACCAGCCCAGGTCGCGGTTGAAGCCGCCAATCACGCCAAACGGCCCGCCAATGCGAAAATCACCGTAGAAGTCCAGCTTGCCCGGCACGGTCACGTGCGCTTCGTAATAACCCGCGTTCCATTGCAGGTGCGGGTTGCGCAGGAGGATCGCATGTCCGGATTTGGTGCGCGAGGCACTGAAGGCCCAGGCATTGGATCCCTCATCCGGTCCGTCATCCCACGCCCCTACATCCGGCAATCCTTCCGACGGCTGCTGCACGGGCGCCGGCTGCCCACGGGTGCGCGTCCGAAACGTGGGGTCGTTCTTCGCGAGGAACTTTGCCCCCTGAGCGGCCGTGGCAATGTACACGTCGTGCGCGAGCACGTCGTAGCCGTTGAACGCCGGGTTGAACCCGGCTGGAAACTCCTCGGGATGCAGCGCTACATAATGATTCACGCCGGCCGCAAATCCCTCATAGACCTCGCGGGTGTCCCGGTCGACGAATGCATACGTCTCCACCGCACGGTCATAGGCAAGTCGGGCTGTGAAGTCACGCTCCATGCTGTCGCGGCCAAACCAGCGGCCCATCTCGCCGCGGGAGCGCAGGAGATCGAGCGGCACACGCGCGCCGTAGTCCTCCGATTGCACGAACGCCAGCGCATACTCGGCGGCGCCAAGATTGTCCGCCTTGATGTGCGGAACACCGTTGGTGGTGCGGCGAATCTCCACGTGCGCCGAATAATCCTGCTGGCCCGGCACGCCCGCATTCACGTGCCGCAACGGCTTCCCACCGAGAATCCCGGTGGGCTTCCCACCGTCCACAGCGACCTTTCCATTCACCAGCACGTACTGCATCCCCTCGGCGAGGATTTCAGGGCTCACGTACGTCGCTTTGTCTGATATTGTCTTTGGATCAAAGACAATGACGTCTGCAAAGCTGCCGTCGGCAATGATGCCGCGGTCGTTGAGCTGAAGGGTCTGGGCGGTAAGCTGGCTCGACGCATGCACCGCCTGCGCTAATGTCATGAGATGTTTCTCATAGACGTACTTCCTCAGCTTGAGCGGAAAGGTGCCGTACTTTCGCGGATGTCCGTCCGATCCATCGGAGCCGGTCATGACCCAGGGCTGCACCATGAACTTGTCGATGTCCGCATCCTTCATGTTGAAGGACGCAACACTCGCATCACCGGCAAGAATGATCTCCAGCGCCGCGGCGATGGGCGTGGTGTGACGCGCCTGCGAAACCTGCTCGAGCGTCCTGCCGCGAATGGTCGTGTCGCGGGTCGCCGTGATCAGCAGCGACGCCGCACCACCACGCCGCACGAGATTCCGCTCCATCTCGGCCACCAGCTTCGCCTTGGTCGCGGGGTCGTTAACACGCGCGTTCAGGGAATCCTTACCGCCCGCCTCTGCCCAGCGTGGCAGCAGTGACGCACCCACGCTCGTGCCGGAGGCGAGATAGGGATACTGGTCGGCCGTGGCATTCACACCCGCCGCCCGGGCGGCCTTGATCAGCCGGATGACGGTGTCGGCCTGGCCCCACACGTCGGCGCCAAGGGCTTTGATGTGCGAAATGTGGACGGGAATCTTCGCTTCACGTCCAATGCGCAA
>JAQBPY010000406.1 GCA_028287285.1 Gemmatimonadota bacterium
ATCCTCGATGACGATGCCTCCCCAGTCACCGCGAATCGCCGCGCCGGGGCCGACGTACACATCCCTGCCAATGACGACGTTGCCGGTGACGGTGGCATTCGGATGGATGAACGCGCTCTCGTGCACAACGGGGACCCAGCCCTCGAACGCGAAGATGTTGGCCATCAGGCGCGTTCGAGCACGGTGGCCATGCCCTGGCCCACACCGATGCACATGGTGGCCAGCGCATACCGCTTGCCGGTTTTCTGCAGCTCACGTGCGGCAGACAACAGGATTCGCGCGCCGCTCATGCCGAGTGGATGTCCCAGCGCGATGGCACCGCCGTTGGGGTTGACGCGCGCGTCGTCGTCCGGGATGCCAAGCTCGCGCAGGCAGCCAAGCGACTGCGCCGCGAATGCCTCGTTGAGCTCGATGACGTCCATGTCATCCAGCGTGAGGCCGGCGAGGTGGAGGGCTCGCCGAGAGGCAGGCACAGGTCCCATGCCCATCAACCGTGGTTCCACACCAGCCACCGCGGTGGAGACGATGCGCGCGAGCGGTGGAGCGCCGATGTCGGATGCTCCCCTGGCCGACGCAATCAGCAGCGCGGCGGCACCATCATTCAATCCCGATGAGTTGCCGGCCGTCACCGAGCCCTTGCCGTCGGTGCGAAAGGCGGGACGCAGCTTCGCGAGCGTATCCATGGTCGTGTCAGCGCGGATGAACTCATCAGTATCAATTACCTTTGCTGCACCTTTCTTCTGCGCAATTTCCACCGGGATGATTTCCGGAGCAAAACGGCCATCGGTGCGCGCTGCAGCTGCTTTCTGCTGCGAGCGCATCGCGAACGCATCCTGATCCACGCGACTGATGCCGTACTTTTCCGCCACATTCTCGGCCGTCTGGCCCATGGAATCGGTGCCATGCATTTCGCGCATCGCGGGGTTCACGAAGCGCCAGCCGAGGCTCGTGTCGAAGAGCTCGATGTCGCGAGCGAAGGGCTTGCTTGCCTTGCTCATGACGTACGGGGCGCGGGTCATGTTCTCCACGCCGCCCGCGATGAAGACGTCGCCTTCGCCAAGCTTGACCGCGCGCGATGCGTGGGCCACGGCACTCATGCCCGACGCGCACAGACGATTGACCGTTTCGCCCGGGACGCTCACGGGAAGGCCTGCGAGCAACGCCGCCATGCGGGCTACGTTACGGTTGTCGTCGCCCGCCTGGTTGGCGCAGCCCAGGATCACGTCGATGATGCGGGAAGTGTCGAACGACGGGTGCCGCGCCACGAGCGCCGCGATCACGCGGGCTGCCAGGTCATCGGCGCGCACGTCGCTCAGTTGTCCACCAATGTTGCCAATAGCGGTTCGAACACCATCCACGATGTATGCGTCAGTCATTGCGTGTGTGCTGATAGTTTCAGTCCCTCGCGCACATGCCGGCGCAGCAAGGGGCTTGGCCGATAGCGCTCTTCGCGATATTCCTCGCTCAGCGACTCGAGACGTTCAAGAATCACCGACGCTCCGATCTCGTCACCCCAGGCGAGAAGGCCCCGGGGATAATTCACTCCCTTCATCATGGCTGTCTCGATATCCGCCGGCGACGCAACGCGCATGTGGACCGCATCGACCGCTGAATTCACGAGCATGGCCAGTGTTCGATCCACGACGGCCTGCCCCACTGCTGCATCGCGCGTGGGCTCCGGCTGCACCGCGCCCTCACCGTAGTCGTAGTAGCCGCGGCCGCTCTTGCGTCCGAGCCGGCCGGCCTCGACGAGACGCCGCTGCGTGAGCGCCGGCCGGTAACGCGAATCGTGGAAGAACGCTTCAAATACACTGGACGTGACGGCAAAGTTCACGTCGTTGCCGATGAAATCCATGAGCTCGAACGGCCCCATCCTGAACCCGCCAATGTCGCGCATGGCCCAGTCAATCGTGGCCGCGTCCGCAATGCCTTCCTCGAGCTGCCGCAGCGATTCGGAGTAGAACGGGCGCGCAATCCGGTTCACGATGAAGCCCGGCGTATCCGAGGCGATGACGGTTTTCTTGTTCCACGAATCGACGAGCGCCCTGGCCACGTCGAGCTGCGCAGGTGAGGTGGCAACCCCGGGCACGATCTCCACCAACGGCATGACCGGCGCCGGGTTGAAGAAATGGATTCCCAGGACACGCTCGGCGCGTTTGCACCCGCCGCCAATGGCCGCGATGGATAGCGAGGAGGTGTTCGTCGCGAGGATGCACTCACTGGCGACAACACGTTCCAGGCCCGCAAAAAGGGTCCGCTTGACGGCAAGATCTTCGACCACCGCTTCAATCACGACGCCGCATTCCGCGAAGGCCTGATAACCGCGACTGAGGTCGTCGGCATCGGCAATACGACCGAGCGCCGCCTCCGCGCCTGCTTCGTCGAGGCGTCCCTTGTCGACATCACGCGCCAACGCGCGGGCAATGGACGCATGCGCGCGCGTGAACGTGTTGACGTTTGCGTCGCCCAGGATCACGTGGTGGCCGGCAGCCGCGGCAACCTGTGCGATGCCGCTGCCCATGGCGCCCGCGCCAACCACTCCCACCACGAGCTTGTCGCTGTTCACCTAGCGCCCCTCGAAGTTCGGCTTCCGCTTTTCGACGAATGCACGAACGCCTTCCGCATAGTCATCCGTCTGCCCTGCCTCGCGCTGCAATTCTTCCTCGAGCGCAAGCTGGGTATCGAGATCATTGGCGAACGCCGCGTTGAATCCACGCTTCGCGAGCCCGATACCACGCGTGGGCATCGCCGCAAGACGCTTTGCCATCTCGAACGCGATGGACGCGAGCGCTGGTGCGGGAACAACGTCGTGCAGCAGCCCCCACTCCTTTGCCTTGCCGGCGTCGAGCTTCTCGCACAGCATGGTCATGGCTGCGGCACGCTGGAGTCCCACAATGCGAGGAAGGATGAAGGTACCGCCGCTATCCGGGATCAATCCGATTTTCCCGAATGACTGAATGAACGATGCGTCTTCGGAGGCGATGGTGATGTCGCATGCGAAGGCGATGTTCGCCCCCGCGCCGGCCGCGACACCATTCACGGCGCACACCACCGGCTTCTCGATCGTTCGAATGGCGCGAATGATCGGGTTGTATTGGCGACGCACCACATCGCCGAGGTCGGGGATTGGTCGGTTGGCGGTTGGGAGCACCGCGGCGAGGTCCTGCCCCGCGCAAAACGCGCGTCCTGCGCCCGTAATGAGCACCGCGCGCACGGATGCATCGTCCGCAGCTCGGCGCAACGCCGAGAGCAGGGCATCCGCCATCGGTTGATTGAAGCTGTTGAGCACGTCTGGACGATTGAGCGTGATCGTCAGGACGCCGCCGGTCGCTTCAACGAGGATCGTATCCATGGCCACGAGCTGAAAGTGGGTTAGCCCTTGAATATACCGCCCGGTGTTGCCCGACAAGCAGGTCTGCCGCTCCCGTTCGCACCGCCCCGTCGCCAGATTTGACCCATTGCAACACCCCAAGGCGCCCAAGACCGACCCAATGACGGATATCGCATCGCCACCCGCTGTTGACGCTCGCTTTGACTGGCGCAAGATCGCCTACACCGCGCTGGTATCCCGCGCACTCGACGATCTCGAGGAAACGACGAACAAGAACCGGACGTCGGTGCCCCGGGAACACCTGGTGCTCTACCAGTTTTCCGCACGTGGGCACGACGTCGCCCAGGTCATCCTCGGATCGCTGCTCGATCACGAACACGATGGCGTGGGCGCATACTATCGCTCGCGCCCGATACTCCTGGCGCTGGGCCTGTCCATCGAGGACGCGCTTGGAAGTCCATTGGGGCGCGCAGGCGGGTTCAGCGACGGCCGCGATATTGGTGTCGTCTGCAACATGCCGGGCTGGAACGGTGCCACGGTACTTCCGATGTCCGGCGACGTCGGCTCCCAGTACACTCCGGCAGCTGGATGGGCGCAGTCCATCAATTATCACCGCAGTGCGCTGGACGAACAGGATTGGAACGGCGCCATTGGCGTTGCACTGGGCGGGGAGGCGAGCGTCGCCACGAATGGATTCTGGTCGGCGCTCACCATTGCGACCACCCTCCAGCTCCCGATGCTGTTCTACATCGAGGACAACGGGCTTGGCATCTCGGTCAAGGGCGAGATGCAGACGCCGGGCGGCAACATCGCGAAGAACCTCTCGTCATTCGGAAATCTGTTTCTCCGCGACGGCGACGGATGCGATCCGGCGCAGTCGGCGATGCTGATTGCGGAGTGCGTGGATCATGTGCGGAACGGCAACGGTCCCGCGCTCGTGCATCTCACCGTGCCGCGATTGAACAGCCACTCGGGGCCGGACAACCAGAAGGGCTATCGGTCGGAGGCGGAGATTGCGGCGGACGCCAACCGCGATCCCTTGCCCCGCCTTCGCGCGCATCTCGTTCCCTCGTTCATGAGTGACGACGAATGGACCTCGCTGGAGGCAGACGTCGCGCGTGACGTGCTCGCGGGCGTGACGGCCGCGCGCGCGCGTCCGGTGCCGGATCCGGCGTCGGTCAAGCGCTTCATTTTTGCCGAGCCGCATCGCGATGGCGATGTACGCGCCTTTGGGGGCATCCCGGACGAAGAGCGTGCGGCGCTTGGCGGATCAGAGCACGCATCGCCGGATGGCGAGATGATGCGATTTGCCGAAGCGGTGCGCATGACGTTGGCCACGGAACTGTCGGCGAATCCGAAGCTCGTCGTCTATGGGGAAGACGTTGGCCGCAAGGGAGGCGTGCATCTCGTGACCGAGGGGCTGCAGAAGCGCTTCGGCAACGAACGTGTGTTCGACACGAGCTTGTCCGAAGAAGGGATCATTGGCCGAGCGGTGGGGATGGCGATCAGTGGGCTCGTGCCGGTGGCGGAGATTCAGTTTCGAAAATATGCGGATCCGGCGCATGAGCAGTTGAACAACTGTGGAACCATGCGGTGGCGCACCGCCAATCAGTTTGCCGCGCCGATCATCGTGCGCATGCCTGGCGGATTCGGGAAGGATGTGGGTGATCCATGGCACTCGTTGTCGTCCGAGGTGACGTGGGCACATGCGCTCGGCTGGCAGGTGGCAATGCCCTCGAACGCGGCGGATGCCGTTGGATTGCTTCGCTCGGCCATGCGCGGCGCGAATCCAACGATCTTCTTCGAGCATCGCTCGTTGTTGATGACGAGCGACGGCAGCGCTCGATATCCGGGCGATGATTATGTGTTGCCGTTCGGGCGCGCGGCTGTGCTGAGTGAAGGCGATGGGATCACGGTGGTCACATGGGGTGCAATGGTGCATCGCTGCGTGGAGGCCGCGGCGCAATTCCGTGGCGACGTCCACCTCCTCGACCTGCGCACCATCATGCCGTGGGATCGTGCGGCGATACTGGACTCCGTGAAGCGCACGGGCCGGTGCCTCATCGTTCACGAGGATACGACGACGGCAGGTTTTGGTGCGGAAATCGCGGCGGTGCTGGCGCGTGATGCGTTCTGGTTTCTCGATGCGCCCATTGAGCGGCTGACCGTGGAGGATGTGCCAATGCCGTATCATTCCGTGTTGCTCGAGGCGGTGCTTCCGGACGCGGCGCGCATTGCGGCGAAGATCAGTGCGCTCCTGCACGTATGACGGATTCGCAGGCCTTGACTCTCGGCCCCAACCTGCCTAACATGGCTGGAGCAGCACGACTTCCACTCGGAGCACTTTGATGCGCTTGCCGGTCCCTGCCACCACTGCCTTCCAGCCGTCCGACGCCCGTCGGGACGTGGCGGATGTCATGGTGGCAATTGATCATGCAGGTGCGGAGACGATGTAGCGAGCCACTCGCCATCGATTCCTGGAGCGATTCATTCGCCCCGCCTGCTGAGCTTCGCAGACGGGGCGTTCCCGTTTCCGGAATCATGGCTGCCTACTCGAGCAGCTGCACCTATTTCTCAGGATCCACAATGAGTTCCAGTGTCAAAGTCGTGAATCCACCGGCACACCAGCCGGCGTCCGTGTGGTCGGCAATTCGTGAAGCACTTTCGGGCGCACACGGGCGCGACTTCACGGAGGGACCAATTGGCCGTGCGATTTTCATCCTCGCGGTGCCCATGGTGCTCGAGATGTGCATGGAGAGCATCTTCGCTGTAGTCGACGTGTTCGTCGTGGCGCATCTGGGCGCGGACGCCGTGGCCACCGTGGGTATTTCCGAATCTTTCATGACACTCATCTACGCCATGTCGATGGGGTTGAGCATCGGCGCGGGTGCGATGATCTCGCGGCGCATCGGGGAAAAAGATGCGGATGGAGCCTCGCACACCGCGGCGCAGGTGTTGCTGTTCGGCCTCGTCGTGGCAGTCGTGCTGGGCATATTCGGGGCATTCTTCGCGCCGCAGCTGCTTGCCGCGATGGGTGCGTCTGCAGGCGTGCAGAAGAACATCATGTTCACACGCATCATGCTCGGCTGCAATGCAAGCGTCGTGATGCTTTATCTCGTGAACGCGGTGTTCAGGAGCGCGGGCGATGCGGCCATTGCGATGCGTGTGCTGTGGCTGGCCAATACGATCAACATCATCCTCGCGCCAACGCTGGTGTTCGGCTGGGGGCCGTTCCCCAAAATGGGGATCATCGGAGCCGCGGTTGCCACGACGATTGGACGCAGCGCGGGGGCAGTCTTTGCGTTGAGCCGACTGGTGCGCGAGGGCTCGCGCATTCGAGTCAGACGCGTGCACTTTGCGCTGGATCCGGCGCTCATCGGGCGGGTGGTGAAACTGTCGTCATCGGCCACGTTCCAGGTGTTCATCGGAATGGCGAGCTGGATCGGGCTGATTCGCATTCTGGCCGGCTTTGGGAGCGATGCACTGGCGGGCTACACCATCGGCATGCGCATCGTGATCTTTGCGCTGCTGCCGTCGTTTGGACTCGCGAACGCGGCGGCAACCATGGTAGGCCAGGCGCTTGGTGCAAAGAAGCCCGATCGGGCGGAGCAGGCAGTGTGGGCAGCAGGCCGGTACAGCGTGGTGTTCCTTGGCGTGGTTGGACTGGTGTTCTTCATCTTTGCCACGCAGATCGTGGGACTCTTCACGCAGGAGGCGGGCGTTGCTTCGTTCGGCATTGCAGCGTTGCGCACCATTGCGTGCGGGTTTCCTTTCTATGCCTACGGCATGACGGTGTCTCAATCGTTCAACGGCGCCGGCGATACGAAGACCCCTACGTACATCAATCTTGGCGTGTTCTGGGCGTTCGAGATTCCTGCCGCGTGGATTCTTTCGCATGCGCTGGGGTTGGGGCCGCAGGGTGTCTTTCTGTCAGCCGCGCTCGCGTTTTCCATGGTGGCGATCGTCAGTACCCTGTTGTTTCGCCGAGGGCACTGGAAGACGAGAGTCGTGTGAGCAGCCTGTCGTCCGAGCGCAGCGAGCTAAATGGCCTTGAACTCCTCGAACGGCTGCAAACACGCTCGGCACCAACACACCGCCTTGCACGCCGTCGACCCGAATTCACTCCGGACTTCCGTCTCGTACGACGAACAGTATGGGCACTGGGCTGATGGCCGCGCGCGCATCAACTGAACGAGGCCGCCCGAATCCAGCGATGGCGAAGGCGGCGCAATACCGTACGCCTTGAGCTTCTCTCTGGCTTCGGGCGCGATCCAGTCCGTGGTCCATGCGGGCGCATACGTCGTCTGGACGGAAACCCGTGCAAAACCCCCCGCCTCGATGGCCGCAATGATGTCGTGCTCGATGACACGAATTGCGGGACAGCCGGAATAGGTGGGGGTCACCGTTACCGTCACTGCACCATCGTCACCCACGAAAACGTCGCGCACGATGCCGAGCTCGCGTACGCTCAGCACCGGCACCTCGGGGTCCATCACGCCATCGAGGATCGCCAGGACTGCATCACGCGGCGAATCGAGGCGAGCTACCACGTAGCACCGGGATGTGACCGTGCAACGATCTGGAATTCCGCAAGCATGTGTCCGAGATGCTCGGTGTGCGCTCCCGTGCGTCCGCCGCGAATGACTGATGGCTGCGGCAGCGCATGCGGCGTGGTGAGCGTCGCGCGCTCGCACACGTCGCGCACCAGCGACAGCCATTGATCCTTCAACGCGGAAAGGTCAGGCGCGACGCCGGCCGCGAGCATCGCACGGTCGATGTCGTCCGCCGCAAAGAGCTCCGGCGTGAATCGCCATAGATCGTCCACGGCCTTCTGCGCGCGGCGATGACTCTCGTGGGTGCCGTCGCCAAGCTTGAGCATCCAGTCGCCGCTGTGCCGCACGTGGTACTTCACTTCCTTCAGCGACTTCGCGGCGATTGCCGCGATTTCCGCATTGGAGCTGCGGGACAACGCATCCATGAGCACAACGGAATGGACGTCGAACAGAAATTGCCGAACGACCGTGAATCCGAAATCGCCCTTGGGCAATTCGACGAGCAGGCAGTTCCGGAAGTCGACGACCTCGCGCCAGTAGGCGAGCGCATCTTCGTCGCGTCCCTTTCCTTCCACTTCACCCGCGAGCCGCAGGAACATCGTCGCCTGCCCAAGCAGGTCGAGCGACACGTTCGAGAGCGCGATGTCCTCTTCGAGGATGGGACCGTGGCCGCACCACTCGCTGAGCCGGGAACCGAGGACAAGGCGGTCATCGCCAAGGCGAAGCAGAAACTCGAACAGCGCGTTGGGCGCTTCAGCGGGTGCCGGCACCACCGACGGCGACGTCATACGCCGCGAACGCCGCGCGGAATCTTGTAAAACTGCGGATGGCGGTACGCCTTGTCAGAGCCCGGATCGAAGAACGGACCGTTTTCTCCCGGCGTGGAGGCCGTGATCGCAACCGATGGGACGACCCACAACGAAATCACCCCGCCGCGTCGAGCGTACACGTCGCGCGCATTCTGGAGCGCCTGTTCGGCGTCGGACGCGTGCAGCGAGCCGGCATGTTCATGGGGCGCGCCCTGCTCACTCTGCGTGAAGACCTCCCAGAGCGGCCACTGGCCGGCATCCTCGTGCTCGACCACTATGCCGCCGCCGAGGCATTCCTGGCGCGCTGCTTCGCCGCGTACGCGCTCGCAGCGTCACGCACCCAGGTCCCTTCGTCATGCGCTGCGCGACGCGCCTCGAGCCGCTCGCGATTGCATGGGCCATTGCCGCGCAGCACCTGGTTGAACTCCTCCCAGTCGATGGCGCCAATGTTCCAGTTCTCGGTCTGCGCGTCGTACCGCAGGTCGGGATCCGGCAGGGTGAGGTTGACCGCGGCCGCCTGCGGCACCGTGAGATTCACGAAGCGCTGGCGCAATTCGTCGTTCGTCTTGCGCTTCACCTTCCAGCGCATGAGCTCCGCCGAGTTGGGCGAGTCGGCGTCGTTGGGCCCGAACATCATGAGTGACGGCCACCACCAACGGTTCACCGCATCCTGCACCATTGCCTTCTGGGCGGGTGTTCCATTCGCCAGCGTCGCCACGATCTCGTAGCCCTGTCGCTTGTGAAAGTTTTCTTCCTTGCAGACACG
>JAQBPY010000416.1 GCA_028287285.1 Gemmatimonadota bacterium
GCACCATCGTCGCCTCCATGCGCACAGTGCGCGCCGGCTCCAGGTGCCGGGCGACGGCACTTGTCACCAGCTCATCATTCAGCGTCGCGAGGGTGTACGGCGACACGCGGCGGAGCGTCGCGGCCAATGCGGATTTCGAGGGCGTCGCCGTCAGCGCGCTCACGCGACAGAACGCGCGATACGTCATCGAGTCGGCGAGATGAAACGCCAACTCGGCGTACGTCCAGCCCGTCAACTGCCGCACGAGAATGCGGTGTGTAGCAGCGTCAGGATGGCACGCATTCCTGACCAGTCGAATGCTCCTACGTCGGCACTTTCGCTTCCCGCCGTCGCCAGCTTCCTCCAGAAGCGGCTCTGTAAGGCTGCCTTGTCCTGTAGCTCTCCTTGATACGCTCCGACCTCTGGATCAAATCCACCCCATTGTACAGGCGTCAGCGTTCCGTCGGCACGGCGCAGGACGTCCTCCCCGAAGTACAGCTCTACGCTCCCTGCGGTGCCGTTCACGTTGACGTCGTGCGCGCCGCTCGGCCCCACGGTTGGATAGCTCTGGCCAAGGGTGGTCGGCGGATACGTCAGCACTTGGATGTTCGGCGGGAGTCGCAGTCCGGCCAATGCGCGAAGCGCGCCGCGTGCGCCGGTATCGGCGTCAAAGAGTGCGATGATCCGATTCGCAACCCCCGCACCTGCGAAGGCCTTTACTGTCGCGGCGAGATAACCGGCTCCCCTGGGCACACTCATGCCTTCGAAGTCCATGAACGCGTATAGATCGGCGAGATGGGGGTGCAAGTGCTCCAATGCACCCTTGAGTGCCCGGCGATCGACCGAGCCTTCGGTGAGTACGATAGTTGGGGCATTCGCTGGGAATGCCGCCGTCAGCGCTGCATGTGCATCGGCGACGACGGGGTCATCGTACGTGTAGTATCCAGCCGACGTCACGTCGGTAAGATCGAGTTCGACTAACGCATCGTCGGCACACACTTCGAGAGCGGCGCGTAGGAGATAACGAATATCTGTATCGGCAAACCGTACCTGTGGTCTGTCCCCTCGTCGAGGAGGTAGCCAACGGTCGACGTCGCGTCCGAGGCTGGCAGAAGGTAGCCGCCGTACGTTTCGCGGCTCAGATCTCCGGCGTCTGCGACCCGATGTGCGCCTCGACTCTTGATGAATCGGAACGCCTCCAGCCATGCAGGAAATGTGAGCGCAACGAGCGCTTGATGTTCTTTGGCGAACACCTCCTGTTCGGAGTCCGACTGCATCCAGGAGGCCAACTCATCGAGCCGCGCGCGGACTCCTCGCTCGAACTCGTTCTGGGCAGCCGGAAGAGTGAACCCCATCACTTCAAGGCGGTCGCGCACGGTGGCCACTGGGGCGATATACGCGTGGCCCATGGTGACTTCTTCCCAGTCTTCCGTTGGCGTCTCGTTCGCCACGTACTCGGTGTCTGCTGCCGTAGTTCGCTGTTCGCTCCACTCGAGGTGGTCTGGGAGGACGAACCTCGCGCTTCCGCCGTCTCCGTACTGTACGGCCGCCCGGACCTCCGGTAGTCGCATCCACGGAGCGCTCACGATCGCGCCCCGTCCGGTTGAGAACGCGGGCTGAACGCGCTTGTCATCTTCCCGGAAGAGCGTCGTGCTCGTGAGGTCCACGCAGCTACGCGTCGAGAGGATTTCGTAACCATCAAGGGTGAGTGAGGTGAGGCTGCCCATGTCTCAGTTTCCTGCTAGTGGTGCGAGGCGTGGCTTGGAGCGGCCGACACTGGCGACGCTGGCCGAACCAATGAACGCTGGCGTACTGATGGAGTGCGTTGCTGGTCTCACTTGGAAGCTAAATCCACATCGCCGTCATACACGATCTGGTGGCCAGTCCTGCGCCTGCGACAGGCTATCTCCGATGGTTCGCAGACTGTAAGACACACCAAGGGCGCCGTGCCTGACACGGCTGCAATGATGCGGTGAATGCCGTCCTACTATGGGCTCACTTCCAACGACACAAATGTCATCTACTCCAAGGAAGCCGCGACCTGACGGCTCGCCCCCACCCTCGCCCAAATGGTGCAATTTTGGCAGGTGAAAGTGGCCAATTCGATTCCGGTGTTGACACGCACGCGTCGCGCTATCGGACTGGTTCACCATCCTGACCTGACCTGAGTGGCAAGGCAGCCCCAAGAGGCGAGGGCGGATCTCGCCGTCGCGCTCGAATTAGTATCATCCGCGGCATGGCATCCTTCCACCTGCCGCCTTTTGAGTCGCTTCCGGCGAGTAGATGTGCTGGGCCGGTTGGCGGAGAATGCTGTTGGAGCGAAGTGATTGCTACTTCTGGAGCGGCCTAGGGGGAGGAAGGCTTCGGCTGATCCGCCCGCGGGGTATCAGCCATGATTCCGCTCTGATACTTCGAAAGGTGAAGCTGTACCACAGAAAGTGAACGCCACTCCATAACCTCGTCGCTACGGCGGGGTCGAAGGGAATCCTCCGCAACTGAGCCTCTGCCAGAGAAGGACGCTTACTATGTGCTTACTAATAGCAGAAAAGGCGCCCGAAATACGGGCGCCATTTTCTCGTAAGTCATTGGGGCACAACAAGCTGGGGCGGTAGGACTCGAACCTACAACTTCCTGATTAACAGTCAGGGCAAATGCTGTCGTGCGGCGCTCATCTCGAGCGTCCGCACCTCGGACACGTCAAAAAATTCCTCTCTCCAGACGCGCGTCATCGCGAGCTCCTTGAAGTCCGCAATGCCCGGCGGAACACCAAGGCCAAGCGCCAGGTCGAGTGCCAGCCTTGGCATGTTCACTCCCGCTGCCACCGTCAACGGCATCGTGCCGGGAAACCTGGCATTGACGTCGAGCAATCGCGGCGTGCCCGACGCATCCTCACGAAACTGGATGTTGGCCACGAACGTGAGACCGAGCAGCGTGGCCACAGCGGTCGCATACTGGACCAGGCGCTCATCGTGCAGGGTCATGCCGGTGACCGCAATGCCGGAGTCGATCTTCAGGCGCGAACGCGGCACCACAGCAAGCACTTCAGATGTTGGCGAACACAGAACGTCCACTGAATACTCTTTGCCAGAGAGATATTCCTGCGCAATGAGGGTACCATTCCGCGGTAAGGCGGCCAGCTGCGCCGCACTCGAAATGCGCTGCACACCTGTTCCACCAGACCCCATTCGCGGCTTGACCAGTATGGGAAACGGCAGGTCGTCGAGGGTCGTGCCGGCATCCAGCACGACCGTTCGCGGTACGGGGCAGACGTCAGCGCAGAACGACACGAGCCGCGCCTTGTCCAGGCATGTGACAATCGCATCCGCCGGGGCCAGCATGACACGAATTCCGCATGCTTCGAACTCGCCACGCCGACGCGCAATGGGCAGCAGCTCATAATCTGTCGTGGGTATCAGCACGTCGATGCGCGCATTGACGCATCGGGCGAGCAGGTCGTCCACATATCTTGGATCGCCCCCCCGGTGAAGAATCCACCGGTTCCCTGGCGCGACCATATAGAGACCCGCAGCGTAGGGATCGATGTCACCGGCGAAAAACTCGATCGATTCGTTGCCAAGTACCTGAAAGAGAGAGGTGGCGGAGGGACCACCTGTCCCGGTCACCGCAACGCGCAGTTTCCCGCTGGACATGGAACGATCCGTACCAGCCTCATTGTCGAGGGCAGTGGAGTTGGCCAATGCAGTTATCTCCAGTCGGTCATATTTACCGTGCCGGCCGGTTCGAGTGCGACTCGAGGTAGTGGTGTCGCCGGGAACGGCGCTATAATTCGTTGGCGGCCCTCCTGACCTTCCAGTACCGTCGTGCCACGGCCAGGCCAGCAATCGGACCCAGTGAGCAGATGATTTCTGTGAAGTGTCGCCGTTTTACGATAATCGTTGGCGCCTTCGTTTGCTCATGGGTGTTCAAGGCACCCGTTGAGGCATCGGCGCAAACGCGGCGAAAGACGGCCGCCCTCCCGGTATCGTCGACAGCGTCGCCGGTGGCACGCAGCGGAATCATTTCCCGCGTTCGAACCTTTGGCCAGCTCGGGTATCCTGCCGGAATGACGCTGACCGGTCCGTACGCCGAGCAACAGGTCACGCTTCGTATGCCCACGCCCGCCCGGGCGGAAAATGTCCGGCTCGAGCTGCGCGTCAGATTTTCACGCGACCTCCTTCCGCAGTCGAACCTCGAGGTTCTTGCCAACGGTACTCGCGTTGCCCTGGTGACACGGCCTGACAGTAATCTTCGTGACGGTGCGGCCATGAGGATCGAGGTGCCGGCGCAAACGCTCCGCGGCGACTTCCTTGTCCTGACGCTGCGCACAGCCATCGCCACGAATCTGGACGTTTGTCTGGATGATCGTCTCGGGCGCGGTCACGTCGAGATCGACGCCAGCTCATTCGTGGCATTCGAGATACCGGTGACGTCCATGGTAAGCGTGGGCGCCGTCTGGGCATCTCTGCCGGAAACGGTCACGGTTGCGCTTCCGGCGCGAACGCTCACGACGTCCGAGTTCACGCTTGCGCACAAGATATCGATGCTGGCGAAGCACGCCTCGCACGTCGTTCGCTATGTCGCCCTGCCGGCGCCGGGCGACCTTGTTGTCGGCTCCCCGTCAGGCATGACTGGTGTCGACTCGCGCTCGCCCGCAGCGAGTGACGGCGCGAACATCTTTGCGTTCCGGTATGCAAACGCTGGTCAGGATCAGATGGGGCTGGCACTGATGCCATCGGCAGGACTTGCAATGGCAGACCTCCTCTCGAGCCCATGGCTGCCCATCGCAAACGCCTCGGCCGCCCACGTAGTTCGCGCTCGACGCAATTGGCACAGCGAGCGAGATGACCCAACGCTCGGTGATCTGGGCATCGTCGATCTGCAGCGAAACGTCGCACGTGAGGCGGAATGGCATATCCCCATCGACGTACGTGATTTCCCCCCCGACCGGCTTCCGTCCGAGATTGCGCTCGATGTGGTGACGGCACCCAACACCCACGATCGGGATCTCGTTCTGTATGTCTTCCTGAATGGAACGCTGGTTCGTACGTACGACATCAATCCGGGTGGCGAACCGCAGCGTGTGACCGTGCGTCTTCCCTCTCGCATGCTGGCAACGCGGAACGACATTCGCGTGGTCATGGAACGGCAGGTACGAGAGGCGCACAACGGATGTGGTGTGAGTATCTCCTCGATGCCCGCGCAGATTCTACCGCAAAGCCGCGTGACCACTGCCAGGGCTGATGCCGCAGTACCGGTGTTTCTCACGGTCACCGCAGGCATCGGCGGCAACTCGCCCGTCTATCTGCCCGCTGGCGCTCTGGAGGCAGCGCCTGATTATCTGTCGTTGCTCACATCGGTCGCGGATGCGTTCTGGAACGATACGCGCATGCCGTTCGTGGTGTTCTACGATGCCGCGCCAACAACGCCGCCTGCCGGTTCCTTCATCGTGGTCGGCACTCCAAAGGGAGCGGAGCTCACCGGACCGGCAACCTCCGATTCCGGACGACTCAGAATACAACGGCGTGGATCGTCCGAGATGCTCCTCGATATCCGTGCGATTGAGCGACTGACCGTCGCGCAGGTCGTGACGTGGAATGGGCACACCGGCGTCCAGTTCCGGATTCCTGCATCATCTCGCGCTGTTCCGGCGGCACCGGAGAACTATGACCAGGCGGATTTGCTCATTGCCTCCGCCGATACGGCTCTGAGCCGGCTGAATACCGGTGGGAGCGACGAAGAGCTGGTGATCAACAACGGGCCAACGCTTCGCCAGCGCTTTGCCAACGACCGTTGGCTCTGGTGGGCGCTGGCGGCAGTGCTGTTGCTGCCGCCGCTTGTCTGGAGCGTCAGGACGATTCGTCGGCGTACCCCGCGGCGCGTTCTCGCACGTTCGTTTTCTCGATCCGCTCGCGACGAACAGAAGCCGGAATGAGCGGCGTACGGCTGCGGCGAGTATAGCGAATGCCACGCATCCTCTTCATCCTGGTCACGGCCACGGCGCTGCTGCTGTCATACGCGCTGTTGTTCGTGTGGCGCCGCCGTGGCGACGGGCTGCGCGACCTGGTAACAGGGCTCGCGAATCGCGACTTTTTCGAGCGGTACCTGCAATACAGCGCAGCGCGCGCGGCTCGGCTTGGTGACCGGTATGGCTTTGCCGTCGTGATTTTTCACCTGGATGGACTCGACGCGTTACGCGCGTCGGTAGGCAGACTCGCCGTCGACGAGATTGTTGCCGATTTCGCCGAGCGGGTGTTCTGGTGCGTTCGCCCGAGTGATGTGATGGCGCGTGTCGACCTGGACGCATTCGGCTTGGTGCTCGATGATTGCCGGGAAGTCGCCGACGCCGCACGCGTCGCGATGCGCGTGCGAGCGTCGCTCACCGAAGCCGTCACGCTCTCCGGCCGCGAAGTTCCGCTCTCGGTCGCCATCGGCATCACGATGAGCCAGGTGGACACGGTGCGCGAAGCACCGGAGTTGATCGCCCACGCGGAAATGGCGCTGGACACATCGCGCGAGTCGGGCCGCACCTATGCGGTCTACGGTGACGAGCTTGACGTCGCCGCCCGGGAGTGGCTTGCGCTCGAGAAGGTCATTGTCGATGGACGAGTCGGTGACCATGTGGAGTTGCGATTCGCCCCCGCCGTCGACCCCCGGAGCTTTGCATTGGTCGGCTTCAGTACCGCGTTTGCGTGGGCGAGCAAATCCGTCACGGGGCTCGACGTCTCCAAGGTAGAGCGGGTTCTCACGCACTCGCATGCCGGTCCTCATCTCATCCAGGCCGCCATCGGGGAGGCCTGCGCATTTCTCGCGAGTGACATGGTATTTCCTGGTGCAAAGCCATTCGTGGAAGTCCGCATGGGTGCGCTCGCTGGCCGCCCTGATCCCATCGTGAGTGCCGTCAAGGAGCAGCTTGCCGCACATGGAATCTCCGGCGACGGTCTTCGGCTTGCCGTTCCCGTGGAGTTGGTCGCGTATCGCGGACAGGGATTCTCGCGCGCATTGGCGCAGCTGGCCGAGCTTGGTGTTGCGGTACACGTGGAGATCGATCCATCGAGCGCTGCGGCGCTCCATCGGCTGGCTGAGGTACAGCCCGCGGGCATTCGCGTGGATATCCTGGCCACACGTACCACTGATCAGGCAACGAGGGAAGCGCATGCTCGTCTCGTTCGCTCGTGTCTCGCCATCGCGCCACAGGTCATCATCTTCGGCATCGAGGATGCGCTGGACTTCGAGTGGGTGAAATCACTCCCAACGGGAGTCATTGCGCAGGGAACATTCGTCTCCGACGCGCTCGACATCTCGTCTGCCGCGAACCTCGAATTGAAGGGACGCCTGACCACGATGGCCGGTTACCGCGTTTCGGACTTCGATCACGTGCCCGAAGACCCGCCACCACGAAAGGACACGGACTCCTAGTGGCAATGCTCTTCAGTGAGCTGTCATCCCACACATGCTTCCGCACCCCAACTCCCCAGCACGGGACAGCAGCTCCCGACAGTCGCTTCGCTCCTGCGGGATGACAGTCTAAAGTATTCTTGCGGGATGACAGTCTAAAGTATTCTTGCGGAATGACAGTCTAAAGTATTCTTGCGGCATGACCGCCTACAACGCTCCTGCGGGATGACAGTCTAAAGCACCCGTGCGTGATGACAGCTCAAAGTGAACAGTATTGCCACTAGTCGCAAAGCGTTCACTTCAACCTTGGTAATGACCCACCAGATGAAACATCCCGGGCCGCGGCTGGACGAAGATCATCATGTCCACTCTGTCTTCTCCGACGGCATCGACACCGTTGAGGCGAACCTCGCCGCTGCCCAGGCGCTCGGTCTGACTCACCTTGGTTTTGTGGATCACGTGAGGAAGGACACCACCTATGTGGCCAGCTACGTCGCTGCCGTTACGGCACTGAGAAATGCCACGGACATTCGCCTTTCCATTGGGGTCGAGGCGAAGTTGCTCGACGCCACGGGACAGCTGGACCTCCCATCAGCGCCCCTCCTCGCAGGTGTCGATCTCGTGTACGTCGCCGATCATCAGTTTCCCGGTAACGATGGCCCGGTCTCGCCAAGAATCATTCGGGCCGAGATCGAAGCGGGCGCGCGCCGTGCGGAAGACTGCGTCGAGACGCTCGTGCTGGCGACGATTGGAAGCATGCGCATGCACTCCGCGCGACCTCTCGTGCTGGCGCATCTCTTCAGCATCCTGCCCAAGATGGGCCTTCACGAATCCGACGTCGCCGAGCCGCTCCTGGACGACATTGTGGCCGTGGCGGCGTCAACAGGCACCGCTGTCGAGATGAGCGAACGTTGGCGAACACCGTCCGCTGCCTTCATCGAACGATGTCTGCGAATGGGCGTGAGAGTCGTGGCCAGCACGGACAGCCACCGTGCGTCGGATATTGCCCGTTACGACTACGTGCGCGACATCGTCACGGGCGTGCGCATGCTACCGGCGTAGAGAAAGCCCGACATTCGCATACGTTCGGCCGTACACGCCATGTCGCGCCAGGAGCTCCACGCGAATGCCCGTGGTGGGCTGGAGATACCACGTTTCCGCCGCTGTGGCCGTCGTCGCCGAAACATGCGTGCCAACTTCACGAAGGACCCCCACACGAAGCGCATGCCTGACATTGGGTGTCGCGAGATAGAACAACCGCACTTCGGACCTCGCTTCGAAGGGCGCATCGGCAAGCCCCTGCACGCCTTCCATCGTGATGATGTCGCGTGGAGACGCGATGAGGTCCACCGCGGCACTGACCTGCGTCGCGCCCGTTGCGCCTCCGAGGGGACGAACGCCAGCGCGTGTCACGACGCGTGATGTGACGCGGCTCGTGGCCTCGATCCAGAGATAGTTCTCGGTTCGTCCGGCCGCGGTCCAACGGTCCGTACGCCCGCTCAGCCAGCTGTTCTCGGACGGGTGCAGCACCAGGCCCCCCGATATCATGGTCGCGCGTGTTCCTCCGCCCCGCGCGGAGTCCAGGAAGATTCCGCGGAGCGGGTCGCCCGCGCCAATCGCACCGACGCGGCCGTTTATCGACATCACTTGGTTGATCGGTGCGACGATGGATCCGGACCAGTCGCTGCTGGTGGTACCTGCTGTTCGTGTTGCCCCGGCTGATACCACCAGCACGGTGGGCCGGTCCCATTCCACGGCCTCGAGCTGCTTTTCGAGCTCCGCCGACGGCTCCGCGGCGACCGCTCCGGCGTACCAGTACCGCGCCTCGCCACGCCGCCCCGTGGCGCGGGCGACGAAGCCCAGTCCGGAGAGTGCCTCCACGGCAGCGGGTCGCTCCTGATGCAAGGCGGTAAAGCGCGTCCGTGCCGCGTCCCACTGGCTGGCAAGCGCCAGTTTCCATGCAGCGCCCGTCCTGGTGCCCCAGGTGGTGTCAACGAGCTCCGGGTGGAGGTCCTCGCGGCTCGGACGTTCCGGCCGCGTCCCCTGGGCACGAGCGACCGAGACCAGCGAAAGCAACAGAATCAGGCCAGTGGCCAAGGCCAATCGAGACGTGCGCTCCATGGCGAATCCTACACCGGTGAGTGCCTCGGGGGGCGACGATGGCCGTATGTAGCGGCGCCTGGAGGTCAACAGCCATGGCTGGGGCTGCTTTTCCCGCCTGAAACTGGTATACTTCCCCCCCACCGGCCTGAGGCCGGCGCAGCCCCCCGAGGAACTCCGCGATGATGCGGCATTGCAAACCGTTTTCAGTGCACGCCCTGACTGCTCGGCGCACCCGTGCAGTTTTCTGCTGGGTGCTCGGCGCTTTCCTGATCGCCGTTCCTGCCACGGCCCACGCCCAATACCTGTTCGAGTACTCCGTCTGGCAGAACTACGTGCCGGTTGCCGACGGGCGCCCCTTCTCGGGCTTGCTCTGCACCGGTACCACAGCGGTCATCAATTACGACAACAATCCTCTTACGGGCAATCCCAAGATTTCCGATTGGTGCCCGGCGGTTGGACTTGGGGGAGAAAACTTCGGTGCGCAGTTCAGCGCCGAGCTCTTTGCCCCGGTGTCGGGGATTTTCCAGTTCTACCTCGGATCCGACGACGGAAGCTCCCTGTTCATAGACGGGATCAATGTGCTCTCCCTCATTGGGGAACAGCCATTCACGAGTGGTCTCGCCTACGTGCCATTCGACGCAGGAACCACGCACACGTACTTCATGAACTACTACGCCAACGGACAGGGCGGCAGTGCCGTGCAGGCGATGGTAGACAATCGTCTCGACGTGTTCCAGCCGTCCGATCTCGAGTCCTCGAATGTGGGGATCGTACCTGAGCCCTCGTCACTGGTGCTGACTGCCAGCGGGCTGCTTGCATTGGTGCTCGCGCGACGCAGGAAGCAGCGACCCAGTCCGGATTTGTCGTCCTGAGGGCAGCGAAGGACCTGCTTTCGCCATCGTAGGACCTTCAGTGGGCTGCCCTGAACCATTTGGCGGGCTGTCAGGGAACCCGCTGTCGATCCGCTCAACACAATCAGAGAACTTCCACGGCAAGCACCGGCACCGGAGATCTTGCCAGCAGGGCTCTTGCGACGGAGCCAACGCTGCCGCGCGGCGTGGCATCAGCCCCGCGCTTTCCGACAACCAGGAGTGCATCCCCCACCGCCAACGCTCGGCCCACGAGCTCGCGCGCCGGATCACCTGCCGCGACCTCGCTGCGCGTGTCGTCGGGTGTCTGCTGGCGGCGCAGCAGTGCGGCGAGCCACGCCGGCGACAACAACAGTGCGCTCGATGCGTCGGCGCTCTGCGAGGACCTTCGACGTGTCGTGTTGCCCCCGTCGATCACGCGATCATACGCGCCCGACTCCGGCGCCTGTACGTGCATCACGATGAGCGAGTAGCCGCACGCCAGTGCGACGGACGATGCGGCCGCAAGCACCGACGCACCGAACAGGCTTTCATCAAGGGCGGCGATGACGACCCGCGGTGCCGCTGTCACACCTTCCGGCACAACGAGCACCGACGTCCGCGCCGTGCGCGTGAGCCGCTCGACGACGTTCCCCTCACCGATCCGGCGGCGATTGGCGTCCATGCGGCGGCCCATGATCACCAGCGATGCATCGGACTCCCCGGCGACCTCGCGCAGCATGCGCGACGGATTGCCCATGGGCGCAGCCGTCTGGGTGCTCGCGACATTCAGCGTCGCGCCATAGCCGGCAAGACCGCGCGTGGTCTCCTCGACGTCGTTCGGCCGAGCATCTCCTCTCGTTGGCGGCAACACGTGTGCAATAATGGCGCGCGCACCGCGGGCGACATGTGCGAGAGCCCAGCGCCCCGCCGAGAGTGACGGTGGGCTGAAGTCCACGCCGATGACGACGCGCGGAGATGCTGCGTTGCCGTCACGTGTCTCGGGCGACGGCATCCGTGTGGCGGGAAAGCCAAGCATGGCATCCTCCATTGTGTGTGCGCGATTGATGTGCGCTCACCGTCCGCCACGTGCGACTGCACTGGCAGGAATATCACGGTGATCGTGGGATGGATCAGGCCGAAAGGAACAGCCGATCAGGCCAGTGCAGAGGCAGGAGGAGCGGCCGCGTCGTAACCGCGGAGCGTGCGCATCGAAATGGTGCCGCGCATGACATGACTCACGCATTCGTTGCATCCGCGATCGTGCGCGTTGAGAACGGCAGACGTGTCACTCGGGACGTCGGTCGTCCGCGCGCTCGTGCGCGTCGATGAAGGCGATGCACGCCACACGTGGGAGACTGCCGAAACCACCGCCGCCGAAATACCGGTCGCCGGGATTTCATGTTTGCCAATGGTGGCTCCATTGCTTGACGCGGTTTCCACGGGAGCCGCGCACATGAATGCGAGCACCACGGTCGCCACGAGCACTACGGCCGCGAACACGCCGGTGAATGCTCGGCCTCGGGCGTCAGGCGCGGCGTTGAGGCTGGAGGGCTTGGCAGTGACCATCATGCCGGCTGGCGGAGCGCGCATAGTCACCCGTCCTAACCGCTGGAAGCGCGAAGGTTCCGCCTTTCGCGCCTCGGAGCGCTAGACGCGTTGCCGCCGTCCCTGGGGAAAATCAAGAACGGAGGAGTTCTCTCTCGGCGCCACCACCCAGTCCACCTGCGCCCCAGCCGCATGATCCTCGGCGCCCTGCGCCTGCCAGCGGAAGAACACCACGCTGATGATCGCAAAGAAGAACAGCCCGCCCGGCACCCACATGATCAGCGCACCAATCAACTGATCCTGCATCGGCGTAATGCCCCACACTCTCGGCGCCGCCGAATAGGCCGGGTAGAGAATGTGGTCCGCATACCCGATGCAGATCGCGATGATCGACATCGGGATCGTCAGCAGGAAGAGATAGAGCATCTGCAGCGGATACGAGAGCCGCGGCAACTCGGGCAATGGACTCAGCACCGGCCACCACATCAGCGTTGCCGCCACCATGAAACACAGGTGCTGCACGATGTGGATGTTGTGATGCGCCATCGCGAACTCGTACATGGGGGGCAGGTGCCACGTTGCAAGGACGACGCTGAAAATGAGGAAGCACTTGGCAGCGCCCGTTGCCCACCGCGCCAACGGGCCCACCACACGCCACTGCAACGTGGGCCGCAGCATCCAGCCCGGCGTGCCCATGATGAGCATGGGCGGCGCAACGAGTGTCAGCGTGAGGTGCTGCACCATGTGCGCGCTGAACAGGTACGTGTCGCTCAGGTCGTGCAGCCACCCATTGAGCGAAAAGAAGATCAGCAGCAAGGCGCCGAAGAACAGCGTGCGCTGGCCGGTGGTTGGGGTTTTCTCGTGACCCTGCTGGGCGCGCCACTGGTACAGCGCGCCCAGCCCCACCAGCCCGATCGCCGTGCTCGGATGCACGGTGAACTCGGACAACGCGATGCGCGCTGCCGGATGCAGCAGCAGCGCCACCGATGCCGCCATCAGATCAGCGACAGCTTGCCGAACAGGAACATGAGGCCGATCATCGTGAACCCAGCAATGATCAGCGGTCCCGTGAACAGAATGCGGAACAGCCGGTGGTCATACCGCAGGTGCATGTAGAACAGGATGACCGTCACGAACTTCACCGCCGACATGATCAGCAGCATGGGCACGAAGAAGCTCGAGTCGCGGATGGACGGGATGTAGTAGATCCACACCTCCACCACCGTGATCAACGTCAGGATGACCGCGACCTTCCAGTACGTGGACCAGGTCGGATGTTCCTTGGTGATGCCCATGGCGGCGTGATCCACCCCGTCGCCATGGCCATGCGAGTCATGCGAATTGTCGTGTGACATGTGCGTCGCCCTACTTGATGAGGTAGACGAGCGTGAAAATCACGATCCACACCACGTCCACGAAGTGCCAGTACAGCGCGGCCATGTCGACGTTGAGGGCATCCTTCGGACCAAGCCCGCGACGATAATCGATCGCGAGCAAAGTGAGCAGCCACAGCACACCCGCCGTCACGTGCGCGCCGTGGAAGCCGGTGAGCGTGAAGAACGACGAGCCGAACAGGTTGGTCCGGATCGTCAGCCCTTCGTGCACGAACGACGTGAACTCGTACGCCTGGCACCCCAGGAACACGGTGCCGAGGATCGCGGTGAGCCACAGCCACAGCTTGGAGTTGCCGAGGATGCGGTCGCCGGTGGTGAGCTTAGGCACGTTCTTCGTTTCCACCGCCGCCAGCGCGAGCACCATCGCGAGCGACGACATGAGCAGCACGAACGTGGACGCCGACGTGACCGGAATGTTCAGGATGGGCTTGAGCGCCACGGCGCACTGGGGCGGCAGACACGCCTCGTGCGGATACGGGCCCACGACACTGCGTCCCTTGTAGATGAGGTACGTGGAGATAAGGGACGCGAACAGCATGCACTCGGAGCCGATGAACGCCCAGATCGCGATCTTCTTGCTGTCGATGCCCGTACTGGTGGGCGGATGTCCCTGGTGCGCGACGTCGCCGTGCGCGCTTTGGATAGCGTGTGCCATCTAGTGAGCGTCCTCGAGCGGCGTGAGCAGCCACGCGTAGAGTGAAACCACCATGAGTCCCGCGCCGCCCAGGATCACCGAGATGGCGAGCGACATCTTGTCTTCGTGAATGAACAGCAGCCCCGTGAACATGATGATCATGCCGGCCGCGCAGATGAGCGGCTTGATCGTGGGGTTCGGCATGGGAATGCCGAGCTGCTTCGCGGTAAGGCCGGTCGCGTGCTCCACGTGCATGCCCGCTTCAGCGGCCTGCACGGGCTCGGGGCCGGTGGGATTCGGATGCCCATGACCCTCGTGCTTGCCCGCGATGTCCACGTCCAGACGCTTATCGCCGTTTGCGCTATGCGGCACTTCGGCCGTGAGCGCCGGCGACTTCATGTCCCACATGGGATAGCGCGACGTCACCCGCGGAATACGCGCGAAGTTGAACTCCGGCGGCGGCGACGGAATGGACCACTCGAGCGTGCCGGCACCCCACGGATCTCCGCCCGCCACTTCGCCGTTCTTGAAGCTCCTGAAGAAGTTCACGATGAAGAGCAGCACCCCGAACATCAGGATCACGGTGCCGCCGGAGCTCATCAGGTTGAACGTGTCCCAGCCCTGGCCCGCATCGTACGTGTAGATGCGGCGCGGCATGCCCATCAGCCCCGAAAAATGCATGGGGAAGAAGGTGAGATTCATGCCGATGAACGTGAACCAGAAGTTCCAGCTGCCGAGCTTCTCGCTCATCAACCGGCCGGTCATCTTGGGGTAGTAGAAGTAGATGCCGCCAAAGATGCCCATCATCGAGCCGCCGAACAGCACGTAGTGGAAGTGCGCGACGATGAAGTAGGTGTCGGTCTGCTGCAGATCCGCCGGCGGCGACGCGTGCATCACGCCGGAGATGCCGCCAATGGTGAACAACCCAACGAGCCCGATGGCGAACTTCATCGCCGTGGTGAATTGAATCGAGCCGCCCCACATGGTGAAGATCCAGTTGAAGATCTTCACGCCCGTGGGAATAGCGATGAGGAGCGTGGTGACGCCGAACACCGTGTCGCCGATCGGACCCATGCCCACCGCGAACATGTGGTGCGCCCACACGCCGAAGCCGAGGAAGGCGTTGAGCCTGGTCGCGTAGACCATGACCGGGTATCCGATGATCGGCTTGCGGGAGATTGCCGGAATGATCTCGGACACGAGTCCGATGGCCGGCAGAATCTGGATGTACACCTCGGGA
>JAQBPY010000119.1 GCA_028287285.1 Gemmatimonadota bacterium
CTTTTCTGCGACGCACAGCAGATGTGGCAGCGAGTGAACCGGATCTCGTCGCCGTTTTTACGGGCGCTGCCGCGAGGGGCACACCTGGCCGCACGCCTACCATGAGTGAGGGAAGGATCGACGACTACTTCGCCGCACGCCTGCGATCGTTCGTTGCGATGACGTCGTCGTCGGTCCTGCTGCATCGCGAGACGTTCCTGGCCATTGGCGGGTTTCGCGAAGATTACGCGTACGCAGAAGACACGGAAGCATGGTTTCGGCTTGTCTGCGAAGGACCCGTTTATTTCGTCCCTGAACTGCTCTGCCAAATCGAGGCCGGCGATGGGTCACGGATCACTCGTACCCTGCCCCCTGAAGCCAAAGTCGCTGGTCTGACGCACTTGCTCGACAGTTATGCGACGCACCTGGCCACAGGCAGAATCCCGGCCAGGCAGGCAAGCGCGTGTCGCCGCTTCATGGAGCATCAGAGTGGTCGTATTGCAGTGCACCTGACGCATGCCGGACACCCGATGCTTGCCGCGCGTCGCCTGCTTGCCAGCGTACCGCTGGGATCGCACACGTGGCGGGAATATGTTGCGTGCCTGAAGGCGCTGCTGCGCTGATGGCTCGCGTCGCGGTCAAATCCGCAGATTTCGCGGGGGATAGTATCCCGACAGTCGCTTCGCTCCTGCGGGATGACAGCATGAGTACTCCTGCGCGATGACAGCATAGAGTGCTCCTGCGGGATGACAGCATGAGTTGCCAGCGGGCGACTGGCTTCGCGCCGCATTTTCCGGCGCGGAAAGACTGGGGGAAAGTATCGTCTTGTCAGAGCAGGACAGGATCAGGAACGCCAGCACGGCGGCGGCGGCGGCCCGGGTAATGCGCTTCTTACGCATGGGGATCATGGCTCATGCCTCGCCGTTGATCGTGGTGAGTGTGTCCCTGTGCGAGCGACGACGCGAACGCACGCCTGCAAGTCCAACCAGCCCCGTGAGCGCAAGTGCAATGGTGCTCGGCTCCGGCGTCACGACGATGGGCGTGACTTCGCAGATATCCGCACTGCAGCCGTCGACGGTATTGCCTGGCGCGATGGCGACGAATTGGCCAATGCCGTTGACCGCGGCGGCAAAGGCGCAACCACCAATGCCGTTGCCTCCGAGAGACGAAAGGAAAATCGCGTCGCCGCTTTCAGCGATGGACCAGTCGGACGCATCGGTGATCGTCGCTCCGTCCATCGACGTCGGCGTTGCGGACACATCGACTTCGATGGTAGATGCCTGGCCAGTGAGCAGAATCAGGTTGTAGAGGCTGGTGGCGAGATTCGGCGTGGACTGCGAGCCGAGGGTTCTGCAGGGCGATCTGGAAGAGATTGGTGCCGGCGGGTCCGGCGCCAAGCTGCGTGCTCAGGCGAATGCCGGCGCAGTTGGTCAGTGAGCCCTGGGAGCATGTCTGGAACATTCTTGTTTGTGCCGACGCATCACACGGAATCGTCGATAGGGCAGAACAGATCCACCGTCAACGAATTCAGCGCGGTATCGTTTGGCCGCGTGGAGGACGTGGACTACCGCAAGGGCGGCACGGGCCGCGAGGTGTACTTCGTGGTGACCGGGCAGGCCGCCACCGGCGTGAATGCCGACAACTCGCGCTCGAAGTACGGCCGCGTCTACCGGTTGATGCTGGATGCAAATGATCCGACCAAGGGAACTCTCGAAGTGGTACTCGACGGGGACGACCGCTCCGGTCCCGCCAGGCTGTTCCAGAATCCCGACAACGTCGTTGCAACCCAGAACTACCTGTATCTGGAAGAGGACCCTAACGAGTACGGCGACGAGACGCATGACTCCTATCTCTGGCAGTACAACCTGATCACGAAGGAATTGAAGTCCGTCTTCGAGATCGACCACCGCCGCGGCCTACCGGACTTCGCCAAGTTCAACACCGTCACGGGCACGTACGCTGCGGCCACCACGTCGGCTCGCGGCTCGTGGGAAAACTCGGGCATCATCGACATCTCGGACATCGTGGGCAAGCCCGGCACCTTCATGCTTGGCATCCAGGTCCATGGCTGGCACGCTGCGCGCTTCAAGGGTGTGGATGGCGGCGTACTTCGCTCGGTGGAAGATCAGGGCAGCCAGCTCCTGATTCTTTCCGGGCTGCCGCGCTGATCATGGTTCGGGAGCGTCGGCCTCGTGTCGCCGGCGCTCCCCGACGAGCTACCCATGACAAATCGCACCGCCGTTCTCCCGCTGGTGGTTCTCGCTACCTTAGCGCTCATCTACGCATTGACGGAGCGTCCACCGTTCGCGACCGAAGCAGATGGCCACGACGTGCCGTCAGCCGCGATCGCCGTCGCCATTGATCGTTACCGTCTTGACCTGAGCCGCGCCGACTCGGCACTGGGGGAGCTCGCGTCACTTGCCGCCAGTCATCATATCGCGGAAACGCGCGCGGCGTTCCTGCGTGCGCGGCGTGCCTACAAGCGCGTGGAATGGCTCGCCGAGCACTACACGCCGCTCACCGCGGCGGCGCTCAATGGCGCTGCCAACGATCGCCCCGATGATGAGTCGCCCGCCCTGGTCGTAAGGGCAACGGGTCTGCAGGTCATCGGGGCGATGGTCTATCGCCGCGATGCCACTCCGGAGGTTCTCGATTCCGTCGCGCTCCAGTCGCGCATCGCACGGGTGAACATCAGGCGGCTGCGCGAGCGCGCAGACGAAAGCGTGATCACGAGCGCACAGCTCTTCGACGCGGCGCGCCTCGAGCTCGCACGCGTACAGACGCTTGGCATTGCGGGCTTTGACGCGCCTCTTGCAGAAACTGCCATTCCGGAAGCGGCAACGAGCCTGCAGGCAACATTCGGAGCGCTCACCGGATTCGCGAGGGAAACGCCCGCTGCCTCCGCATTACGTGAGGGCGTGCGAAGCGCGGTGGCCTATCTGGATGCCCATCCCGATTTCAGCGCATTCGACCGCTTCACATTCATCGTGAAGTTCTGTGGACCAATCGCGATTCAACTGAGCGACCTGCAGCGAGTGGCACACGTTCCATTTCTCACGGACAATCGCGCGCTACGCGCCAATGTGAGCAGCCCATTCGATAAAGGCGCCTTCGATCCGGCTGCGTTCTCGCCGCCGGGAAAGCGGTACCAGTCCAACGCTATCGCGAGCATCGGAGAGCGGCTCTTCTTCGAGAAGCGGCTGTCGGGTGCGGGCGATCGCTCGTGTGCCATGTGTCACCGACCGAGCGACGCTTTCACCGACCGGCAGAAGGTGCCTGCACCGCTGATCGTTACCGGAGAGGCTCGAGTCATATCTCCGCAGCGGAACACGCCCACGCTGCTCAACGCCGCGCTGCAAGCCGCCGCGTTCGCCGATGCACGCGTTGCGTTTCTGGAAGATCAGGTCGCCGCCGTCATCGAGAATCCACGCGAGATGGGCGGCAATCTCGAGCACGTGGCGCTACGGCTCGGAGCAGATGCGTCGTACGCGCGTGCCTTTGCAGCGGCATACACAACCCCACCGGGCGCCGCTGTTACAAGCTCGCGGATCCGGACGGCCCTGGCGGCCTACATGCGCACGCTGGTGCGACTCGACTCGCGCTTTGATCGTGCCATGCGCGGAGACGAGACGGCCATGACTGCAGCCGAACGCCATGGCTTCAATGTCTTCATGGGGAAAGGCCGATGCGGGACATGCCATTTCGTCCCGCTGTTCAACGGCACAGCCCCACCCGGATACTCGGACTCCGAAGTAGAAGTCATCGGCGTGCCCTCGTCATCGCTCCGCGGCGCGCCGCTCGATACGGACCGGGGTGTTGGTGCACTCGACGGCTCGCCGCTGCACGTCCATGCATTCAAGACACCGACCGTGCGCAACGTGGCTATGACCGCGCCATACATGCACAACGGCGCGTTCGCCACGCTCGAGCAGGTCATTGATTTCTACGATGCCGGCGGAGGCGCCGGCATGGGACTGACCGTTCCCCACCAGACACTCGCCGCCGATTCGCTGCATCTCACTCGCACGGAGAAGTACGATCTCATTGCCTTTCTGGGCACGCTTACCGACTCCACGTATCGGAAACCGCCGCGCTGAATCACGCAGCTCGGCGCGGCGACATCAGCGACCGCCGCACGCGGCAAAGTCGATTTTCCTGAGCAGGGAGTCATACCGTGCGACGGTATCGGGCGGCGCCGGAAAGTATTCCATTGCCTTCGCGCTCGTGGCTCCGTCCTCGAGCGCCCAGCGAATGAAGGTGACGAGCGCACTGCCGCGGCCGGCGTGGACGTGCGCCGGATCGAGCACCAGCCAGGTCTGGGCGACGATGGGATAGGTGCCGGATCCCTGTCCCGGTGGCACGAAGTCACCGGCAGCGGTCTGCACCGCCGCGACGGCGAGACGATTCTGGCGCGCGTACACCAGCTCGACATATCCAATCGCGCCCACCGTCACTTTCACTTCGGATGCAACGCCTTCATTTCCTTCCACGGCCACGCCTACGGGCCAGACGACATCGGCCGCCGAATCTGCAGGGGTGCGCCACTTTCCCGTCTTCGCGAGATAGTCGCTGAAAGCGCGTCCGGTGCCACTGCCGCTGGCCCGGTGCACTACCACGATTGGCATCGCAGGCAGCACGACACCCGCATTCAACACACGTACCGCGGGCGCATCCCAGCGCCGGATGCGGCCGGAAAAGATGTCGGCGAGCAACCGTGCATCGAATCGCAGCGAAGCGCCCGCAGGCAGGTGGTACACAATGGCGATGGGTCCGAGTACCGTTGGCACAGCGACCCGTGCGCAGGCGCCGGAATCTCCCGGCTCGCGTGCGAGCGGCTTGTCGGTTGCGCCAAAGTCCACCTCACCCTGCGCCAGCAGTCGCACTCCCTCCGCAGAACCCACGGAGAAATAATTGATGCGCACATTGGTGCGTGTCGCGTATTCGGAGAACCAGGCGCGATATAGCGGATATGGAAATGTCGCGCCCGCGCCGGTGAGATCGAGCCGCGTCGCCGGCGCGCTTTGGTCCTTGCGTCCGCACGCTGCAAGCGCGAGCGCCGCCGCGAGGCAGCACAGATAGCGCGGACGTGATGGAATGTGGTGCACGAATCTCTTAGAAGTCGTTAGTGTAACTGAGAAACTTGAATTGCCCATCACGCTCGATGATCGAGCCATAATATCGCTTTGTGACGGTATCACCCGCAGCCCCAACGACGCGAACCAGGCAGCCCGCATATCGTGTCGTACGGCCTTCATGCAGCACCTTCGGGTCGCACTTCTCGCTGACGAAGCTCATCGGCTGGCCGCCAAGACGGCGAATCAGCTTGGTAAGCCCCGCGGAGCTCGGATCCTGGATCAGCCGCCACGCGATGCCGGCAGGCTGCTGGTAGGGCGGATGCGAGTATGGCGACTCCGGATAGTACAGGTCACCGAACTCCCGGGCGCCGACCACCATGGAGAGGAGCGCGGTGGTGTCATTGGCCGCAACGGCCGTCACGAAGCGACGTACGAGCGCCTCCCGCGTGGAGCTGCCGCCGGCGAGGGCTTTCGCGCTTTCGCCCGGCAATGCCGCCCGAAAACGACGGAGGTCCTCTTCCGGCGTGTGAATGGAGTCAACGATGTAGCCAGGCTGGGCGCGATTGACCGAGTCCTGTCGCGCGCGGGCGATGGAGTCGGCGTGAACGGAATCAGCGCTTGCGGTGGCGCTTCGTCCATCGCTCTTGCACGCAAGTGCGCCGCCCACGATGAGCAGGCACAGGAAAGCAGTGTGAGGTTTCGTCATGATCCAATAATGTCGGTTGCCGATGAGGTCGTGCAAAAGGCCGGCGCTCCATCAGAGCGCCGGCCCTTTGCACTTATGCCGTCAGGTAACGTGCCGTCGTCCTTGAGCGCAGCGAAGAACCTGCTCTTCCGCCGCGAAACAGGTCCTTCGCTCCGTTCGGAAACGGTTCACTAGTTGCGCGCGTATGACGTCCAGCCGGTAAACCACTTCGCGCCGCCCGGTGCGACACCGCCCTGATAGGCGGTCGGCGTGACGAACGTGCCTGCCTTTGCCAGGATTGCTCCCGTAAAAGTGGAGAGCCCGCCCGTCGCAATGGATGAACCAGCGACCGGCGTGAAATCGAACGCCGCAAGACTGGCCGGCGCCGATCCAACAGCCGGAATGGCCGTGAACATCGAGGCCGCCGTCGCCGTGCTCAGCGTGAGGTTGTTACCGGCGAGATCCAGTGCGAACTGCGTGGCGGACGGCGCCTGGAACGCGAGGCCGTTGGTCTCCACGAACGTGATGTTCCTGAGCTGCAGATCGGCGGTTGCCGAGGGGATGGCGACGGAGCCGGCCCGGGCAAATGTCTCCGGATCGCGCAGCGACACACCATCAGCGCTCCAGCGCGCAATCACGCCGTTAACATAGTAGCCACCGGTGCCTCGGCGCAGCATCATGCCGTGTCCACCACTCACGCCCATGCAGGACTGCAGGCCGCAGCCGATCAGCGTGAAGTTGGCAACGAGCGGAACGGTGAATGGCGCCTGGTTGAATCCAAGATCGCAACCCGTGCCGTTGCAGCCGTCGTTCTCGATGCCTTCGAGGTCAACCGAGTAGCCGCCGGCACCGGTACGCGGCGTCAGCTGCACGGTGCTCTGTGCCACCACGAACTGCACGCGGCCCTGGAAGCCTTCGGACATGTCGAGCACGTCATCCGCCGTTTCAAAGGCAACGAGGTGGTCGATGTCGATGGCGCCACCGAAGAACTCGAAGGAGTCATCGAGTCCATCCAGCGCCTCGAGGTACGATGCGCGCGTACCGGAGCCGATGGCGCAGAAGGTAAAGGCGTTGAACTCCTGATCCTGGATCGGTGCAAAGCCGGCGAACTCGACCCGCACGTAAGCGAGTGTGCCGGAGTTGTCCGTCTGCGTGGTGCCGCCGTTGTAGATGACCGTGTAATTCTTGCCGCTCACGACCGTATTTCCGTCGGTACCGGTGCCTTCGACGGCAACGGAACCCGTACGATTGTTGATCGCGTTGCCAACGAGCAGCAATCCGCCCCAATCGCCAGGCTGGCGCGAGCCCGCCGCGCGCGACGAGGTGAAGACGATTGGTGCGTCAACCGTGCCCACCGCCTGAATCTTTGCGCCGCGCATGATCATGAGAGCGGAGCCAAGCACGTTGAAATCGCCTTTGATCGTGGTACCGGGCTGGATCGTGAGCGTGGCGCCGTTGGCAACATGGATGAAGCCGGACAGCGTGTACGCCGTATCCGCGAACAGCGTGCGGCTCGCGAGGATGTCACCGTTGATCGTGGCTGCCGCATTGCCGAAGGCGAGCGTGGTCACCGATGCGTCACTCGAGGCAGGGCTTTTCTGCGAGCCCCGGTTCGTGATGATGTGATAGCGGTACAGGGTGTTCGGCTTGAGTCCGTTATCCGTATATGTCATGGCGCCGGCCGTTGCCGGTGCCGGAAGGTTCGTGATGCCCGCGAATGCCCCCGTCGCACCTTCAGCGCGCTCTATGTCGTAACTCGCGTCGCCGGCAACGCTCGTGAACGAAATGGTGGTCGACGACGAACTCTTGGCGATTACCGAAGCACCGATGATCGGATTTGGCGTTACGGGCGTGGTGGGGCCATCGCTGCTGCCACATGCCGCCGTGGCAAGCGAGACGGCAACCGCGGCAGCCGTTAGCGCTCGACGAGTGAGCTTCATGCAATTCCTCAGGGGACTGGATGTGGTGTGTCGAAATGAGAACGGGGTGACGTGCGCACAGCGCTCGCCACCCCGTCCAATCAAGTAATCACGTGTCGCCGCACTGTTACGCGGCGGTCACGATTGCGTCACGCCGCGGGCCCGGTGGGCCTCTTAAGGCCGCCAGAGGAACCCGAGGTTGACCAGACGACCGCTCCGATAGAATTCCCGTGTAACAGTTCCCTGCTCCACGTCATATGGCGAATCGAGCAGGTTCTTGAGGTCGAAGCGCAGCGTCACCTTGGAGGAGATGGTCTGCCGCAGCGAGAAATCGAGCACGTTGCGCGGCTGCTCGATGACGTCCGGCAACGGGCTGCTGCCGGCGGCCGTGATGCGTTCGCCAACCCGATTGAAGAGCAGCGTCGCGGTGGATGCCGTGGACGCCGCCGCATAGGTGAGTCCGGCATTGAATACATAGGGTGCCTGGCCCACCATCGCACGGCTCAGGTTCGTCGCCGCGGCCTGCGTGCTGTCGAACAGATGAATCTGGCTGCGCATGACCGTGACATTCGTGAAGACACTCAGCGGCTCGAGCCGCCGTGCAAAGGCGCCAAGATCCTTCCGCACCTCGAGCTCCACGCCGTAGTTGTCAGCGCTCTTTGCGTTGGTGAAGAACACGAAGCTCGTGCCGCCACTGCCCGAGCCATACACGCGCTCGATAGGCAGGATGAAGTGCTTCGCGAACAGGCCGATGCTGAACATCTCTCCAGCGGACGGATACATCTCCCAGCGGACGTCGGCATTGTTGACGTTCGTGCGCTGCAGGCTCTCGTCACCACGCACGTTTTCGCCGCCGATCACATCCCGGCTGATGATGGGCGAAAGCTCGCGATACTCGGGCCGAGCGAGCGTGCGCGAGCCCGAGAAACGCAGCTGTTGCGTTTCGGACAACTTCACGTTGAGCGCAAGCGACGGAAGCAGATCCTTCCACAGCTTGTTCGTGTACACCGGCGAGCCGATCGTGGAAAAAGCGTCGACCTCGAGCTTGTCCTCTTCGTATCGTGTACCACCCACCAGGCGAAGCGCGGACGACAGCGGCACCTCGGCCATCACGAAGCCGGCGCGCAGGTGGTCGTTGGCCGTGTACGAACCGCCCTGCGACAGCGGCGCGATGTGCAGCGTGTTGGCATTGCTTCCGGTGAAACGCCCGTCGAAAATCTGCTCCATGGGCAATTCGCGCTGCGCGTTCGTCATGTTGGTGCCGGAAAACGCATAGGACAGGCTCTGCGCATCGCGCGATGTCACGCGATAGAGGCCGCCGATCTTCACCAATGACTGCGAGCCCGCCGGACCGAAGTTCAGCTGGTACTTCGCCGAATATTCGTGGTTGTTCTCGTTGAGATCGGAAAAGGTGCGCACGGCACCGCCCGTTCCACCATTGTACCAGCGAAGGATCTGCGGTCCGTTCGGCGTATCGCGCTCGTAGTCCTGAACGAACTCCGTCCGATCCGGCTCGTAGCGCCGCACACCGCTTGCGGTCGCGGCCCAATCGAACTTCTGCGACTCCGTAATCTGGTGCTCACCGGCGAGCTGGCCGGAGAAAATCGCACGCTCCGTGTACTGCATGCGAGTGATCTTCACCGGCAGCGCCTCGGAGGTGAACTCTCCGGTTTCGACGCGGGCGTCGTTGTCTGCGGATCGGTTGAACAAGCCGTTGAAGGACAGGCGCGATCCCTCGCCAAGCAGCGTGCTGATGTTCGTCAACCCACCCCACAGCACGCTCTGGCTCGCCGTCTGGCCCGTGAACTTGTCCGTCTCGATCGTCTCGCCCCTGGTCGTGGCGCGATCCGCGAGGGCGCGAATCTGGCCATCCTTCACGTCGGTGCCCGACGAGATCGTCCCCGACACCAGATAGCCGACGCGGTGCCCGAACAGGACGGGATCATTACCGCCGAACGATGCGGACCCGTTCATCAGCGGCGAGCCGGTGCTCGACTTCGGCGTCCAGGAATCACGAAAGGAGTTGATGAGCGTGTTGTGGTCGCCCTGGCTGAGATTCACGCTCGCGAGGTTGCCGAGGTTGCGGATGATGGAGGGCAGGTCGCGCTGGTGGTTCACCATCGCGAACGACTCCCCACCCACTGACGAAGCGGCAAGGACATTGGACCCGGTCGCACCATCCGCATAGCCGCTGCCCACCTGCAATGAGCCGGTGCGGCTCGCCGGGAATTCCTTAGTCTTGATGTCGACCTGCGCGCCACTGAAGTCGCCGGACTGGTCGGGGGTGAATGTCTTGGAGATCGTAATGGTCTGGAGCAGGCCCGCGGGAAACATGTCGAGCGGAACCACACGCTTCTCCGGCTCCGGACTTGGAATGCGGGCATTGTTCAACGACGCCGTGGTGTACCGCTCGCCAAGTCCACGAACGAACACGTGCTTGCCATCCTGCACGGTGGCTCCGCTCACGCGCTTCACGGCCTGCGCCGCATCGCCGTCCGGGCTCTTCGAGATCTGTTCGGCGGTCACGGAGTTCACCACGCCAACGGACGAGCGCTGCGCATCGAGCGCGTCGTTCACCGTGCCGCGTTCCTTGGACGCCGTCACCACCTGCGCGGCCAGCTGCACGCTCGACGCGGCAAGGGCGATGCTCTGGTCCAGGGTCTTTCCCCCATCCAGGATGAGGCCCGTCACCGTCTTCGAGGCAAAGCCAAGCCGGCGTGCCTGCAGCGTTACGGTGCCGGCGGGAACCGAGGCCAGCGTGAAGCGCCCATCCACACCGGAGGTGGTGCCAATGGTAGTGCCGACTACCTGAATGCCTACCTCCGCAATGCCGGCGCCCGTGGTGGCATCGACGATACGTCCAACGATGCGCCCGGTGGGCGCTTGTGCACGGGCGGGTACTGATGCTGCAAAAATACAGAAGACGAGCGCGCACAATGTGGCAAGGCGTCGCATGAGCGTCGGTGGGTCGAGGGAAAATGGCATGCGGCCTGAACGAGCCCGCGCACGAGTCCCTAACGGTCACCAAAACCCGTATCGCTCTTCCTGCTGTTGTGCAACGGACGTGTAACGACCAGCGCGCGTGCCCCGTGTGCCGTCGCGCCCGGCAGCGAGGCGGAGAAGTCAATGTAACGGTCGTCCCGTTACGAAGTTCTCCAGAAAACGGGCGTCAGGGTGGCAGATCGGGCCCCACAAGCTCAGCATTATACACGACCGTGACACGGATGCACTCCGCTCGGCGGCATGGTCCGGTCATCTTTCCGTCACGCTTCCGCGGCAATGAGGAAACAGCAGCATGAAACCGCTCGTTATTGGAGTCGCCGGCGGGACCGGTTCCGGAAAAAGCACGGTCGCGCGCAACGTGGCGGCTGCACTTGGCGACGCATCCGTTGCGTTCATCGACATGGATGCCTACTACCTCAATCACACCCATCTCTCGCTCGAAGAACGGCGCAAGGTCAACTGGGACCATCCCAACGCCTTTGACTGGGAGCTGCTGGTCCGGCAGCTCGCTGACCTGGCGGGCGGAACCGCGATCGACAAGCCCATCTACGATTTCGTGACGCACGCACGCGCCGGCGAGACGCTGCGAATCCCGCCCACCGACGTGATCGTGATCGATGGCATCCTGCTGTTCGTCGACCAGCGGGTACGCGAGTTGTGTGACGTGAAAGTGTTCGTCGACGCCGACGCGGACGTCCGCCTCATCCGGCGCATTCGGCGCGACATGGCCAAACGCGGACGGCCGCTGGCGGAAATCATTGACCAGTATCTCTCCACCGTGCAACCCATGCACCTGGAGTTCGTGGAACCAAGCAAGCGCTACGCGGACGTCATCGTGCCGCGCGGCGGACACAATCCAGTCGCCATTGAAATGATCGTGGCAAAAATCTCACGTCGAATAGAGGCCGGCGGCCCATGACAAGTGTTCCCGTCACGACGGGCGAGCGCATTCTCGTCGTCGACGACGAGGCAGACATCGTCGCGCTCGTCGCGTACCATCTGGCCAAGAGCGGTTACCGCGTATCAACAGCGAGCTCCGGCAACGAAGCACTCGATGCGGCGCGCCGCGAACGGCCCGCACTCATCGTCCTGGACCTCATGCTCCCCGGCATGTCGGGCTTCGAGGTGCTCGAGCGGCTGCATGCCGACGACGCCACCCGCGACATCGCCGTCCTGATGCTCACCGCGCGCCGTGAGGAGACGGACCGCATTCAGGGTCTCTCGCTCGGAGCGGACGACTACCTCACCAAGCCGTTCAGCCCGCAGGAGCTCGTCCTGCGAGTGGGCGCGATCCTCAGGCGTCTTGGCGCCGGCGGCGCAACGAACTCCGACAAGATCCAGATCGGCACACTGGTGATCGACTGTGCCGCACACTTCGTGTATGTCGATCAGGAGCCCGTCGATCTCACCCCCACGGAGTTCAAGCTGCTGTTGATGCTCGCCGAGCGGCGCGGGCGTGTGCAGGGGCGCGCGCACTTGCTGCAGAGCGTCTGGGAAGCCGCACCGGACATCCAGACCCGTACCGTCGACATGCACGTGCAACGCCTCAGGGCAAAGCTGGGATCGGCGGGCGACCTGATCGAGACGGTGCGCGGATTCGGCTATCGCATTCGCGCACCGCAGCGCGTCGCATGACGCTTGCGCGCCGCCTGCTGGCGGGCACCGCCGTACTGGTCGTGGTACTCGTTGCGGCCATCGTGCTCATTGCGGGTGGACGATTGCGCCAGCACCTGCAGGACGAGCTGTCGAACCGGCTGGAGCACGAAGGACGTCTGCTCGCCACCGAATGGCTGCCGGGTGTCGACGCCGCTGCGCTCGCAGCACGCGCCGGCGGCGCGCTGGGGCATCGCGTCACCATCATCGACAGCACGGGTGTGGTCATCGGCGATTCGGAGTTCGATGAAGCCGGGCGTCAACGCCTGGAAAATCATTCCACCCGCCCCGAGGTCATCGAAGCGCGGCGCGATGGCCTCGGCACGTCGCGGCGGCACAGCGTGTCCGCGGGTGACGATGAAGTGTACGTGGCCATCCGTCACCGGCTGGGCTTCGTGCGTGTGTCACTCGCCACACGCAGCCTCGATGAGATCGTCACGCGGGCGCAGCGTGACGTGCTCATGAGTGGTCTCATCGCCCTGGTGGGCGCGCTCGGCCTCACCGTGCTGTTTGCCCGAAGCATCTCGCAGCCAGTCGTCGAGTTGCGCGACGTCGCACGTGCAATCGCGGCAGGCGACCTGCAGCGCCGGCCGTCGCTCTCCGCACCAGGTGAAGTGGGAGATCTTGCCACGGCCCTCTCGCGCATGGCGGAGCAGCTGGGCCTTCGGCTGGAAGCGTTGCGCGCCGACGAGCAGCTCATGACCGCCGTGCTCGAGTCGCTCGACGAAGGGCTCCTCGCGCTGGATGCGGATGGGCGCGTCGTCCGCATCAACGAGCGCGGCCGGTCGCTTCTTCGCGCAAACGACGCAACTCCGTTCGCGCTGAGCAGCCTGCCCAGCGTGCTCGCCTTGCAGCTCGTGATCGATGACGGGCTGCGCGGCGTCGCCGCAGAAGCGAGAGAGATCACGGTGCACGGGCGCACCCTGGCGGTCGCGTCGCGTCCACTGTCCACCGGCGGCGCTGTCGTTACGCTACTGGAGTTGACGGCGCTGCGCCGCCTGGAAACGGTGCGCCGCGACTTCGTGGCGAATGTGTCGCACGAGCTCAAGACGCCCCTCACCGCCGTCAGCGGATTCGCCGAAACGCTGCTCGACGAGAACATTTCCCCCGCGAACCGCCGCAGCTTCGTGGAAACCATCCGGTCCAACGCCACCCGAATGCAGCGCATCGTGGACGACCTGCTGGACTTGTCGCGCATCGAGAGTGGCGGGTGGCATCCGCAACTGGCAACGATGGATGTGGCGGCACTCGTGTATGAAATCGTTGCAAACTGCCAGCAGGCCGCGAGCGACAAAGGCCTCGCACTCCAGGCGGAAGTGAGTGACGACGTGCAGGAGCTTCGCGCGGATCCCACGGCCGCGCGGCAGGTGCTGCAGAATCTCGTGGAGAATGCGGTGCGGTACACGAGCGCGGGCAGCGTCACGCTCCGCGCACAACGATGGGGCCAGGGGTCGGGAGTGCGGTTCACGGTGCAGGACACTGGTGTAGGCATTCCTCCCGAGCACCTGCCGCGCATCTTCGAGCGATTCTATCGCGTTGACGCCGGCCGTTCGCGAGACGTGGGTGGCACGGGGCTGGGTCTCGCGATCGTCAAGCATCTCGTGGAGTCACACAACGGGGATGTCGAAGCGTCGAGCCAGCCGGGTCGCGGCACGGCCATCGTCGTGGTATTTCCGGGCACGACTGTCTAGCGGCAATCCTGATACCTTTCGCGCCGCGCGTGATAGTATTGACTATCACGATTCATCCCGGTGTCCTCATGGCTTCCTCGTCCCGCACGCCCCGCACGCCACGCAGCTCGGGACGACAGAACCGGTCGTCCGGCGACATGCGGATCGCGGCAATCGACATCGGCTCCAACTCGATCCGGCAGATCGTCGCGGACGTGTCGGCAGACGGCGCCATCTCTCCCGTGGACGAGATGAAGGCCGCCCCTCGGCTCGGCGCCGGCGTCGATGCGACCGGCGTGCTAGGGCTCGAGGCCATCGAGCGCGCCGTTGAGGCCATTGCCCGCATGGCCACGCTCGCGAAGCAGCTCGGCGCGGAGCGCATCGAGGCGGTCGCAACGAGCGCAGTGCGCGATGCGGAGAATGCAGAGCGGTTCATCGCGCGGGTTCGCCAGGAAACGGGACTCAAGGTCCGGGTGCTCGACGGTGCAGACGAAGCCCGCCTCAGCTTTCGCAGCGCGCTCGCGCATTTCGATCTCGCCGCCGGCCGTTCGGTCATCATGGACATTGGCGGCGGATCGCTGGAGCTGGCGTTCAGCGCATCGGGTGTGCTCGACAACCTGACGTCGCTTCCACTTGGCGCACTGCGCCTGACGGAGCGCCATCTCGCGGACGGCATCTCACCACGCCGCATTCGCCAGCTGCGCAAGGAAATTCGGGGTGTGCTGAAGGAAGCATTCCCTGCACGTGCGTGGCGCGGAGCACAGGTCATCGGCTCCGGCGGCACCTTCACCAACCTGGGCGGCATGTACCTGGCGCGGCAAGGCATGCTCGCGGCACGCAACGTCCATGCGACGCACATCCCGCGCACCGAGGTGGAGCATGTGCTCGATACGCTCGCGGCAATGACGTCCGAGGAACGCCGCAGCATGCCGGGCCTGAACGAAGCGCGCGCCGACATCATCGTTGCAGGCGTGGCCGTCGCGGCGGAAGTCCTTGCACGTATCGACGCGCGCGAGCTCATCGTGTCGCGCTACGGCATCCGCGAAGGGCTGCTCCTGGAATCGGCGCGCGTGCGCGCAACCGCCGCCGATCCGGGCGAGGCGCGCGAACGCTCCGTCCGGGAGTTCGCGGAGCGCTGCCACTTCGAAGAGCCACACGCGGTCCAGGTGCAGCGGCTCGCATTGCGTCTCTTCGATTCCATCGGCGCGCGACTTGGCTGCGACCCGAGGGAACGCGCGATTCTCGGTGACGCCGCACTGCTGCACGACGTCGGCTATCACATCAGCTACGACCGGCATCACAAGCATTCCTACCACCTCATCCTGCATGCGGAGCTGCTGGGCATCGCTCCCACCGACCAGGTCGTGGCCGCCAACGTTGCGCGGTATCATCGCGGCGCGGCGCCCAAGCGCACGCATCGCAACTACGGTGAGCTGGAGCCCGATCTTCGCAACATGATTCGCCGGCTCTCGGCGATTCTCCGTGTAGCCGACGGACTCGATCGTGGCCACATCGGCGCCGTGGCCGACCTGAAAGTGCGCTGGCTTCAGCGCGCCATCCGCATCACGCCCGTTCCGGCCAAGGGTGCCACCACCATTCGCCTCGATGCGTGGGGCGCACACCGCAAGTCGCAGCTGCTCGCGAAGCTGACAGGCGTGCCCGTCGAGATCGTGACCGCCAACGGAATTCTTTCTTCCGACGACGTGGAGCGGACAGACAGCGAATAGCGTAGCGGCTCAGGAAAAGCCGCCGCGCTCCGCATAGGTGCGAGGATCCGTGTACGCGCCGTCCGATGAACGAATGGGTCCCGGACGGCCCCACGAATCGGACACGAGAATTTCGTGGGTACCCTGCACCGTGGTCGCGGGGCGGCGCTGCACCCAGTCGCCCGACGCGTGAAGATCCCACGCCTGGCGGTTGTCGTTCAGCAGCGTGTCGATGAGCGCCTGGAGACGAGCATGCAACGTCGGATCCTCCACCGGCACCACCGCTTCGACACGGCGGATGAAGTTGCGCGGCATCCAGTCCGCCGAGCCGATGAAGTATTCTTCCGCGCCGTCGTTCCTGAAATAGAACAGGCGCGAGTGCTCGAGGAAACGGCCGATCACGCTCACCACACGAATATGCTCGCTCATTCCCTGCACACCGGGCCGCAGGCAACAGATGCCGCGAATGATCAGATCGATGGTCACGCCGGCCTGCGACGCACGATACAGCGCATCGATGATCTCGGCATCGACGAGTGAATTCATCTTCGCCACGATGCGGGCCTGACGGCCTGCGCGCGCATGTGCACTCTCGCGCTCGATCAGCTCGAAGAAACGGTCCTTCATGTTGGCTGGTGCAACGAGCAGCTTGCGATAGTACCGCTGGCGTGCGTAGCCGGTGAGTGAATTGAACAAGTCGCTCACGTCCGCGCCGATGGACGGGCTGCACGTGAACAACCCGATGTCGGTGTACTGGCGCGCGGTCTTCGAGTTGTAGTTCCCCGTGCCAACATGGATGTACCGGCGAATGCCGTCCGTCTCGCGCCGGACGACCATGGCCACCTTCGTGTGCGTCTTCATGTTGGCGGAGCCGTACGCCACGTGCACGCCAAAGCTCTCGAGCTGCCGCGCCCACGTGATGTTGTTGGCCTCGTCGAAGCGCGCCTTGAGCTCCACCAGCACCGCCACCTGCTTGCCGCGCCTCGCCGCCTCCGTCAACGCCCGCACCAGCTCCGTGTCACCGCTCGTGCGGTACAGGGTGAGCTTGATGGCGAGCACGTTGTCGTCCGTTGCCGCCTCCTCGATGAATCGCTCCACCGTGGCCGGAAAGGAATCAAAGGGATGGTGCACGAGCAGGTCACGTTCCCGGATCACCTCGAAGATCGAGCGATCGGGATTCTGCAGCTCGGGCGGCGTCTTTGGCGTGTACGGCGCTTCCTTGAGGTCGGGGATGTCGAGCGACGCCATGGACAGCAGGTCGCTCATGTCCAGCAACGTCCCGGCCTCCTCGAGATCGGCCTCCATGAGCATCATCGCGGATTCTTCGTCGTCCTGCAGCTCGGAGAGCAGAAGGGCCCGCAGGTGCGGAGGCATGTCGTCCTGCACCTCCACGCGGATCACCTCACCAAAACGGCGCTTGAACACCTGCTGTTCAATCTCGGCCAGGAGATCCTCCGGCTCCTCGGCATTGGGAAGCTCGAGGTCGGAGTATCGTGTCACCCGGAACGCATACCAGCCGAGCACCTCCATGCCCGGAAAAAGCGCATCGAGATTTTCCCCGATGACCTGCTCCAGGGGAACGAAGGCGTTGACGCGCCCGGTAATCGGAATCCACCGCGGCAGTGATTTGGGCACCTTCACGCGAGCGAAGTGCTCCGTTCCCTTTTCCGGGTCGCGAATATCCACGGCAAGGGATATCGAGAGATTCGACAGATACGGAAACGGATGTCCGGGGTCCACGGCCAGAGGCGTGAGCACCGGGAAAATCTGTCCCTCGAACACGTCGTCCAGGGTAGAACATTCCGTCGACGTGAGCTCGTCCATCCGGAGCAGGCGCACGCCGCGCGGAGCAAGCTCCTCGAGCAGGGTCGTGAGGAGCGCGCGCTGCACGAGCAGCAGTGCGTCGACGCGTCGCCTGATCGCGGCGAGCTGGTCTTCAGGGGAAAGACCGTCCGGCGGAGCGGTCGTGACCTTGGCGGCCGCCTGACGCCTGAGGCCGGCCACCCGCACCATGAAGAACTCGTCGAGATTCGAGCTGAAGATGGCGAGGAACTTCACCCGCTCCAGCAACGGAACGCGGGGGTCGGAGGCCTCACGCAGCACGCGCTCATTGAACGCCAGCCAGCTGAGCTCTCGGTTGAAGTACGGCGACTCGGGTACGGGAGGACTGGCAATCGTCATCGGGAACCCTTCGAGACAGCAGTCTCCACGCATGTGCGTGGACGACGTGGTCAACAGATGGAAGCTAATGCGAATGGCAGGAGTGATGTCACGTGACGGTCACAGCCATGAACCATCAGAGGTGCACAAACGCGGCCAGGGCGTAATACGAGATGGCGGCCATCAACGCCGCGGCCGGCATCGTAAGGACCCATGCCCACACGATTCGGCCCGCCAAACCCCACCGCACCGCCGACAGCCGCTTCGTGGCGCCCACGCCCACAATGGAGCCCGTGATGGTGTGCGTTGTGCTCACGGGAATGCCCCAGTGCGTGGCAAGCAGGATGGTCATGGCGCCGCCGGTCTCAGCGGCAAAACCGCCCATGGGACGCAGCTTCGTGATGCGCGAGCCCATGGTGTGCACGATTCGCCAACCGCCAAACAACGTTCCCAGCGAAATCGCGGAATAGGCGCCAAGCTCCAGCCACCGGGGAATGGTCTCCGTATTCACATACAGGTGGTGGAGAAAGCCGGTCTGTGCCGCGAAATGCGCCTTGGTCGCCACCAGCAGACCGAACACGATGCCCATGGTCTTCTGCGCATCGTTGCCGCCGTGCGCCCATGAAAGCGCCGCGGAGCTCAGCAGCTGCATGGGCCGGAACACCCGGTCCACCTTGGACGCATTGAATCGTCTGAAGGTCCAGTAGCAGGCGATCATCAGGGCAAAACCCGCCATGAACCCCAGCGTTGGCGACACCACGATGAAGGTGAGCGTCTGCTTCCACTTCGGGCCCCACGTGATCGCACTCAGGCCGGCCTTGGCCACTGCCGAGCCGGCATAGCCGCCAATGAGCGCGTGGGACGAGCTCGACGGGATGCCATAATACCAGGTAATGGCATTCCAGATGACCGCCCCGAGCAGTGCTCCCAGAATGACGTTGGGATCAACGATGCTCTGGTCGATGATGCCGCCGCTCACGGCCTTGGCCACGGCGACACCGCCCGTGAAAAGGGCGGCGAAGTTGAAGAACGCCGCCCACATCACTGCTGCCAGGGGACTGAGAACGCGCGTGCCTACGATCGTGGCGATGGAATTCGCCGAATCGTGGAACCCGTTGCTGAAGTCGAAGATGAAGGCGATCGCGATGATCGCTATGACGTACCAGACCACGGGTCAGCTCAGGAGTTCTTGATGGAGATGCTGTGCAGCGCGTTGGCCACGCCCATGCACTGGTCGATGGCGATCTCGAGCGTCTCGTATACCTCCTTCCACCGGATCACCTCGATGGGATCCGGCGTCCCGGCAAACAGCGCTCCCACCGCGGAGTGATAAAGGGCGTCGCCTTCCTCCTCGAGCTTCTTGATCTCGCGCGCGGCGAGCGCCACATCGTGCGGACGCTTGATGGCGCCGACCGCCTTGGCGATGTGCTCCGACGCCTGCAGGATGACGTGGGCCATCTGCTTGGCCGGCTCGCGCACCTCGTCGATGTGCAGCATCACCACGCGACGCGCCGTACCGTCGAGCCGGTCGATGACATCGTCCAGGCGCGAGGCCAGGAGGTGGATGTCTTCCCGGTCGATGGGGGTGATGAAGCTCTTGTCGATTCGGACGTTTATGACCAGCACCAGCTGGTCGGCCTGGTGCTCCACGTCCTTGATCTGCTTGACCAGCTCGGTGGTGCGGTGCGGCTCGGCGAACAGCTTGTCGAGGAGCTGCGCAGTGGTGCGGAGGTGCTCCGCAAGCTGATTGAAGAGTGCAAAGAACTCTTCGTCCCGCGGGATAAGACGGCTCAGCATGAGCACGATCGGATCAGAGGTGGCGTTCAGGTCGGACAGCCCGAAGATAGCCGCCCGTGGGAGTGGCTGCAAACCAAACTGCCCCCACCGGGGGCGCTGTCGCGCAACCGTTACATACACGTGCAATAGACGATCCGTACGGCAGTGCTCCTTACGGCACTCCACGAAATCTGCCGATGACGCAGTGCCCGCCAGCGTGTCAGCCGACGAACGCACCTCATTCCAGCAAACCCTGCCAGACTGGCGCGAGATATGAGGTACCGGACTTGCCTCTTTCACGCCCATCCGCGGCAGACCCCTGCCGCGACCTACCACAATCAATTCCATAAGGTATCAATGGCCGACAAAGTCATCGGAATCGACCTGGGCACGACGAACTCCGTCGTCGCCGTCATGGAGGGTGGCGATCCGGTCGTCATCCCGAACGCCGAGGGAGGACGCACCACCCCCTCCGTCGTCGGCTTCACGAAGGACGGGGAACGCCTCGTGGGACAGGTGGCCAAGCGCCAGGCGGTGACCAACCCCACGAACACGGTGTTCTCCATCAAGCGCTTCATGGGCCGCAAGATGAACGAGGTGCAGGAAGAGACCTCGCGCGTCCCCTACAAGGTCCTCAACGGCAGCAACGACGTCGCCACGGTCGAAGTCCAGGGCAAGCGCTACACCGCCCCGGAAGTCTCCGCCATGATCCTCCAGAAAATGAAGCAGACGGCAGAAGACTACCTTGGCCAGCCCGTGACCAAGGCCGTCATCACCGTTCCCGCATACTTCAACGACGCGCAGCGGCAGGCAACCAAGGACGCAGGCAAGATTGCCGGCCTCGATGTACTCCGCATCATCAACGAGCCCACGGCCGCGGCGCTTGCCTACGGCCTGGATAAAAAGAAGGACGAAAAGGTCGCCGTGTTCGATCTGGGCGGCGGCACCTACGACATCTCCGTCCTCGAGCTCTACGACGTGGACGGCTCCCGCCAGTTCGAGGTCAAATCCACCAACGGTGACACCCACCTGGGCGGCGACGACTTCGACCAGCGCGTCATGGACTGGATCGTTACTGAGTTCAAGCGCGACCAGGGCATCGACCTCTCCAAGGATCCCATGGCGCTCCAGCGCCTCAAGGAAGCCGCGGAAAAGGCCAAAATGGAGCTGTCGAGCACCAACTCCACGGACATCAATCTTCCGTTCATCACCGCCGACCAGAGCGGCCCGAAGCACCTGAACTACACGCTCTCCCGCGCCAAGTTCGAGCAGCTCGTGGATGACCTCATCACGCGCACCCTCGAGCCCATGCGGAAGGCGCTCAAGGATGCCGGTCTCGAGCCCAAGGACATCGACGAAGTGCTCCTCGTCGGCGGCTCCACGCGCATCCCGAAGATCCAGGAAGAGGTCAAGAAGTTCTTCGGCAAGGATCCCAACAAGGGCGTGAACCCGGACGAAGTCGTCGCCATCGGCGCCGCGGTCCAGGGTGCGGTGCTCACCGGCGAGCAGAAGGACGTCCTGCTCCTCGACGTCACCCCACTCTCACTCGGCATCGAGACCCTGGGCGGCGTCACCACCGTGCTCATTCCACGCAACACCACGATTCCCACCAAGAAGTCGGAGACGTTCAGCACCGCCGACGACAACCAGACCACGGTGGAGATCCACGTGCTGCAGGGTGAGCGCGAGCTCGCCCGCGACAACCGCACCATCGGCAAGTTCCAGCTCACGGGTATTCCGCCCGCTCCGCGCGGCATGCCGCAGGTCGAGGTCACCTTCGACATCGACGCCAACGGCATCCTGCACGTCGCCGCAAAGGACAAGGCAACGAACAAGGAGCAGAAAATTCGGGTGGAAGCGTCCAGTGGCCTTTCGGACGCCGACATCGACAAGATGGTCAAGGACGCCGAGAAGAACGCGGGCGAAGACAAGCAGCGTCGTGAAGAGATCGACACGCGCAATCGCCTCGACTCCCTGACGTACGAAGTGGAAAAGAACGCCAAGGAGTGGTCGGACAAGCTGCCCCCCGCCCTCAAGATCCGTCTGGAGCAGTCGGTGGAGCGCGCGCGCAAGGCCCTGCGCGGCGACGACATGAACGAGATCAAGGCGGCGCAGGAAGAGTTGAGCAAGGCCTTCGGCGAAGCAGGCCAGTCGTTCTACGCCCAGAGCCAGGCGGCGGACCAGCCGTCAGGCGGCGACACGGGCGCTCAGCCGGATGCAGGCACCAGCAGCACCTCCCAACCCGTCGATGACGTGGTCGAGGCCGACTACGAGATCGTCGACGACAAGAAGTAGCATGAGAAACCCGGGCGGGTGCCGTACGTGTCTATCTTTGGAACACGCGGCACCCGTTCGTGTGTATAAACTCGTCACCACCAAAGTCTCACTCAGCACAGGTACATGAGCATGGGTACACGAATTTCCAGAGCGCGCTTCGGCGCGGCCGTCATTACGGCATTCGTTTGCGGGTTGATCTTCGCGTCGAGCTTCGACTTCACGCGGTTCAGCTTCGCGCAGGACGGAAAGGGAGCAAAGGTCAGCTCCGCGCAGGTCCAGTCACTGGCCGAAACCGGCAACGCCTTCGAGGCCATCGCGGATCACGTGACGCCGAGTGTGGTGTCCATCCAGACGCAGCGGCTCGCACGGCAGATTCGCTCGCGCACGCCGCGTCAGCCTGGCGGCCTCGAGGATTTCTTTCGCAACTTCGACCCGCAGCAGCAACAGCAGGCGCAGCCCCAGGAGGCGAGCGGTACCGGCTTCATCGTCTCCAAGGACGGCTACATCATCACCAACAATCACGTTGTCGCCGACGCCGACAAGGTGACCGTCACGCTGCTCGACAAGCGGACGTTCACCGCCAAGGTCATTGGCCGCGATCCCACCACGGACATCGCAGTCATCAAGGTGGATGGCGGCAATCTTCCCGTTGCATCCCTGGGCGACGACAACGCCGCCCGCGTGGGCAGCTGGGTCGTGGCCATCGGCAACCCGCTCGGCCTCGACTTCACGGTCACGGCAGGCATCATCAGCGCCAAGGGACGTCCGCTCAATGGCCTGAACGAGAACAAGTACGCCATCAGTGATTTCATCCAGACTGATGCGGCCATCAACCCCGGCAATTCGGGTGGCCCGCTCGTCAACATCCGCGGCGAAGTCATCGGCGTGAACAGCGCCATTGCCAGCGGCACGGGCTACTACGCGGGTTATGGGTTTGCCATTCCGGTTACGCTCGCCAAGCAGGTCATGGATGATCTCATTGCGTACGGCAAGGTTCGGCGCGCCGTCATCGGCGTGTCCATCGACAATGCGAATCCTGAGGACGCCAAGGCTGCCGGCCTGGACATCGTGACAGGTGTCGCGGTTCGTGCCTACGCCTACAACGCCGACAGCGTGAGTTCCGCCAAGAGCGCGGGCATCGAGCCCGGCGACGTCATCGTCGCGGCCGATGGCAAGACCATCGATCGCGTGAGCACGCTGCAGCGCATCGTGCGGAGTCACAAGCCGGGCGAGTCGCTGACCTTCGACGTGATGCGCTTCGGCAGCAAGAAGTCGTTCAAGGTGAAGCTCACGGAAGCGCCCGACGATACCAAAACCGTCGCGTCCAACGAGGTTCCGGCAGGGCGTGACAACGCTCCGGAAGCCCGGAAGTTCGACAAGCTTGGCATCAGCGTGGAGCCGGTGTCGCAGGAACTCGTGACGCGGGCCCGGGTGGAAGAGCCGTACCGCAAGGGCTTGATCGTGAGCGACGTAAACGTCAGCGGCCCGTCCTATAGAAGGCTCGGGACTGACCAGACCATCCTGGTAGAGGTCATCAATCCCGGCCCCAAGAAGCCGCTGAAGACTGCGGCGGACCTGGACGGGGTCCTCTCGAAGCTCAAGAGCGGCGACCTGATCACCCTGCTGGTGTATGACATCGGCAGCGGCCAGCGGGCAGTGACGTTGAAGGTCCAGTAAGACACCTCGGCAAGGCGGTAACAAAGAGCGGCCCTCGGGATCTCATCCCGAGGGCCGCTCTTTTTGTATTACGGAGTGTGATAGCGAGTGCGAGAGAGGGGACTTGAACCCCTATACCTTGCGGTGCCAGATCCTAAGTCTGGTGCGTCTGCCAGTTTCGCCACTCTCGCGTGGTACAGGAACGTAAGGCGCAAGCATGGTCTGGTACAGCGGGCCGTTCCGCAGCCTGCCTTGTCGTCCTGAGCGGAGCGAAGGACCTGTGCGAACAGCCTTATTCTGTCATCCGCGCGACGCCTTGTTCTGTCATCCCGCACCGAACAGCCTTATTCTGTCATCCCGCACGAACAGCCGTATTCTGTCATCCCGCACGAACGAAGTGAGTGTCGGGAGATTCCATCGCTGCGCCAGTAGCCGGCCACGATCACGGTACAGCATGTCCCGACACGCGCACAGCGCGTGCGGGATGACAAATCATCGGCAACCACCCCACTGTGTCATCCTGCACGAACAGCCTTATTCTGTCATCCCGCACGAACAGCCGTATTCTGTCATCCCGCGCGAACGAAGTGAGTGTCGGGAGATTCCATCGCTGCTCCAGTAGCTGGCCACGATCACGGTACGGCGCAACCACCCGCACTGTGCTTTTTGTCGTCCTGAGCAAAGCGAAGGACCTGCTTTTTTCTCGGCTCACCTGCCATTGCTGCCGTATATGAAAAGACGATGGGGAGTCTCGCCATGAAGGCCAGACTCCCCATCACCCTGCTCCCGTCGTACAAACCCGCTACGTCACCCGTCCGTGCCGTAGCAGGAGGTAGTGCCAGTTACTTGCTGGCACGGCGACGGCGAGCGAAGCCCGCGACACCGACAAGACCCGTGGCGAGAAGCACCATGCTGGCCGGCTCAGGCGTCGTGGTGCTCGGCGCGTCTTCGACGAACTGGTACTCGCAGCCCTGGGTGCCGGAGCAGATGGCGTGGTCGTACGTCGCGATGTAGTCGACATAGCCCTGCGTCTGATCGCCACTAACGTTCGAGGAGAAGAACTGCGCAGTCGCGTTTGGATCCGTGAAGTTGAACTCGTTGGCCGGAGCAGCGCCCGTCGTGAACTGCCAGATACCGTCGACGTAAGCGCTCAGCAGACCAGACCCGTTGTAGGTAAGGATCGTGGTCTGCAGCGTGTTGGCAATGTACTTGCCCGCCTGGCCGTACTCATCGCTCGACGTGTTGTTGCTCGCCTGGTAGTACGGCGTGCCGTACACGGCATCGCCATCCGGCGCACTGTAGTAGCCAGCGCCTGTACCGAAGTTCTTGAAGTCGACGATCTTCTTGTAGCCGCCGTTATCCGTGATGCTATTCAGCGAGCCGCGAATGACGATGGAATACGCGCCACCGACAACATAGCTACCGGCGTTGAACACGTTGGACAGGGCGAGGCCGCCCTTCTGGCCAGCGCCGCTGGTCGCCGTGGCGCCGGTGGTAAAGCCGGTGAGGCCGAGTGTACCGCCGCCTGCCTGGGTCAAGCACACCGAACCATTGAACTGGTCGCAAAACGAGCCATTCAACTGGAACACGTGGGTCTGCGCGCTTGCCGTAGCGAGCGGCGCGACCAACGCACCAGCAACAACGAGTGAACGAACGAATGCCGTATTCATTTTCTGGAATCTCCGACGGGATGTGGACGGGCGCAGAACAGTTTGACGGGACGGTCGTCTCAGCCACCAAACACATACTCAAACATGATGCCACCTGCCGAGGCTCTGCGCCTCACGGTACACATTGGCAAGAGCAGGGCCAGTGGTGAGGACGGCCATGCCAATAGTCAACTACTTGTGGAACAACGACTTACGCAAAAAATATGAGTGTGTCGTAAATCACCAAGGCGACACGTGCTGTTGCAGCAATGCTACACTCATGCTTCGCCGAATCAACACTTGTGTCCGCACTCAGTTGGTGCCGTACGTTTTCTTGACACCGCCGCGACAGCCAATACTCACAAAACCAGTCGCACGTGCGGAGCGTACCTTGCAGCAGTCCAGCGCACACCCGCGTGAATCTAGCCCATTTTCGATCCACCCGCCAAGAGCGGATGCCCCCCAACGACGCAGTCTCCTGCAGGCAAATAGTCCGCGCCCACGCCCGGACATTCTGGGTCGCAAGCCAGCTCCTCCCCGCCGAAAAGCGCCGAGCGGCATTCGCCTTGTACGCCTTCTGCCGCACCGCCGACGACATCGTCGATTCCGCCGTCGGTGATACCGAGCCGAACCCGGCCACCCGGCTGGGGCAATTCCGCCTGGAGCTGGCCACTGCCCTCGCCGGAGAGCCAGCGGGGCCCGTGTTCCGCGAGCTCGCCATCGCGGTCCGGACCTACGGAGTGCCCGAGCGCGCACTCATCGAGCTTCTCGATGGCGTCGCACAGGATTGTCCCCCCGCACGCTATCGCAGCTGGGATGAGCTCTCCCGATACTGCGAAGGGGTAGCCAGCAGCGTCGGCGAGATGTGCACCTACATTTTTGGCGTCGTAGACCGGCCCGACGCCATGCTGCACGCCCGACACTACGCGCGCACGCTTGGTGTGGCCATGCAGCTCACCAACATCCTCCGCGACGTAGGCGAAGACGCCGAAAACGGCCGGTGCTACCTTCCCGACGAGGACCTGGCGCGCTTTGGTCTCCGCCGCAGTGACGTACTGAACGGACAGCTCGGCACCGACAGCCGCTGGCGCATGCTCATGCGCTTCGAGATCGCCCGGGCCCGGGCACTCTATGCGCAGGCCGCGCCAGGCATCGCGCTCCTATCGCCGGACGCCAGACGCTGCGCTTCCGCCTGCTCCACCGGATATGCCGCCATCCTCGGCGCCATCGAATCCATCGACTACGACACCTTCAGGACACGCGCGCGTCTCGGCTCCATGGCCCGCGCCGCCGTGCTCTGGGCAGCGTGGCGCACGCCGCTCGACCTGTCGCCGGAGAAGGCGCAGGCCAAGTCACACGCGATGTCGGCGTGACAGGCGTCAGCACTGCACGCGCACGAGAGACGGCTGTTGCGTATGGGGCGCTGGCGGCACACGCGGCGCTGCTCATCCTCTCGGGAATAGCATTCGCGACCTTTCTCGCGCCTCCCGCATCGGCGTGGCTCATGACGCCGACGAACCAGCGCATCGCGGCATTCATGTTCACCTTTGGCGGCCAACTCGCTGTGGTGCTCGGTGCAGTCGCGGGCATCACGCACGCGGCAGCCCGTCTTGGGTGGCGTACGGCCCTTGCGATATTCGTGGTGGCGTTCGGCATTTCGCTGACGGCAGAGCTCATGGGCACGACGACAGGCTACCCGTTCGGGCCCTACTCGTACACCACGCAGCTCGGCTATCTCATTGGCGGGCGCGTGCCGTTCAATATTCCGACGTCGTGGTTCTTCATGCTGTATGCGACGCTCGCGATCTGCGGAACACTTCTGCGTGCCGACGACAGCAATGCATCGCGCTGGAAGTGGGCCGCCGTCGCGGCATTCGTGCTCACCGCGTGGGATGTCTCGATGGACCCCGCCATGGTCGCGACAACGCACTGGCTCTGGCATCTGCCTCCCTCAGCCGGGCACTCGGCCTTTCGCAGCATGTTCCTGTCGAACTTCTTTTACGGCATGCCCGTTACTAACTGGCTGGGATGGCTGCTCACGGGCTTCGTTGTCTCGCGTGCGATGCTGGCCATTGTGCCGCCTACCACGTGGGCCTCTCGCGTGTCCCCGTCTCGATTGCCTTATGTGCTCTACGCGGTAAACGGCCTGTTTCCCCTTCTCATCTGCGTGGGCCGTGGCATGTGGTGGGCCGTGATGGCGGGCACCATCGCCATGGCCATTCCGCTCGCCCTCGTGGTGCGCGTGCGCCGAGCGGCCTGAGAGGGTGCGGATCTTCGTGATCGGGAGTGGATTCGGTGGCCTCGCGGCGGCCATTCGTCTCCAGCAGCAGGGGCACCGCGTTGTCATTCTCGAAAAGCGCGACAAGCCTGGCGGCCGCGCGTATGTGTACGAGCAGGACGGTTTCGTGTTCGATGGCGGGCCAACGATCATCACGGCGCCGTGGCTGGTGCGCGAGTTGTTCGAGCGCAGCGGTAAGAGCGTGGACGACTATGTGCAGCTCGTGCCGATTGATCCGTTCTACACCATTCGCTTCGACGACGGCACCTCGTTTCGCTACACCGGCAAGCGTGCCGAGGTGATCGCGGAGGTGCGTCGTTTTTCGCCGGGCGACGTGGAAGGATACCTGCGATTTGCCGAGGCGACCGAAGCGATTTTCGAGGCGGGCATGGCGCTCATCGATACCCCGTTCGAGAAGATCACGGACATGCTCCGGGTGCTGCCCGACCTCGTGCGTTTGCGTGCGGATCGCTCCGTGGCGGCGTTCGTGAACAGGTACATCCGCGATGCACGATTGCGGCAGGTGTTCAGTTTCCATCCGTTGCTGGTGGGTGGAAATCCCTTTCAGAGCTCGTCGATCTACGCGCTCATCCACACGCTGGAACAGCGGTGGGGGGTGTGGTTCGCCATGGGCGGCACCGGCGCACTCGTGCGCGGCATGGTTCGGCTCTTCACCGAGTTGGGCGGCGAGATCCGTTACGAGTGCGAAGTTCGTGCAATCACGGTCGACGGAAAAACGGCGACTGGCGTGCGGCTCGCGTCGGGTGAGGTGATGACAGCGGACGTGGTGGTCTCGAACGGGGACGTGGCGCGGACGTACATGGATCTCGTTCCCGCTTCGGTGCGAAGAAAAAATACCGACGCACGATTCGAGCGGCTCGAATATTCCATGTCGTTGTTCGTGTTGTATTTCGGCACGAACCGGCGCTATGAGGACATCGGGCATCACGAGATCCTGATGGGGCCGCGTTACGAGGGCCTCCTTCAGGAGATCTTCGGGAAGAAGACACTCGCGGGTGACTTTTCGCTGTATCTGCATCGTCCAACGGCCACGGATCCATCGCTCGCGCCAGAGGGATGCGACAGCTTCTATGCGCTCTCGCCCGTGCCGCATCTGGGCGGGCCAACGGACTGGGCATCAGCGGCCGGTCCATATCGCGACGCCATTGTGCGGTATCTGGAGGAGCGGTACATGCCGGGGCTCGCGGCGAGCATCGTCACGGAGCGGATGATCGATCCACGGCATTTCAGGGACACCTTGAACAGCTACCTGGGCAGTGCGTTCTCCGTGGAACCGATTCTGACGCAGTCGGCTTGGTTCAGACCGCACAACCGGAGTGAGGATGTGCGCGGTTTGTACTTTGTCGGGGCTGGTACGCATCCAGGCGCGGGCATTCCGGGAGTGCTCAGCTCGGGGAAGATCGTTGCGGAGATGATCGGTGAGTGCGCGGGCGTCGGGTGATATCCGTGTCCGAGGGATTTGCTCTCGATGTGTAGTTTTTTGGAAACAAGCGAGGGGGCCGAGCAACCTGCAGAGGCCTGTCAAGGGGGCACCGGCCAACCGTCAAATGAACGATGCCCGCCGCTACTAGCCGCCCCACCATCCCGTTAGCTTTCGGGGAGGTGGGCGAACCCGCCCGCGTTCAAGAGCAATAGCCCGAGTCGAATGGACATCCAGATCACCACCAAGAAGAATGAGGGCGTCGAGCGCCTGCTCGAAGTCTCGGTTCCCCTTGCCACCGTGCAGGCGGAAGAGGAGAAGACGGCGCGGCACTACGCCACTTCTGTCCGTCTGCCTGGCTTCCGGCCCGGAAAGGCGCCGGCCGCGATGGTCAAGAAGCGCTTCAAGGATGCCATTCGGCAGCAGGTGCTCGAGACGCTCGTCCAGGAGGCCTTCAAGGAGGTCATGGAGCGGGAAAAGCTCGACGTCGCCGCCCAGCCGCACGTGCACGACGTGAAGTTCACAGAAGGAGAGCCGCTCACGTTCGAGTTGCACCTCGAAGTGAAGCCCACGATCGAGCTCAAGAAGACCGATGGCTTCCGGGTCACGCGAACGGCAAAGGCCGTTACCGACGAAACCGTCGCCGAGCAGATCGAGACGCTCCGCGACCAGAAGGCCACGTGGATGCCGGTTGAGGAGCAGCCGCGCGAAGCCGACATGGTGAAGGTCACGCTCGCGACGCCAGACGGCGACGGCGCCGACATGCCCGAAGGGCGCCCGTACGACCTCGTGCTTGGCGGCGGCCAGGCCATTGCCGGCGTGGAAGAGCTGGTGATGGAGCTCACGCCCGGCGAAACCAAGGAACGTGTGGTGAAGTGGCCGGATGACTTCCCGGACGAATCCCAGCGTGGGACGAGCAAGAACGTTCGCGTGACGCTGCACGAAGTGAAACGGAAGTCGGCGCCGGCGCTGGATGATGCGTTCGCGCGCGAAGTGGGCGATTTCGATTCGCTCGACGCGCTGCGCACCGCCGTCCGGACCGACCTGGACGACCACTCCAGGCGCGACGCCGATGCCCTCGTGCGGCAGACGCTGCTCGACCTGGTGGCCGAGGCCAACCCGTTCGATGTGCCGCCCAGCTGGGTCACGCGCATGATCGACGCGTACATGCAGGCGTACCAGATCCCCGAAGACCAGCGCCAGACGTTCTCGGTGGAATTCGCCGCGGTGGCGGAAAAGCAGGTACGCCGCGACATGTTGATCGACGCCATTGCCGAGCAGGAAAAGCTGACGGCGACGGAAGCCGACGTCGACGACCGCGTGGCAAAGGTCGCCGAGCAGCGTAACACGGACCCGGGCCAGGTGTATACCTCCCTCCAGAAGGCCGGACGACTGCCCGAGATTGAACGCAGCATCACGGAAGAAAAAGTGTTCGAGTGGTTGACCGCGCGTAACGAAGTCTCAAACGCAGGGTGACACAGTGAATAATCCCATGGCAACGATCTATCCGCCGTACGTCATCGAACGCTCCAGCCGGGGCGAACGCACCTAC
>JAQBPY010000420.1 GCA_028287285.1 Gemmatimonadota bacterium
CGCGGGGCTGATCGACTACGCGGGGCTGTTTCCGCCCGCGGCGCTCTCCATGAAAGACGGTGTGGCCAACTATCACACCTACCGGTCGTCGTCCCATGCGTGGGTACTTGGGCGGCTGATCGTGCCCGTCGCGCGCCTCGATGAGCTCGCTTCCACGATCACGGAATCCGGCCTCCCATCATCGCCGTGGCACATCAGCGCCCTTGCCGGCACCAACGTCGGTCTGGACGCGATGACCATTGCATCATGGAACGCGGATCACGCCCACGCGGCCATTGTCGACGTCGTTGAAGCGAAAGCCACGTCGGTGAGCGAGGTGGATGTAATCGCGAACGCGTTCGATGCATCGGTCACGACCTATGTCGAAATTCCCGTCCACGATGATCCCTCGGAGCTTATCGCCGAAATTGGCCGGGCAGGGTGTCGGGCAAAGATCCGGATGGGTGGGATTACCGTGGGAGCGTTTCCGGGGGCGGGCAGCGTCGCACGGTTCATTACCTCGTGCGCGAAGCAGAATGTTCCGTTCAAGGCGACGGCCGGCCTGCATCATCCGCTTCGCGGCGAGTACCGCCTCACCTATGAGCCTGATGCACCGTGCGGCTCGATGTATGGCTTCGTCAACATTTTCGTGACGGCCGCGTTTGCGCGAGCGGGAATGCCGGAGGAGCTGCTCGTCGAGCTCCTTGGCGAAGGTCAGGCGTCCGCGTTCGAGTTCACCGGCGCCGGCATGACGTGGCGCGACTATGCCCTTACGCTGAACCAACTCGCCGAAGCGCGCGGCTCGCTTGCCACGAGTTTTGGCTCATGTTCATTTCGCGAGCCCATCGACGACCTCCTCCAACTCGGCCTGCTGTGACGAACGATACACACGATGCCGCGTTGACCTCGTGGGTCGAGTCCGCGCAGGAAGCGGACACCGACTTCCCCATCCAGAATCTTCCGCTCGGCATCTTCGAGAGCACGGACCGGCAGCCGCGTCCGGGCATCGCGATTGGTGATCAGATCCTCGACCTCGTTGCCGCGATGGAGCTTGGATTACTGGGCGATTCACTCGCGACCACGATCCACGAGTGCGAGCGCGTGCGTTCACTCAATCCCCTGCTGGCCGGTGGCCGCTCCACGCTTGCGGCGCTCCGGAATACGGCGAGTGCCATGCTGCGCGGGAATGTCGACGAAGGCGTCGCGGCGGAGAAGTATCGTGGGGGCCTGCTCGTTGCCCTTGACGACGCAGAGCTGCTGCTGCCTGCCCGTGTCGGCGACTACACGGACTTCTACGCGTCCATCTACCATGCCACGAATGTGGGCAGCATGTTCAGGCCGGATAGCCCGTTGCTGCCCAATTACAAGTGGATACCCATTGGTTATCACGGGCGGGCGTCGTCGCTGGTGCGCAGCGGCACACCGGTGCGACGTCCCAACGGTCAGACGCGCGACGATGCTGCAAGCGCGCCGCCCACCTTTGGGCCGACACGCCGGCTCGACTATGAGCTCGAGGTGGGAGCATTCATCTGTGCCGGCAACATGCAGGGAGACCAGATCGCCATTGCCGATGCCGAGTCGCACGTGGCGGGTTTGTGCCTCTTGAACGACTGGTCCGCGCGTGACATGCAGGCGTGGGAATACCAGCCGCTAGGGCCGTTTCTCGCCAAGAATTTCGCGACGACCGTGTCTCCATGGCTCGTGACGCTCGACGCGCTCGCGCCGTTTCGACGTCCGGCATTTGTGCGCGCAGAGGGTGATCCGCAGCCGCTTCCGCACCTGTCCAGCGACGATGATCAGCGTCGCGGCGGATTCGACATCACGCTCGAGGTGTTGATTGGCACGGCACTCATGCGGACGCAGAACATCGCACCTGCGCGAATCAGCATTGGAAGCTTCGCGTCGATGTACTGGACAGTGGCGCAGCTCGTGACGCACCACGCAAGCAATGGATGCAACCTCGAGGCAGGCGATCTGCTCGCGAGTGGAACTGTGAGTGGGGAAACGAAGGAATCGCGCGGATGCCTGCTCGAGCGCACGTGGCGCGGCACGGAGCCGCTCACGTTGCCGGGCGGTGAGACGCGCCGCTTTCTCGAGGACGGCGATGAGGTCATCATGCGCGGCTGGTGTGAGCGCAACGGCTTTCGCCGCATCGGCTTCGGCGAGTGCGCCGGCGTAGTGCTGTCCGCATGATTCGTATCTGTCGTCCTGAGTGCAGCGAAGGACCTGCTCTTGGTCTATTCGTTGTTTGTGCGGTAGCGTTGATGACCGCCTGCGGCGGCCATCTCGAGATCCCCGAACCGTCGCTCCAGCCACGTGCCGGCACCGTCCTCACACCCGCCGAGCCGGCCGTCATCGTCCTGCCGATTTCCATTTCGCTCGGCAAGATTCGCAGCGCCATGTCCGCCCAATTTCCGGCGCGTGATTCACTCACGCAGGCGCAGTGTGTTTCACTGGGCGGCACGATCTGCCACCAGTACGTGTACCGGCGCGATTCGCTCGAGCTCCGCATGAACGGCGATCGCGTCGACCTCCTCGCTCGGCTCCAGTATCGCGGCCGCGTAGCCATTCCGGCGGTGGGCGGCCTTGCAAGCTGCGGGTATGCGCCCGAGAACATGAAGCGCGCCGAGCTGCACGCGGGGACGGCGCTGTATTGGAGGAATGATTGGCGTCTTGCATCACGCAACACGTCCATGAGCGCGGATCTTCCCGACAAATGCGAGGTGACGCTGCTGAAAGTGGACGCGACGCCATTGATGAAACGCATCATCGACGGCCAGCTCGAGAAGCTGCGGCAGCAGCTCGACAGCGCCATTCCCGCACTTGCTGATCTGCGCCCCTCGGCCGACTCGCTGTGGCGTACGATGCTTCAACCCATCGCCCTGGATTCCGCAAGCACGGTGTGGCTCAGCCTCACGCCGGATAACGTCGCACTCGCTCGGCCGCTGGGCCGCAGTGATGCGTTGACGACCGCCGTGGTGATCACGGCGCATCCGCGTGCGTCAATCGGCTCGCGGCCGAGCGCTGAAAGACGTCCGCTGCCCACCCTCGGTCTGGCTCCGGTGCAGGCCAGCGGTATTCATATCCCCGTCGACATCGAGCTCCCTTTCGCCGACGTCAGCGCGCGTGCGACGCAGATCATGAAGGGCGAGGTTCCCGGTGCCGATCTCACGGTGGATGACGTGAAGATCTGGGGCGTCGGTGACACCGCCGTGGTGAAGGTCGCGGTACACGGCACCATCAACGGCGATCTCTTCATGCTCGGCCGCGTGCAATACGACACGACCGTGCGCCAGGTATTGGTGACGGAGCTCAAGTACACGCTTGCGAGCGACAGCCGCATGAGCCGCTTCAAGGCGTCGCTGGGGTCGTTCCGCATCAAGCGCGCGCTGGACCAGGCGACCGGCCACGGGAAGCTCGACGTGGGCACCCAGCTCGATTCACTGCGAAGCCAGCTTACCGCGCAGCTCAATCGCCCACTCGCGCCCGGTGTCGCGGTGTCGGGCGCCGTGAATACGATTCGCATCTCCGGTCTCGCCACGAGCAATACCGCGTTTGTCCTCCGCGTGGTGCTGGATGGGCAGGCGCGGCTCAGTATTCAGTAGGCAAACGAAAGAGCAATCATGCCAAATTTGTCGCCTGAGCGCAGCGAAGGACCTGCTTACGGCACGCTGTCGGGCACGACGCCAGCTGGAAACGGCACCGGTGTTTTCGTCCAGCCCTTGACCCGCAAGGACTGTCCAAGCCGAATCCTGTCGCCGGTCAGACCATTGAGCCGGCGAATCTCGTCCTCCGTGGTATGGAACAGCCGGGCGACTGAGCTCAATGCTTCACCGCGCCGGACCGTGTGATACCACTCCCGCCGGCCCTCGTGGACGGCCGTCTGTTTGGCGCGATCACGGGCGCGTCGTTCCTCACGGCGCTGCCACCCCACCGCCCGGATCTTCGCGTATCTCGCCTCCAGTGCGGCGAGCAGCGCGTCGGCGTCCGACGATGCAGGCGTGGGCACGCCAACGGTGATGTGCTCTCGCCCCGACGCCACGCGCACGGCGCGCGATAGGAAAAAGAAGACGCGCGTGGGAGTCACCGTCACGGCGGTATCGAGGCGCCAGTCGCGTTCGTCGAACGTGGGGGGCGCACCTTCCGGGCTGAGTGGATCGCGTGGCTGGAGTCCGAGATAGAGCAGACGTCCACCGATTGGATTTGCCGAGTCTCCAGGCGCCTCGGTGAGCACGAGCAACCCACGCGTGGCTCGGAAGTAATCGATGGCCGGCCGCTGAAACACGCTCACTTCGGCGACCACTTTTTCGTCCGGGCGGAGAGCACTCAGGCGCAGCTGTCGCTCCGCAAAGACCCGTGCGTCGCGTGGGTCGGACCGGATGGCATGATACGCGATCTGCGTGGCGGTGACGAACACGGCGAGCCCCACGATCCAGCCAAGGTATTTGAGCCAGATGGGATACCTGCCGCGACTCCGCCGACGTCGATTTCGGCGCGGAAGGGCATCCCATTTATGTGCGTCCTCCGGGCCGCCCGTCAGGACGCCGTCGGTGAGAATCGGGGGCGGTGCGTCTGTCACAAGTGCCACTTGGGTTCGTTACCGGCAATCCATGGGAAGAACAGTGCCGCGCCGTCCACAAATGCTGAAAAGTAACAAACGTTGCAGCTCAGGTTGCTTCGGCCTGCAACACTTGTTACTGTTCGGAACATCAGTAGGCGCCGCCCGGTAAGGGAAGGTGCCCGCCTCGGCCCGTTGTTCCGTCCCGACCGGAGGCTCGTATTCGTTTCTACTCGCTTGCCCGTCAGCTTGCCGTTGCCGTTGTCGCCGCCTCCACGGTGGTGTTCACCGCATCGCAGGTGCGCCCGGTATTCCTGGGGAAGGCTCCCGTTGCTGGACGCGTTCTCGCCGCCGCATACCTTGATTCCACGGTGCGCGCCCCCTGGTTGAACCTGCCGGAAGCGCTCGCCATGCGCCATCCGCAGTTCCAGCGCGACGTTGACTCCTTTGCAGCCGACCTCCGCGGCACCGGCAAGATCTCCGGCGACCGGGTGGATTCCATCGCCAGGGTGGCGGTGCGTGAGGCCTATCATCGCCGCATTCCGCCCGCGCTGGTGCTCGGCGTGATGCTCACGGAAAACGATCAATTCAAGTCCAGGGCCAAGTCGAACGTGGGCGCGCTCGGACTCATGCAGGTGATGCCGCGGCTCTGGGCGCCAAAGCTGGGCCAGTTTCTCGGGCGCGACCTCAAGGACGACGAGACCAACGTCCGCTACGGCGTGTACATCCTCAAGCACTTCGCGAAGCACACGCCCGACACGCTCGACGCCGGCGACGCCATCCGCGTCGCGCTGCTCAATTACAACGGCTGCGTGAACGGCAAGAATACAAGGGACTGCCGGGCGTATCCCGGCAAGGTCCAGCGCCACGTGGAAGCCAGTGCGCAGCAGACCTGCGGCGGCCGTGCGTTCAAGGAGTGTGTTGCGCTGCCTCTCTGGGCGGCCCTTCGCGATACCACCCCGCCTCCGATGCCCAGTGCGTCAATTGCCAGCTCGATTCCGGCGACGATGTCGGACCGGCGCCGCGACGTGCCAAAGATCGCGCCATTCGCGGGCCGTATCGGGCACTGGCTGAGCCGCGGCGCAAACTAACACCTGCTTTTCGCCTACCGCACCGCCTCGACGCTCGTGCGCTGATTCTGCTTCAGCGTGATCTCGGCGCCCTGCGCGGTCATCATGATCTTCACCAGCACATCGTCCTTCGAGTCGCCGCCGAGGTAGACCCCCGTGTGCGTGAGGAGAAACTGGCCCGTGCTCGTGCCCGTGGTCTCCATCGTGACGGCGGTGCCCTGCATGCTGCCCGTACCGCCTGCCTTGACGGTCGTCGTCCGCTGCACCTTGAACGCCGTCTCGCCGGCGATGCTCGTGTCGCCTGAAACGGCGTAGTCGGAGATCGACGTCCGGTCCACCATCATGCCGTTCTGGGGCACTTTTCCGGAAAGCGTGTCCGACCAGGTCTTACCCACGGCCAAGTCGCCATGATAGGCGGGCATGAAGCGGCCTACACCCTCTGCGAGCTGCGCCAATTGCGGGTCGAGTCCCTCCGGGCTCTTCGACGAATAGAACTTTCCCGTGGGAGAGATCATCGAGACGAACTTGCTGCCCGCCAGCTTGCCCACGTCCGCGCCGGGCGGCGCGCCCGTCATCGAGATGGAGTCCACTGTGAGCGCTGCCATCACGGTGTCCTTCGCACGCTTCATCAGGTTCACCGTGATCAGCTGCCTGACGCCGACGTCGAACGTCTGGTTGCCCATCGGGCTGCTCTGCGCCACGCTCGTGTTCGTCGTAATGCGATATCGCGTCGTGCCTGGCGCGTATTCGACTCCCTGCGCGTGAACGGGCGATGAAACGATCAGCAGCGCGAGCAGTGTCCGCGCGAGATGCGACGACATTCGATGAAGCTCCTTTTGCAAAGGTGAAAGGTCCAGCCAGCGGGCGCTTTTGGTATACGCACGTCGCGAGCAAAGGTTACTATAGGATGAGCCAGCCCACCTCTCGCCCCAGCGACACCAATGACCGATCTCGATGTCCCGAAATCACTTTTTGATTTGAGCATTCCCATCGACATGGACGTCGTGATCGAGCGCCTGCACACCGACGTGGTCATTCCCTCGCGCGCCACGACGGGCTCGGCGGGCGCCGACCTGCGCGCCTGGCTCATCGAGCGAACGGTGCGGACGTCGAACGGGGTGGAGCAGGGAGATACCGCCGCCGCTGAAGGAGATGGAGAGTGGGGCGTCACCCTCCGGCCCAACGAGATGGCACTCATCCCCCTTGGCTTCAAGACACGATTGCCGCACGGCGTGGAGGCACAGATTCGGCCGCGCAGCGGGCAGGCGTTCAAGAACGCGCTGACAGTGCCCAATGCGCCGGGTACGATCGACGCCGACTATGCAGAGGAGTGGATGGTGATCGTGCGCAACGAAGCTCCGATTGCGCGGCGGATCGTGCACGGCGAACGAATCGCGCAGGTGGTATTCGCGCGCTACTTACCGCTCATGTTCGCGGAGGGCGACGTCAGCCGGACCACGGAGCGGGCTGGTGGGTTTGGCAGTACAGGGCATAACTAGTGGCAATGCTGTTCCGTTAGCTGTCATGCCGCAGGAAGTGAGCGATATACTGTCAGCACCCAAACTCCCCAGGACGGGACAGCAGCTCCCGACAGTCGCTTCTCTCCTGCGGGATGACAGTCTAAAGTATTCTTGTATTCTTGCGAGATGACAGTCTAAAGCATTCTTGTATTCTTGCGGGACGACAGTCTACAACGAGCGGTTG
>JAQBPY010000425.1 GCA_028287285.1 Gemmatimonadota bacterium
GTTGAAGAGAAAGTGCGGATGCAGCTGCATCCGCAACGCTCCCAAACGCGCCTCGGCGAGCTGCGCGGAGAGCCTTGCGGCATCAGCGATGCGGCGTTGGGCTTCGGTAAAGTAGAGCAGCGCCATGCCGGCGCCGAGTATGCCGAAATAGGTGAGCGTCGTGAGCGGAAGCGCGGAGATGAACCAGCGGGAGGCCATCGTGGTGAACGACGACCGCTGCGGAAAGGGCGAGAATGTCAACGCGCTCGCGGCAGCCGAAGAGGCATAGAGTGCTCCCGCGAGGAGTGACGCGAGCGCATGAACGCCGATGTCGCGCGCCATCGTGCGCCGCTGCAGCGGAAACCGGCGGCTGAGTGCGAAGATGGCCGGCGTGAGCAGGGCGTAGCTGAACCACGCGGGTCCTTCCATGAGCAGGGCGCGCCAGAACGGATAGTTCTTTCCACTCTGCGTCCAGTACATGTACGTCTCGAGCGCCGCGAGCAGCGCAGGCACCGCCCACAGTCCCAGGACGAAGGGCCATCTGTGCTCGAGCAGACTTTCCGCGCCGGTGGATTCTTTCTCTGGCCGCATGTCTCACGCTACGCGAGCACGGTGCGTCAGGCAAGGCAATGATGACCGCTCGCTGCAGTCCACATGCCGTCGGCTGCCTTGTGGTTGCTTGACGCGGTGCACACCGCCCACTGTGCGTCAACTTCTCATCCAACGACCATGTCGAAATTCTCACTGCTGCATGCCGCTACGTGTTTACTTGTCGCCATGCCGGCAAAGGGCCAAAGTGCAGCGACGTCTGCGCTGGACACCGCGATCGCGCGCATGGGCGGCGCGACGGTGCTCCGTGGTATAGAGCGCGCCCGCTTCGAGATGATCACGCAATGGCAGCGAAGCGTGTTCGACGACCGCCGCTACGCCGACCAGCCCTCGTACGAATGGCACAGCGACCTGCGCGACTATTCCACGTCGTCGTGGCGCAACACGCGACGGTTTGTTGCCGCAACGACCTGGCGCGAGGGTACCGACGTCGTTCAGGACAGCGTTGCCATTCGTCGCTCGCCCGGAGGGGCCGGTGGCGTGGCGTCTCCAGCGATTGTCGCGGCGGGCGCCTGGACCACGCTCAACATTGCGTACGTGGACGAGCGTCGCGAGTTGTTCGCCATGGCGCCCGAGCGGCTCCTGCTCGCGATGCGTGGTGCACCAGACCTGCGCGCATTGCCCGATACGACGATTGCCGGCGTGGCAAACGCACGGGTGATTGCCACGTTGAGCGGCGTGCCCACCACGGTCTATCTTCACCGAGGCGACGGCATGCTCGCCGGCGCGACGTTCCGTGCCACCGAGACGAACGACTTCGGCCTGGTGCCATGGGGCGAGATGACGGTGGAATTCTGGTATTCCTCCTGGCGCAAATATCCCACCGGTATCAGTTATCCGCACCAGTGGGATGTTCGGCGGGTGGGGCAGCCGTACAAGCGGATGACCGTCCTCGGCGCCACGTTCAATCCACCGGCGCAGCCTGACTCGTTCACGGTGAGTGATTCGCTCAGGGCGGCGTACTTCAGGACGGCGATGCGCCCCATGCACGATATCCCCATTGATTCGGCACGCATTGTGGATGGTCGTTTCGTCTCATTCGCCACGCCGGGTGCTCCAGCTGGCGCCGTGAAGCTCGGCAAGCGCTGGGTACTTCTCGAGGGTGGCTCTGCTCCGATATCCATCGAGCGGGCGTCGGCGTGGCTGAAAGGCAATGATGCGTCGACACAAGTGGCCGCAGCGCTCCTTACCCTGTCAGGCGCAGGCAGCGGAGGTGCAGGATGGCTGACGTCGCAACGCGTTCCACTCTTTGCCGCACGCGGAGCGATGCGTTCCGTGGCGCACTCACTGAACGGCTATCACGCGTCGTCACAGGGCCTGTCCGAAGTGAAAAGTGGACGGTGGCTCAAGGTCGACGGCGACTCGTTGTGGATGGAACCCATCGATCTGCCCGATGCACCCGGCTCGCTGCTCGTCTACGTTCCCTCGCTCGAGTGGATCTATACCGGCATGGCCGTTGGGGCACTCCAGCTCGACATCGCGCTGGCACGCGCGCGCGCCAAGGGATGGAAGGTCACCCGGACCGGCTCGCTGCGGGCGATCGCGACCCCACTGCCTGCCGCGCAGAGAATTGGACAGACGTCGACGCAGCAGCCGTCCAAAAACCGTTACGCGCTCGCTTCAACGCGCTGAAACGATCCGGACACGGATGATCGCGGAAGAATGATCGTGAAGCGGGCACCTTCGGCCACTTCACTGTTCACCGTCAGCTCGCCGCCCATGCCGCGCGCCAGGTCGCGGCTGATGGCGAGGCCGAGGCCCACGCCTTCGTTCGGGTGGGCGAGCGTCCGGTCGAGCTGCACGAACGGCTCGAAGATCTGCTCCTGCTTGTCGCGCGGAATGCCGGGTCCCGTGTCACGCACATGAATGGCCACTGACCCGGGCCCGGACGCCTCGGCGCCAAGGGTAATGGTGCCGCCCGAGGGCGTATAGCGAATGGCGTTCGACAGCAGGTTCAGGAGCACCTGCCGCAGCTTCTCGCTGTCGGCAAGAACGGCGAGCGTGGAGTCGGTTGGCTTGTACACGAGCGCAATCGACTTCGCGAGCGCCTGCGGCGCGATCAACGCATCGAGGCTGCCAAGAAACTCGTCCAGGAGAATGGTGGTGAGGTCGTAATTCACGCGCCCGGTCTCGATGCGGCCCAGGTCGAGCATGCCGCTGATGAGGCCAAGCAGGTGCTGCTGGGCGGCGCGGACGCGCTGGAGGTCGCGCTTCTGCTCGTCGCTCACGGGCCCGCGCAGCCCCATCTCGATCAGGCCCACGTACCCGCCAATGGCGTTGAGCGGCGTGCGGAGCTCGTGACTCATCGTCGCGAGAAAGTCCGACTTGGCGCGGTTGGCCGCCTGCGCCTCGATGGTTTGCTGCTCCAGCGCGCTGTGTCCTTCCTCGATCTCGCTCGCCATGTGATTGAACGCTTCCGCAAGACGAATGGTTTCGTCCTCGCCCACGGAAGGAACACGCGTGTCGTAGTCGCCGCGCGCCACCGCTTCGGCCGCTATGGTGATGCCGCGCAACGGACGTGCGACGCGACGTGCAATGAGCCATGTGGAGAGCGTGCCCGCCGCCAGGAACAGCAGGCTGAGGAGCGCCAACGAGCGCACGATGGCCCGTGGGCCGGCAAGCACCTGCGACTCGGGCACTTCCATCGCGATGACGAGTGGTGTACCGGGAATGCGCTCTTCATTGGAGAGCAGCCTCCCCACCCCCGGACGCCGAATGGACGCGCCACGACGCGCCGGCGCGTCGGTGACATGACCGGAGATCGTGGTCCAGACGCTTCCGTCGTCGTTCCGGTAGTACATGGATACCGCTTCACCGGCGAGAGCACGGATGCTCCTGTCGGTGTTCGGATTCACCGCGATGCGTCCTTCCTTGGCGATGTACCCCACAAGCTTGCCATGGTCCACTATGGGCAGGACGTTCCAGAAGCTGACTCTGCCCTCCGCAAGGAAAAGCCTGCCGATCTTCAGCGAGTCCACGGCACCGATGTTTTCCATTCCGTCGAAGGGGACTTCCGGACGCACTCCGATGCTGTTTTCCGCGCGAGGGGCGGGAATGGTAAACTTGTCATCGCCCACGTATGCAGCGAGGCGCCGGTCGGCCGTCCACAATTCCACCGGCATGCCCGAGTCCGTGGGTGTTCGGAGCCGCGCAAGCACCGCGCCCACGGAGCCGGGAACCGTGGTATCGCCATGTACCGGGGAATACCCCTGCGGCGACGCCGACGCGCTGGCTAGGGTCCGGCGTACCACCGGATCGTCCGCGACCGCCTTGTAGCGCGGTTTCATGGATGCGAGTCCCGTTTCTCCGAGCCTGGCGAGCTGTTGCGTGGCGCGAACGAGCGCGCTCGTCTGGGTATCAGTCGCAGCGCGTGACAGGCTGGTCGACGTCGCGTACAGACTTGCCGCGAAGACAACAAAGAAAATGCCGCTCATGAGCAGCGGCAGCTTGGTCTCCAGCGACATGCGACGGCGCATGGACAAGTTTCCTTGGAGCGAGTCGGCTGAATTGCCCGGGCGAATGATGGTGACGACTGCGCCGCTGAACAAGACGCCAGCCTCCAGGTGATGCTGCAATTCCGCCGCAGGTCAGCGAGACATGGGAATGCTCTCCCGGACGGTCATCGCTGTTCCGTGCTTGCTCCGCGTGCGGGCTGCGCGAGCATCACCGGCAATGACGCAGTGCAAGTCCGATTCCGCAATGGCACCACCCGGCACATCACCGGACTCCCTGACGCGGCTGGCAGCACCCTCCCGACTGTCCACCCACGCGCAAAACGCTAGATTCGAAAATGGCGCGGAGACCCCAGACAATCGGCGAGGAAATCGCAAACAGCACGACGCACGGGCTGGCGCTCATCGCGAGCGTCGCGGTGCTGCCGTTCCTCGTGCTCGGCGCGATGCGAGGTGGTGACGGCTGGCAGATCGCGAGCGTCATCGTCTTTGGCATCACACTCATCATGCTGTACGCGGCGTCCACCCTGTATCACGCGTGGAAGCCGGGCGAATTCAAGCGCGCCCTGCGCGTCGTGGATCATTCCGCCATCTATCTGCTGATTGCCGGCACGTACACCCCCTTCATGGTCGGCGCGTTGCGTGGAGCATGGGGCTGGACACTGCTCGCCGTCATCTGGTCCCTCGCCGCGCTGGGTGTGATCGCGAAATGCGCCCTTGGCGTGCGGTTCCCCCGTCTTTCCACCGCTCTGTACGTGGCAATGGGATGGCTGGTGGTCATCGCGGCGCGACCGCTCATGCACAATGTGGCGCCCGCCGGTCTCGGGTGGCTGCTTGCCGGCGGATTGTGTTATACCGGCGGCGTCGTGTTCTACGCCACGGATGCACGTATCCGCTACGGCCATGCGCTGTGGCACGTCTTCGTGGCGGCGGGCAGCACCTGCCATGTCATTGCGGTGCTGTGGTATGCCGGGCACCATGGGTGAGTAGCCTCGAGTGGATCGCCGCCGTGGTGGGCGCGATCAGCGTCTACCTCAGTGTCCGGCAGAACATCTGGAGCTGGCCCACCGCTATCGTGAACGTGGTGTTGTACACGGTGGTGTTCTACGACGCCAGGCTCTATGCGGACATGGGGCTGCAGGTGATCTACGCGGTGCTGTCCGTCTATGGATGGTACGAATGGCTCTACGGCGGGGCGAACAAGACCGAGCTGCGCGTCAGCCGCACCGGGCCGTTCACGCGTGCGGTACTCGCGGTTATCTCGCTCGCGGGCGCGGTGGCCCTCGGCGCCTTCCTGCGTGGTGCGACGGATGCTGCGCTGCCGTTCATGGATTCATTCCTCTCCAGTACCAGCCTGGCGGCGCAGTGGATGATGACGAAGAAGAAGCTCGAGAGCTGGCTCGTGTGGATTTTCGTGGACGTGCTGTATGTGGGGATGTACGTGTTCAAGCACCTGTACGTGACGGCGGGGCTCTACGCGGTATTCCTCGTCCTCGCCGTGCGCGGGTACATCGATTGGCGCCGCTCCATGGGAGTGGCGCACGCAGGGCAGGGCTGACGACTCAAGCTTTCGCCCGTGAGTGCCGATACCAGTCACGAGCGGCGTCTCCCCGGCGTCGGGCGATCGTATGCGCACCATCCTGATCATGTCGTCGGCCATTCATGAAACTGTCCACACGTCTGCTCGCGAGCTTCATGCTCATCGGCATCATGACGGCCCTGTTCGGTGCGTTCGCGCTGGACCGGCTCGCCGTGGTGCACGATGCCGCGCGCGTTGCCGAGCAACGGCGTCTGCCCAGTGGCAGGATCATCGCGGTGATGGATGCGGAGCTGACGCGGCTGCGGCTGGCTGAAGTCCAGCAGGTGCTGTCGGCGCGGCCGAGGTCACGCGGTGCCGAACTGCGCGACGGTGCGCATGCGTACGCAGGACTGCTCTTCAATCAGTCGCGGTACGAGCCGCTGATCGGGACGGCGACGGAAGCGGAGCTGTACAGATCTTTCACGGCGGCGCTGCGGGGGTATCTCGCCGATCGTGAGCATGCGATCGCCCTCGCCGACAGCGGCCGTGCCGGCCTGGCGGCTGTGGCCGTCCGCGAATCGTCGCAGGAGAGCTTCGAGCGCACCAGCAGCAAGCTGCTCGAGCTCGTGGAGATTGGCGTGCAGGCGGGGGTGGACGCAACCCAGCGCAGCGAAGCGCAGTACGCGCGGGCACGCGTCCTCGTGCTCGGCTTTTCCGTGTTCATGCTGGCGGTGGGATTCCTGCTGGCCTTCGTGTTCATGGTGTCGGTCACGCGGCCGCTGAATGCGCTCGTGCGTGGAGCGGAGCGCATCGGCGTGGGCGATCTGTCGCAACGCGTCACCATTCATACCCACGAAGAATTTCGCAAGCTCGCGGAGGCGTTGAACAGGCTCGCCCGGTCACTCGGCACGGCCCACGAAGCCATCGAGCACCACGGCTCGTCCGCGGGCGACTAAGGGGACGCTCGCGTATCTTCCTGTATGCGGCGCATCTGCATCACGGGTCCCGAGTCAACAGGCAAGACCATGCTCGCCCGGCGTATCGCGCACTCGCTGCGTACCGAGTGCGTCCCCGAGGCGTCGCGGATATATGCGGAGCGCGTGGGCCGCGAGCTCACGGAGGCCGACGTCGAGCCCATTGCGCGTGAGCACATGCTGCTCGCCGACGCAGCGGCTGCGCGTGTGACGGTGAGCGGGGGTTCGGTCCTCGTGCTCGATACGGATCTCGTGAGCACGAGCATCTACGGCAAGCACTACTACGATTTCACCTCGCCCTTCATCGAGGCCGAGTCGCGTGCGCGGCAGGCCGACGTCTATCTGTTGTGCGACGTGGATGTGCCGTGGGTTCCGGATGGTGTGCGCGACCGGCCGGTGCAGCGTGCGGAGATGTTTGCGCTGTTCCGTGATGCGCTGGCGCAGCGTGGCGCGGTGACGGTGGTGGTGTGCGGTGGCTGGCAGGCGCGGGGGGAGATTGCGGTTCGTGCGGTCCAGGGATGTGTGGAGGGGTGAGTGTGGTGGGGGACAGGGGACGGGGTGTGCGTTAT
>JAQBPY010000002.1 GCA_028287285.1 Gemmatimonadota bacterium
ACTCGCTGCAGTAATCGTGACGTTGGTGGCATTGGGAACCATGGTCACTAAATCCGATGGAGCAGCGTTCCAAGTCGTCGGGCACGCGTTGACCGTCGTGTTGTTCTCACCGTGCCAGAAGACCGAAGCAGAGCCCGACTGCCCAACGTAGAGCGAGCCGATATCGCCTATCACGTCCCCTCGCGTCGGCGTATGATCGCAATGCACGCTCGTGTTGCGCGAGGTCGCGCCCATACCTTTCGTGATGCTTCCTGAGAGGGCGCCGACCTTGACCTCTATCGCGTACCCCGCAGTGTGCATAGACGTGCCGGTTAGCGTTACCGCGGATAGATTACAATTGGTAACTTCTTTCGGCACGTTTAGATAAGCCGACTGCTGCTTGATAAGTATCGGCAGGGTAAAGCCGACCCCCTCGTTGCTGGAGTGATCCCAGGCGCCTTGTGAGCTCGTCCCATGAATTATCGTAGTAAGTAAAGCGTCGAGGCTGAAGGTTGTCTGTGCCTCAAAGAAGCCACCAACACCGGTCTTCATGCTGCCTTTCAGCCACGTGCCACTCGCAACGAAGTCGAGGTACGCGCCCTCAGGATAGATAGGCGTGCCATCGTCCATGGTGGAACTCTCGTAAATTCTTGAGGGGCCAGTAGACGGCACCGGCGCCGTCAGCGGAGTGGATAAGGTGTCGCGACCACAGCCAACAAGGACGACCGCTAAGAGGGAGAGAGACCTGAATATTGTCACACGTAACGCTCCGAGTAGCGCGGCGAGGGAGCCGCTTGTAAAAGCATCCGGAGGTCGGATGCCAGTCGGTGTCAATGCTCACGGTTACATACTTGCACAGGTCTCAGCAGAGGCCTGAGGGAATCGCCAGGAACGAGTTGACCTGACCACATGAGCAGGGCGTGCGATCCGTCCCGCGCGACGAGTGGATCGAGAGCAGTGTCGCCATTGGAGTCATCATGCGCAGCAACGTCGTGCGCGAAGTGGTAAAGCCGCAAGAAAGGAGCATGGCTTGGAGATAATATGCCCTCAACTAGCGCTACCCCTCCGCAACCAACGACCGCCAAACTGGCGTTAAGTATTGGTTGCGGCCGTGGAGTGGTTGAGACGGGCTGGCCCCAGCGAGGGGGACGCAACGAAGGCGACGCTGATGCGCGCATAAGAGACCAAGCGGAACCTCCAGTGAGCGTTTCGGTGCGCCACGCGAGGTACAGAGAGTCGTCCGCGCTGCGCAGCAACGGGTCGAAAGCCTCCCTGGTGTCGTGACGATTCAAGACCCGCGTCATCGGCGACCATGTGTGCCCATCATCCATAGACGTTGTGACGTACAGCTGATTGGCTGCGCCATTGCTTTCGCCTGTTATGGCAACTGCCACCAGAGCGCCGTCGGAGGTAGCGATAACCGACGCGTAAGCGACACCGGGCGCGATAAGATCGCTGCGCCAGTGATCCCGCTCGCGCGTCAGGTGGACAAACTGTTCCTCATGGCCGTCAAGGTCCATTGACACAACTAGATGCAACGATCCCCGTGCATCCAAAGTGACTTGGGGAGCGCGCGGATCCCACCGAAGTAAGCGGCTCTTGGTCACAAGCTCGGGAGAAGACCAACTCCCCGCGCTGAGGCGAGCGTGCCAAAGCTCATGAAACGTCGACGGCCAGCCAAAAGCAGGTGATTGCGTCGGGCCCTCCGCCCAGAAGAGATGGAGGTCGCCGATGGAGTCGGTAACTACGAATGGCTTAGCGAAGAAGAAAGCGCCCAACGGAAGCGGTAGCGTGCCGCTGGATGTGCTAGCAAGGTAGAGTGAGCGAGGGCGCACCTGTGCGTCGGCGCCGTATGGGAAAAGGTTACCCGCGATCACCCAGCCGTCGTGGTACCATGCCGCTGTGGGCAGTCTCACGGCACCGCCGTGAGGTATAGGCAAGGACTGAGGCTCCGCGGGGGCAGGAGGCTTCGCGGAAGGCGAGGGAGCACAAGAGCCCACAAGTAACGCAGCAAAAAAATGCAATCCAACCCTGGCGCTGGCGCTGAGCGCGCGGGACCGAGTGAGGTGTCGTGGATGCAGATGCTCACGTGCGAATCGACGGCCCTGCAAGTACCGACTCGCGCGAGGTTCAGAGAGAGTAAAAGGGCAAACAGTAGCGACGGGATGCTCGAAAAGACGGCTAGTCGCTCCACACTCGCACGGCGAGCCGTCAACGCGCGTGCCACGACCATGCGAAAGCACCGTGGGGACAAGGTGGCGGCGGGTATCGCGGGCCCCGAGATCAGGGGCGAGGGGCGCAGACATCGGAGTCAGGAGCGACGAGTAAGAGAGCGACGGAATAGCCACAAGTGCACAACGTGGTAATGGCAGGTAGGCTCTAACGCGCGTGTCGCAGCGCGCGACGGGGATAGCGCTGTGGCAGCGCGGTCATACGTCGTCGTATGTGATAGGCGACACCTTATCACATGAGTCGGGGGTGCGCAACAGACGCGTTAAGAAACGTGAGTCTGCCGGCTTTAGAGGCGGCGGCCGCTTAAGATTTTCTCAGCGCAGCGCCAGATCGAGGCCGCTGCAGTGAAAGTAGATCGCCAGCTTGAAACGGTCGCGGTCCCGGAAGCCGCGGGCAGCGCGACCGCAATCGTAACCAGATTGTCTCGGTGGTGCAGCATGACTACCTCTCCATTGTTTCCGGCGCACTATTCGGGCGCATATCGATTGCTTGTCCCGACTCTCCCGGAGATCTGTGCGCACCATCTCACTGAGTATCATCGTCCGTCGCGCGGTGTTGTCCTGCACCGTGCTTGCCTGCGGAATTCCCCTGGTTTCGCTCTCCCGCGCCAAGTGGGGAGAGGTCGGCCACCGGCTTACGGCCCAGGCCGCGGCGGCCGCGCTCCCCAGTGACATGCCGGCGTTCTTCCGGAATGCCGCGCCACAGCTTGCGTATCTCAACCCGGAGCCGGACCGCTGGCGCAGCCGCCAGGAGCAGGATCGCGATCCCGCGCTTGGCGTGTCCTCGGCCGCGGATCACTTCATCGACACGGAGATGATTCCCGCCGATCGACGCAGCAACGCGTTTGCCGCGCGAACCCGCAATGCCTACGCGGATACCCTGCGAGCGCTCGGCGTCAATGCGGAGGTCGCCGGCTTCCTTCCGTTTCGTATCCTCGAGCTCACGCAGACACTTCGCATCGAATTCGGCCTGTGGCGCTCGGCGCCGGATGCGAAAACGCGCGAATGGATCGAAGCGCGCATCATCAACGATGCCGGCATACTCGGTCACTATGTGGCGGACGGATCGAATCCGGCGCACACATCGGTGCAGTTCAACGGCTGGGTGGGCGCCAACCCGCATGGCTACGCGACGGACAAGCGGTTTCACTCCCGTTTCGAGTCGACATACGTGCAGGCGGAGCTCACGCTCGAGGACGTGCAGCCGCTCGTCGGTTCCACGGCGCGGGTGTTCCCCGAACTGCGGCCGGCCATTCTCTCGTACCTCAACGAGACGTTCTCCGAAGTGGAACACCTTTACCAGCTCGACAAGGCGGCGCCCTTCGATGCAGGGACGACATCCGCCGAAGACAAGCAGTTCACCGCCGCGCGCCTCGCTGCCGGATCACGGATGCTACGCGATCTCTGGTGGACGGCCTGGATCACGAGCGGCGACAGCGCCTCGCCGCGTTAGCGCTGGTGAACCGTGGGTCGCCCTTGCAGTGAGGCCGATTGCCCTCAGCGCGCGCCCACAATGAGTGCGGCCACCTTCTGTACCAGTGGAACGACCTCCGCCGGAGTGCTGCCTGGTCCGGCGATGGCATCGAACGACGGGAACGACAGGAGCGAGAACAGCACGCGCACCGCCTCTTCGCGCGCGATC
>JAQBPY010000015.1 GCA_028287285.1 Gemmatimonadota bacterium
GTTGAAGGCGCTCGCGAAGACTTCCGGAGTCGGTTGGCACTGGAGTTTCCGATCGGCTCCTGCAAGAGGTACGAATCTGTCGCGAAGTGGCGATGCGTGTTATCGCCGGGCGGTGATGTCGCACGCCTGATGCTGAACGATCGGCTTACGTTCGCTCGTGCAGCTGCTCTCCAACAAGATGCGCGCCGAGCGCGCTTCCGATACGGCAACTGCATCAGGTGTGCGTATCCAGCGGGTATCGGGCCGCCGCGCGAACTGCGCGGACATGCGCGACACGTTGACCTCCACTCCAGTCCCCATGGCGCTCGTGGAGGACACGATAGTAACAGCGGGCATCCTCTCATGGGCAACGCCGGCGGTGTCGCGGCTAGCGATCGCCGCATTGGATCGCGCAGGGGCTGCCTTGATGGCCCTGACATCCGCCGAGGAGCCGGCGAGAACAGCGGCCTGCCCGGACACAGTTGGAGGCGTCAAGACCATGACGTCGCCCAGCACGGCCCCGTGCGTACGACGATCCAGGAATAGACTCAAGTTCGCCTAATGGTGCGGATAGACGGCACGAACACCAAATAACCGGCGGGCAGCATTCGCGATAACGCATGCCCCTGGTGGTGCGTAGTGTGCGTGTTCATCGCGTGCGCCTACGATGAGCGGCATAACGCCCCAGCTAACCTGCGGGCGAATCCAACAAAATGCGAGCGAAGCGAGCTTCCAAAGATCGCCCGTCAGGTTCAGCGCACGTTATGTGGCACGGTGCGCGAAAGGCGACTGACAAGTCGCAGAAGATCTTGACTTCGGCGCAGCCACAGCGGACGTGCCGCGCGCTGAGCTGCTTCGCGCTTGCTCACTGCCTCATCGGACCAGAATGAACTGCTCATTGATAAGTATCTACCGTTCCTTTCCAGCAGATGTTCGCGCTCGTCAGGCTGAGCCAATCGGAGCGCAAAGTTACGCTCAGCCAGGAAGCAAATGCGCTCGATGCGCGCGCGGCTCTCACCCTCGTACGAATAGCCGAGGCTCTCCAGCCGCGCGTGCGTGAGCTCATGAACGATAACCGACGCGACATCTCCTGCGGTGGTCTCTACCGCGAGTACGAAAGCCTCATCGAGAAAGCACACTCCCAGGACACGCTGCCATTCCCCCAACGCGTCGTCAAGCGGTCGGATGGTGAGGCCCAGCATCAGAACGGGTAGCCGCGCCAACTGGTATGGTGATGTCTCTCTCAGAAGCGCAAGCGCGGCGAAGACCTTCTTGATCGCCTCCGCCTCTCGGTCTCGGCTCCGGGCGGTTGCCGAGACGCGAATGTCAAAGTCTACTTGCCAATCCGCTGCCCGTGCGTACAACCGCTGCTGCCACGTGTTCGGCGCGCGGGGGACCTGCGAGAGAGTAGGGAGCGATGTCATTCAAGAAACCGATGTGCCACATAACGCCCAAGTTGAGTTGGTATGAAGCGGCTGGACCTCCGCGGTCGCGTGGTGGCAACGTAAGCCCCACACGTATTCACGCGGTCAGTGCCGCACTAACTCCCCGGGAGGCCAGCCATGGATAGCATAGGGATCGATCTCCATAAACGCGAGAGCCAACTGTGCATCATCACCGACGACGGCGAGCTGATCGAGCGCCGCATCGCGACGAGTCGCGCGCGCTTCACCGCGGTGCTCGGCGAGCGGCCGCCGGCGCGGATTCTGCTCGAGGCTGCGACGGAGAGTGAATGGGTGGCGCGCCATCTCGAATCGCTCGGCCATACGGTGATCGTGGCCGACCCGAGCTTTGCCGCGATGTACGCGACGCGCTCCAAGCGGGTTAAGACGGACAAGCGCGACGCCCGTACGTTGTGCGAGGCGCTCCAGCTCGGCGCGTATCGCGCGATCCATCGGGCGTCGGACGCGCAGCGGCAGGTCCGCGCGCACCTCGCCGTGCGCGATGCGTTGGTGCGCACGCGCACCCGGTACGTGGCGATCATCAAGGCGGCGGTGCGCCGCGAAGGCCTGCGGATCCCGAGCGGGGATGCCGAACACACGGTCACCAAACTGCAGGCGTTACCACTGCCGGCGCACGTCCTCGAGGCATTGGCGCCGCTGATCGCGCTGTGGGGCCCGCTCCAGGCGGAGTTGGAGGCGGCGGACGAGCGCCTGCTCGCGTTGGCGAAGGAGAATGCGGCCGTCGCGCGGCTGCGCACGATGCCGAGTATCGGCCCCGTGACCGCACTCGCCTTCGTCGCGTCGCTCGACGATGTAACGCGGTTTCACAGCGCGCACCAGGTGCAGGCCTACCTCGGGTTGGTGCCGAGTGAGTACAGCTCCGGCGACCGGCGGCTCCGCGGACGAATCACGAAACGGGGCGATGCGCGGATGCGGTGGCTCCTGGTCGAGACGGCGTGGCGCATTCTGCGCTCGCCGAATCCCGAGCTTGCCGCGCTGAAGGCCTGGGGCCAACAAATCGCGGAGCGTCGCGGCAAGCGCATCGCCACGGTCGCCGTCGCGCGGCGAGTGGCGGGCATTCTCTACGCGATGTGGCGGGATGACGTCGACTACGCGGCGAGCACGCCGCAGGCGGTGGCTGCCTAACGCACATCACGACGCCGCACGATCCCATCCGCCGACCGAGTATCGGGGTGACTGACCTGGGCACGCGCTGAGCGCGACGCAGCTCATGGCCGCTATCGAGACCGAAGTTTAGTTGAGCGCCGCCGTGTCCAATCCGTATATCCATCTGCGCCAGCGAGGCATTCCCTCGCTTCTCATCGAGCGCGAACAGAAGACTGAGCAGCATCTCGAGATTGCAGGTCGTCAATCATGCCACCACGGCGCTCGTTCTTACGACGGGGGCTTGACATCGCACGCCGCTTCACAGAAGCTGCGAGCGGATCAAATCAATGCGAGCGTAGCGAGCTTCCAAAGACCGCTCGTCTGCTCCAACGAACGTTATGCGCTCGCGCAAAGCACCTTAGACCTTCGGCCCAAGGCGAGGCGGCGAGAGCGTCAGATGGCGATACCATATCGGCAAAGAAAACTGCTTGCGGAGCAATCGTAGGTAGGCCCGCGCGTCCTTGTCTGCGGGCCATTCGCCGACAATGATCAGTTCAGAGGCACGTGATGCCCTCGGCCAGTGAGCGTATTC
>JAQBPY010000061.1 GCA_028287285.1 Gemmatimonadota bacterium
GCCTTCGGGGGCTATCGTGATGGTGTAGGTCTTGTCGCCCTGCACCAGCTCGCGCTTGATCGCCTTGTCCAGTTTGGTCGCCACTCGGGCCTCACTTTTGGAAGGATGGCCGAAGGCTACACGGGGCGGCGGAGTGATGCCAGTGAGTCAGAGGTACATACCTGTGAGTGCCGGTCCGGCTTCGGTGGCGCCAGGAGGCACATTTCGAAGTCCGAGTGAGCCCTCGGAAAAGCGCCCTTCGGCGTACGTCGCGACGATCCTTTCTGACGCGAGGGAAAGCCGAAAGCTTCCTCCGCGCGACTCCCGCCAGTACCGCAGCACGGATCGGATCGCTGACAGCGCAGCTTCGTCGACGTCATCCACGCCGTGCAAATCCAATCGCAGCGTTCTCACCTTCGACGGCAAGCCTCCGCACGCGGCCGCGAGGCGGGTGGCGTCGGCAGAGGCTAGCGCACCGACCAGGTAGAGCGTTGCACAATCGTCTGCGACTTCGATTTCGTGATGCAGTCTGGTCACGCGAACCATCCGTATGAGAGGATGGCGAACAATCGAGGTCCCACATCACGAATTGACGCATCCCTGATACACGGGCGAGTAACGATGTCCCGGATTCAGGTGCCTTCCAGGTGCCGCAGGCGGGCGTCGAGGTGTGACCGGTCCGCGACGGCCGTGGCAAGCGGTCCATGGCTGCCGAACTCGATGATCGATACGGAGCCTACCGGGCATCCGAAACGATAGCGGAAGCGTCCGACGTCGACGCCAAGCAGCGCGCAGAGCAGCACGCGAATGGACGCCTTGTGTGAGACGACGAGCACATTGCCGTCCATGTGCGCGCTGGTGATCTCCTCGATCACGTTGGTCATGCGCTGCGAGAGTGCGATCGCCGTCTCTCCGCCCGTGGGCGGATTCCATGCGGGATCCGCACTCCAGCGCTCGTGCTCGTCATGCCACTGTCGCGCAACGACCTCCGCGGTCAGGCCGTCCCAGGCGCCGTAGTCGATCTCGGCAAGCTCGTCACGCCGCTCGATGGTGAGATTTCGAGCGGCGGCCAGCGGCGCAGCAGTGGCGAGTGCGCGCGCGAGTGGACTCGAGTAGATCGCGGTCCACTGGTCGTCGGCGTACGCGGCAGCAAATGCATCGGCCATGACGAGACCTTCGTCCGTGAGCACTGGATCCAGGCCGCGTCCACAAAACACGTTGGCGCGGCTCATGGCCGTCTGACCGTGGCGCAACAGGAAGAGGCGAAGCGTCATTGGCTCGGGTCTGAAGTTCACATCGTTCTCGTATCGCGAAGCTAACCGAATCTCCGTTGTCGGCGCGACGCGGCGCCAGCGCGCCGACACGGCTCCCCATGCGGGCATATCGTTTGCCTTGAGGGCCGCACGCGAGAACCCACTCGTCCTGCACGCACTTCAACTCTGGAGCACGACCCATGGAGATGGAAACTCTTCAGGAGCTGTACGTCGAAGAGCTCAAGGACCTCTGGAGCGCCGAGAAGCAGATTCTCACGGCCTTGCCCAGGATGATCAAGGCGGCGACGCATCCGAAGCTCAAGAAGGCGTTCGCGAAACACGAGAAGCAGACGCGAGTACATGTCGCGCGCCTCGAGCGCATCTGCAAGGAGCTCGGTGAAAGCCCTCGCGGAAAGAAGTGCGTCGGCATGGAAGGGTTGCTGGAGGAAGGGAAGGATCTCATAAAGGAAAAACCCGAGCCTGAGGTCCTCGATGCGGGTCTCATCTCGGCGGCCCAGCACGTCGAACACTACGAAATGGCCGGGTACGGTACCGTTCGCACCTGGGCGCGTACGCTCGGCTATGAGCGACAGGCGGAGTTGCTCCAGACCACGCTGGACGAGGAGCAGCAGACGGACCTCGACCTCACGGCGCTCGCCGTTTCGTCGGTCAATATCGAGGCCGAATAGTCGCGCTTGATCGAATGCAATGCCGGCCAGCCTGCGCTGGCCGGCGTTTTCATTCATGGTTGAACTGGCTTCAAGTCGATATTTGGCAAGGAATCTGCCTTTCGAGTACGAGCCTATGCTCACGTCGAGTCAGCCTCCTGCTTTCGTACCGCTCGCGCGATCACCAGCTCGATTCACGAGCGTGCTGCTGATCGTGAATCCTGGCAGTCGCACGGGAAAACAGTTCCTGCCTGCGGTGCTGGACGCGCTGGGGGATGCGCGCGTGCACGTGGTGGAGACCGCAGCGCCACGGCATGCAACGGCGATCGTGCGTGACCTGCTGCAAACGAATCCAGGCGCCTTCGACTCCGTGCTCACGCTTGGCGGTGACGGCACGGCGATGGAGGTCGCGACGGCGCTCGCGGAGTTCACCGACGCGCCGCCGCTTGGAATTGTCGCTCGTGGGACAGCGAACATTCTTGCTCGCACCCTCGGCGTTCCGATGAATCCTGCAGACGCCATTCGTGCGCTGCGGGAAGCAGACATCGTGGCGATCGACATCGGTCAGGTGTTGAACGGACCAGCCTTCGCCATCGGGCTCGGCATCGGACTCGATGCCTCGATGATCGCGGGAGCGTCTCCGGCGCTGAAGCGCAGGATCGGCTATCTCGCCTACGGTATTTCTGCGCTGCGGGCAGGGCTGAAGCTCGAGCGTTTTCGAGCCACGATCACGGTGGATGGCGCCGAGCATGAGGTGGAGGCGTCGTCGATCCTCATCGCGAACTTCGGCACGGTGCTCGGGGACTTGGTGTGCTTTGGTGAAGACATCGGGCATCAGGACGGCGTTCTCGACGTCTGCATCTACTCCCCTCGGACATACCGCGATGCCGTGCGCATCTTCTGGCGCATGTTGCGCGGTGGGATGAGCTGTGACGCAAACGTTCGCATTCTACGTGGGCACAACATTCGGGTGGAGACCAATCCTCCGCGCCCGATGCAGGCGGACGGTGAATTGATCGGCTTTACCCCTGTGGATGTACGCGTGACATCAGGGGCCGTGCGCGTTCTCGTTCCACGAGCCGCGCCTCGCCGGTGGCGTGTTCGCCTGCTGCCGGCTGCACGTGCAACTACAGATCGGCTGGAGATCCGCAAGACACCATGACGACAACTGCTACTCGCCCACGCTATACGAAGCCATCGGC
>JAQBPY010000070.1 GCA_028287285.1 Gemmatimonadota bacterium
ACCGGCGCCGCCGCGCCCACGCACGTGAGCTGCTGCACCGCGCTCGGCAAACCCGTGTTGTCGATGGCCGAACCGATGAGACTCGCGCCAGGCGTGTTCTGAAAGACGCCGATGCCGCCGCGCACGACGGCGCGCGGACCACGGACGGCCCCGTCAAAGGCGGCGACCTGCGGTGACTCGCCATACGTCCACGAGAAGCCGAGGCGCGGGCTCAGGTAGAGGTGGTTGGGGACGTAGCTGTTGTCGACGTGGAAGAGTGTGTTGACGTCGGCGTTCGCGGTGGGCGCATCGTTGAAGTGATTGCCGTCGACGCGGAGGCCGTACTGGAACTGCAGGTCGCTGCTGCGCTTGTACGAATCGCCGAGGGCAATGGCGCCGATGGTCTGGCCGGAGCTGGTGGTGCGCGGCGACAGGGCGCGCGTGTAATACGCGGGCTTGTTCGCCTGGAGGTCGGAAAGTGAATTGAAGTAGAAGGTGCCGAGCGAGTTGGTGGTCTGGTCCTGCTGGTAGAGATCTTCGCGGAGCTCGGTGCTGAGCTTGAGGCGGTGCTTGTTGTCGGTGCTGAACCAGGAGAGCTGATTGGTGCCGCCAATGGTGAGGTTGTCGCTTTTGGTGCTCAGCGTGGAATTGCCACCGAAGCCGATGTTGCGGCTCGCGCTGGTGCCGTCGGCAAAGGTCGAGTTCAGGAGAACGGAGCCATTGGGCAGCAGCGTGTACGGCGTGCCATAGCTGCGGCTGCCGTTGAAGTTGAGCGTGGTCTCACTCAGGATCTTGTCGCGCAGGTATGCCGTATGGCTGCCCTGGATGCCGCCGCCAAAGTTGGTGCGCTCGCCGCTGTGTGCGGGAAGCTCGGTGGTGAGGGACTGTCCAACGGGGGTCTGCTTGGTCCAGTTGCCGTTGAAGGTGCTGCTGAAGGTCTGGCCGGTGCTGGAGTTGGGCGGCGTGTAGTTGAGGCTTCCGAATATGGAACCCTGATCGCTCAGGCGGTCGTTCGGGATGCCACCATTGATGGTGGACGGAATGTTGGATGCCTGCGCGATGGTGAGCAGCTTGGCGATGGAATCTGCGGAGATGCCGGCGGCTTCGAGGCCGGTCGCGTCTGTATTGAAGAGGGTGGCAAGGTCATTCGCGCGACGTCCGAGCTGATAGGACATGCTGTAGTACGCCTTGTCCATGGCGATGGGGCCCGACACGGCGCCGCCGAACGAGGCGTTGCTGTACTGCTGGCCGAGCGCGCGGGCGGCGGGGTCGGTCCACTGGAGCTTGGGTGAGTCGAGGTAGAGGCTCGTATTGCGACGGATGTAATTGGAGCCGGACCCGGAATTGATGTTGAACTGGCCGCCGCTAAAACCGCCTCGGCTCACATCATATGGAGTGGTGATGAGGGAGCTCGAGACCTGCGCGTCGCGGGGAACGCTCGAGCTGCCGAAGGACTGGCCGTTGAGGGTGGTCTGGTTCTGGTCGGCGCTTAGGCCGAGTACGGAGAAGCCGGCCGGGTCGCCGTCGGCGCCCGTGACGGCGGTGACGCCGGGGATGGACGCGGCCATGGCGTTGAGGTCGCCCTGCTGCGCGGCACTCACCGCGGCGGCGACGGCGGCCTGCTCGGTTCCGCTCACGTCGGCGGGCTTGTCGTTGCGGTTCACGCGGGCGCGGTCGGCGACCGCCTTGAGGGTGTCGAGCATGGCCATGCGGTTGAGGCGCATGTCGGCGACGAGGATGTCCTGATCCGCGGTGCGCTTGACCTCGAAGCGATGGGGCGCGTAGCCGATGGCGGTGGCGGAGAGGAAGTAATCGCCTTCGCCGCCGGGGAAGGTGATGGTGAACCGGCCGGCCTTGTCGGTGCGGGCGGTGCGGTTGACGCCGCCGGACACCGAGGTGGCGGTGACGTTGGCGTTCTCGATGGGCGCGTTATTCGGGCCGGTGATGATGCCGCGAATGACGTCTACGCCCTGGGCGCGCAGGGTTCCAGCCGTCAGCAGGATGACGGCGAGGATGAACAGGATGCGACGTGACACTTTGTGGTGCGGATTGAGGTTAACCGGCGATCCACACGGTTGGATGCCCCGGGAGGGAGGGGGCATGATTCCATATACGCCTGGAGGGTGTATATCGTTTCACCGTGCCTACTTACACTGGCTTACGCTCGGTGGGTGGCGGGTGTTTGGATAGTGTCACGAACTGGTCCAGGCGGCGTACGAACTGCTTTCCGGGAAGGCTGACCCGTTTTGGAGGTGCCTGCGGTATGCTGCTGTCATCCCGGTAGCTGCGAGAATCTCCCGACATTCGCTTCGCTCATGCGGGATGACAACGCCATGCGAGCAGGCCGAGCGATTGGCTATTCGGTTTCAGGGGTTGGTGACTGCGTTCACGGTCGCTGCTGTCATCCCGCAGCCGCGGAGCGGCTGTCGGAAGATACCTTCCCTCATTCGTGGCTTGAAAAAAAAGGCGCCCGAAAGGGCGCCTCTTTTTACGTCGCACGGCAATGCTACTTCAGGACAGACTTCTGAAGATGAATCCCCGCCTCATCCCGAAAGCCGAGGTAGACCACTCCGCCCTCGCCGAAGCCGGCGATCGTCGTGCCGACCGGCACCTGCACCCGATCCACCAGCTTGCCGTTGTGGTCGATCACATCGTAGCTCGCGCCCCCGGTGGTGGCCTTCGTGGGAATGGTGCGCACCCAGATGCGGCCGTCCATGTCGGCGCGCACGGCACCGGCGCCAAAGACGGGCTTGTAGTCCGGCAGCTCACTGATGGGCACCATCGTTATCGGAGACACCACCATGTTGCCGGACATACCGCCAGTGGTGGTAACACCGCCGGGGCCGCTGCGCATGGTCATCGTCATCGCGATTTCGCCGGAACCGCCGCCCATTACCATCGACTTCGCGCGCGCCGACGCGCTGTCCGTGGCAGACATTGGCTTGTCGGATGCGAGGGCGGTTGCCGCCGGAATGTTCGCCGCACGCAGCTTGTCCAGCGCGACGCGTGAGGAGTCGAGGAACGCGGTCTTGTCGTCGTCGGTCATGCGCTGCCAGTCGTACGGAATCTTCTCCGCCTTCGACACATCGCCCGTCGGCCCCACAAAGTCCACGTGATAGTCGCGCCCACGTACGAATGCGACGGTACCGTCGCTCATGACGACCCATTCATCGAGCACCGGGAGCGGATTGCTCAGGACCGACACCCCGGTCACGTTGCCCGCATCGTCGCGGGTCATGTTGATGTTCTGCTTGGCGATCTTGAAGAAGCCAACCGTGTCGAGCTTCCTGGCCGCGAGATCGAAGCGCACGAGGGCGGAGCTGTCGGGGGGTGCCTGCATGGCCTGGCCGGCACCGAAGCGCAGGGGCTCACGCGTGCGATAGATCAATCGCCCCTTTGCGTCAAAGCCGGGATTTCCCTGCAAGCCGCCCGTGAGAAAGTTGACGTCGCCGGGACGCGGTGCGGCCATGGTGCGACCGAGCTTGCCGTTGGGATCGATCACGAGCATCGAGAGCGACGCGGGATCGACGAACAGCGTGGAATCGCCACGATACGGAATCAGGCCGCCGGGACGAGCCCCGTAGGCGCTGTTCGTGAGCGGTGTGGAGTCCGCGACCACCGATACGAGCTTGAGATCCTTGTCGAGCAGCAGCACGCGTTTGCGCGTCTGATCGTTCACGAGCACACTGCCATTCGGCAGCTGCCGCACCGCCGCCAGCGAGCCGAACACCTCGTCGCTCTTGGCCGTTGGCGCGGCGAGCTGCCGGGTGACGACCTTGGACGACGTCGCCATGGAGGGCGCCACCATCTGTGCGTTCGCGCCATGGGGCATCGTGAGCAAAACTGCAAGCGCGAGTGGCGCGCCCTTCTGCATCCTGTTCATCATGGTCCGCCTCGAATGACTGTAAACCCGCTGCCACCATTTCCACCCATCATCATGCCGGCGCCGCCGCCCATCATCATCATGGGCCCCGCGCCGGTGTTTCCTGCCGTGCCGCTGCGAATGCCCGCGAGATAGCGTGTGTCGAGATAGCTCGCAACGAGTGCCGGCAGCTTCCGCTTCTGCGCCGACGTCAGCAGGGCATTGATACTCGGCGCAAGCCTGATGAGGAGATCGACGCTCGACTCGCGCGATGACTTGTAGACGTCGTACGCGGCGTTCTGGTCGTAGTGCTCGGGCAAGTCGGCCAGGCGCTTCGTGGCAGGCGTCCAGATGCTGTCGAGCCGGATGGTGTACGCGCGGTTCATGCTCGCAATGCTGTCGGCCTGCGGGCCGGTGAGCTCGAGCGTGTCGCTCTGCCTCAGGATCTGCGCCATGGGGTTCATGATGCCGCCGGAGCCATACATCATCTTCAGCATGCTCTCGGGCATCTTCTGGCCTTCGCGCGTACGTCCGCGGTCCAGCATCTGCGTGAGCGACTGACGTTCGCGCGAGGGGCCGACGTCGAGCCGAATCTGCATCGTGAGCGTGACGGGTGCGCGGAAGGTCTGGAAGGTGGGATTGGTGCTGCCGAAGCGCGGATTGACTTCATACTTGTACCGGTTCGTCGCCGGGTCAAAACCGCGGACGTACAGCAGCGTGGGGTCGCTGATCGCGAACTGTCCCCAGCCGTGCAGCTTGCTCTCGCCGTGCGCGATGATGTCGGCGGCGCCCAGCGGATTGCTCACGGCAAAGCTCAACGTGGCACGCTGCGGCAGGCGCACCTTCGTTGGATTGAAGGAGATGCTGAGGTTTGCGCTCGACGTCCACGGACCCTCGCAGCTGTTGCGGCCGGCGAGCTGGCCGAGCTGGCTGTCGAGGCAGTCCTTTGCCGGCCCCGAGCCCGACGAGATGAGCGTACGCATGGCCGAGGCGAGCGCGGGATCCGTGGCCTTGCCCGGATCGAAGATGAAGGCGCGGTCATTGGCGTAACCGTCGCCGTTGACGTCGCCGGAGATCTGCGGCGTGAACGTGCTGCCGCTGGAGAAGCGGCCGTTCCAGCTCACTCGGACAGCGTCGAAGAAGTTGTAGTTGAGGCTGTAGGTGATCTGGTGCCGGGTGTCGAACTGGCTGCGCGTCCATTCCACGTCGAGCGGGTTGCTCGTGGTGCTGTTGAAGCCGCGCGACTGCTCGCGGTTGTCGGAGAAGACGTACGAGGCATTCCAGCTGAAGTTGCTGGTGAAGCTCAACGGGCTGAGTGACAGGCGCAGCTGCTTGGTCTCGCTGCGCAGGTCCGAGCGAAGCTCGCTCACGCGATTGAACAGCTGGCTGACGCGTGCATCGCGTGTCGCGATGGCGCCCGTGCCTGGCACGATGCTCGACGCAAACGCATAAACCGGACGTCCGCCTTCATCGGCGAGACTGAAGCGCGCCGTGGGCTGGAAGTTCAGGTCGACGAAGCTGCTCTGGTTGTAATTGACGCCGTACGTGCCGTCGATGGTGGTCTGGAAACGATTGTTGAGGATCGGTCCGTTCCACTGGAGGTTGCCGCGTACGCTGCGGCGGTCCTCGAAGTTCTTGTCGAACAGGGTGACGTTGGGTGCGTTGCTCGCGAACACGGTGCCGGCGCTTCCATCGGCGCAGGCGGTGGGAATGCTCGCAGGGTTCTGCGCGTACCCCGACCAGTTCGGAACGGGCGCCGCCGGACCGACGCAGCTCAACTGCTGAACGGCACTTGGCAAGCCGGTATTGTCGATGGCGCCGCCGATGGACGACGCCTGTGGCGTGTTCTGGAACAAGCCGATGCCTCCACGCACCACGGCGCGCTTCAGTCTCGCCGATGAAGGCGGACG
>JAQBPY010000077.1 GCA_028287285.1 Gemmatimonadota bacterium
CAATACCCCGCTGATGGTCAACGAGAAATTCATCGAGTCGGTCACTGTTGAATCAGTGCCCGCGCTCCTCGCCTCACTGGGCTGACATGGGCTTTCCTCACAAGCCGCACGAACGCGAGACGACGGTTCTCTCCCAGCACTTTGGTGTGCAGGAAGCCATCGGCCTCGATGGCTGGAAGAAGCGCGGCGGGTACACGGCGCTCCAGAAGGCGCTGGACATGACGCCGGCGGAAATCGTCGACGTCGTGAAGGCCTCCGGCCTGCGTGGCCGTGGTGGTGCAGGATTCCCCACGGGCATCAAGTGGAGCTTCATGAAGCCCGGCGACGGCAAGCCGCACTACCTGGCCTGCAACGCCGACGAATCAGAGCCGGGCACGTTCAAGGACCGCGAGATCATGCGCTGGACGCCGCATGCCCTGGTCGAGGGATGTGCACTCGGCGCGTATGCAATTGGCGCCGAAGTGGCGTACATCTACATCCGCGGCGAGTACACGGAAGCCATCGACAAGATGCGCGCCGCGTGCAAGGAAGCGTACGACGCGGGAATCCTGGGCACGAACGCGATGGGCACCGGCAAGACGGTGCACGTCTACGTGCACAAGGGCGCGGGCGCGTACATCTGCGGCGAAGAAACGGCGATGATGAATTCGCTCGAGGGCAAGCGCGGCAACCCGCGCATCAAGCCCCCGTTTCCGGCCGTGGCCGGCCTGTTCGGCATGCCGACGACGATCAACAACGTGGAGACGCTGGCCGCCGTTCCGCACATCATCAACAACGGTGCGGAGTGGTACAAGACGTTCGGCCGCGCGGACAACCCCAAGAGCACGGGCACGAAGCTGTTCTCGGTGTGCGGCAACATCCAGAAGCCGGGCAATTACGAGGTCGCGATGGGATTTCCGTTCAAGGATTTCCTCTACGACCTGTGCGGCGGTCCGCTGCCCGGCCGCAAGTTCAGGGCGATCATCCCGGGCGGCATCTCGGTGCCCATCCAGACGCTGGAAGAAGCCGAAAACTCCCTCATGGACTACGAGGGCTTCGTAGCCAACGGCACGATGCTCGGCTCCGGCGGCGTGATCGTCATTGACGATGCACAGAACCTGGTGAAGCAGATCGCACGTGCCGCCCGGTTCTTCGCTCACGAGAGCTGTGCGCAGTGCACGCAGTGCCGTGAGGGCACGGCGTGGACGACGAAGATCCTGGAGCGGATCGTGGCGGGCGACGGCACGCACGAGGATCTGGATACGCTATTGGAAATTGCGGACAACATGACGGGCAAGACCATCTGCGTGCTGAGCGACTCGTGCGCGACGCCCGTGGTGAGCGGCATCCAGAAGTTCCGCGGTGACTTTGAAGCACTGATCAAGAAGAAGAAGGTCCACATGGTGCCGGCGCAGGTGGCCTGATGGCGGACGTGAAGATGGTGAACCTGACGATCGAAGGCCGCGCGGTGAGTGTTGCCGACGGCATCTCGATTCTCGAGGCGGCGAAGATCGCGGGCGTGCTCGTGCCGCACTACTGCTACCACCCTGGGCTAGCGGTGGCAGGGGTGTGCCGCATGTGTCTGGTGGAAGTGGAGAAGGCGCCGAAGCTCGCGCCCTCGTGCGCGACGGCGGTGGCGGAAGGGCAGGTGGTGCACGTGCACTCACCCAAGGCGCTCGAGGCCCGCAAGGGTGTGCTCGAGATGCTGCTCATCAACCACCCGCTCGATTGCCCGATCTGCGACCAGGCCGGCGAGTGCGAGCTGCAGGACTACACGTACCAGGAAGGTCGTGCCGAGGGTCGCTATCGCGATCCCAAGCGCTTCAATCCGGTGGAGGATTTTGGCGGTGACGTGATGTACGTCGCGAACCGCTGCATTCTCTGCACACGCTGCGTGCGCTTCATGGATGACATCGCCCATGAGCCCACGCTGGCGGTGATCGAGCGTGGCGACCGTGCGCTCATCGGCAAGGCGGACGGCCACGACATGACGCATGCGTGGGCCGGCAACGTGATCGATCTCTGCCCGGTGGGTGCGCTGCTCAGCAAGGATTCGCTGAACAAGGCGCGCGCGTGGGAGCTGGATCGCTCCGCGAGCGTGTGCCCGAATTGCTCACAGGGCTGCAACATGATCGTGGAGACGCGTGACAACCAGGTGATGCGCCTGCGTCCGCGCCCGAACGACCAGGTGAACAAGTTCTTCATGTGCGATCACGGCCGGTTGAACTATCACTGGATGAACCGGCAGGATCGTGTCGATGCGCCCATGGTTCGCCAGGGGAGCGTATTGGCAAAGACCGATTGGGAAGTGGCGCTGGTGGCGGCGGCCAACGTGCTCAAGGGCAAGACGGCGTTCGTCCTCGCCTCACCCAACCTCTCGAACGAAGCGCTGTTCCTGCTCGGCAAGCTGGGCAAGGGCTCGTTCCGCGTTCCGACTGGCCCGGAGGCGCCGCTGCCTGGTGTGGAGGATCTCGCGTTGCGGACGGATCGCGCTGCGAATGTGCGCGGCGCGGAGCTCGCAGGGTTCACGCGCTCTGATTCGCCGCTCAGTGGGCTGACGGCGGGCGACGTGCTCATCGTCGCGGACGAAGAGCTCGCAGGAGTGGATGCAGCGGACGTCGCCAAGGCTGGTGCGGTGATCGTGATTGGCACGACATTGCCGGCATGGGCACGTCATGCGGCCCAGGTCGTGTTGCCCATTGCAAACTGCGTTGAAGAAGACGGCACGTTCACGAACATTCGGGGCCGAGTACAGCGGTTCCTTCAGTCGAAGGCGGCGCCAGGATTGGCGCGGCCGAGCTTCTTTGCGATCGGTGATCTGCTCGCGGCCACGGGAAATGGTGCTGGATTCTGGACGGCATCGGAAGCATTCGATGCACTCGCGAAGTCGAACAGCGAGTTTGCCGGGATGTCGTATGACGGGCTCGCACTCAAGGGAGCGATCACCGCGGGCGCGATGGCGGGGGCAGCCAGGTGAGCCACACACTCGCATTGCTCCAGATCATCACGCCTACGAGCGAGCCCACGTTCTTTGTCTGGCTGCTCGCGACGCTCGTGAAGATGCTCGTCGTCTTCACTGTCTACATGGTTGGCGTGGCGCTGTTGACCCTCGCCGAGCGGAAGATTTCGGCGTGGATCCAGGATCGTCACGGCCCGAATCGGGTGTTGAAAGGCTGGGGTCAGCCGCTCGCCGACGGCATCAAGAATTTCGTGAAGGAAGAGACGTATCCGGACGCGGTGAACCTGCCGCTGTTCATCCTTGCGCCGATCCTGTCGTTCGTTCCGGCGCTGCTCACCTGGGCGGTGATTCCGTTTGCCGCACCGTGGGGCTCGCGCTGGGGTGTGATCGACATGGTGCTCGCGCCATTGCCGATTGGCTACCTGTTCATTCTCGCGATCTCGTCGCTGGGCGTGTACGGCATCGTGCTCGCGGGTTGGTCGTCGAATAACAAATACGCGTTGCTCGGCGGACTGCGCTCGAGCGCGCAGATGATTTCATACGAAATCGCCATGGGCATGAGCACCATTCCCGTGCTGTTGCTCGCCGGCAACGTGTCGCTCAGCAAGATCGTGAACCAGCAGGCGTTCGAAACATGGAACGTGCTCAACCTCACCATCGCGTTCTTCATCTTCCTCGTCGCGGCGTTCGCGGAGACCAATCGTCTCCCATTCGACATGCCGGAGGCGGAGTCGGAGCTGATTGCCGGTTACCACACCGAGTACAGCGCCATGAAGTTCTCCATGTTCTTCATTGCGGAATACGCGAACATGGTGACGGCCAGCGCGCTCATGGCCACGCTGTTCTTTGGCGGCTGGGACATTCCATTCACACTGTGGGACAACGTCGCGCCGCACACGGCCATCAAGACGATTCTCACGCTCGGCATGTTCGCCTTCAAGACGCTGAGCTTCGTGTTCCTGTACATGATGATCCGCTGGACGCTTCCACGCTTCCGCTATGACCAGGTCATGGCGCTCGGCTGGAAGTTCATGCTGCCCCTGGCGTTGGGGTACATTGTCGCTGTCGCAAGCACGATCGTCACGCTGGATGCGATGGGCTTTGCCCGCGGGTCGGTGCCGTTCCACATCGGCCTGATCCTGCTGAATCTGGCGCTCGTCGTCATCCTGTTCATGATCGTCGATCGCGGACGACTGCTCACACCGGCGTATTCGCGGCTCGAGAAGCGCGACCTCGCCAAGCTTCGCGCGATCAGCGCTCCCCGTCGCACCACTATTGTCCCCGAGTCCGGAGACTGATGTCAATCGGCGTAAAGGTCGTCGAGCGGCCAATCGAGCAGACGAGTTATGTGCGGGCCACGCTGTCGGGGCTCAAGCATACCATCAAGCATCTGCTCGACCGTGAGCAGGTCACCACGCAGTACCCCGACGAGAAGGAGTCCATCTCGCGGCGGTGGCGCGGCACGCACCGCATGCTCACCACGGAAGACGGCAAGGCCAAGTGCGTGGGCTGCGGCCTCTGCCCGACGGTGTGTCCGGCCAACTGCATCAAGCTCGTGCCGGGCGAAGACGAGCAGGGCAACCGCTATCCGCTGGTGTTCGAGATCGACGAGTTCCGCTGCATCTTCTGCGGTTATTGCCAGGAAGTCTGCCCGGAAGAAGCGATTCACGTCGGCCGGCATTATGAGAACTCTGAATACAGTCGTGAAGGCTTCGTTTACGACCTCGAGCGGCTGATGGCCCAGACCCATCCCGTCTCCGAGCTGTGGGATCCCGCCGATCCAAAGGGCGAGTGATGCAACAAACCAGTTTGTCGATGGCGCACGGGAGCCTT
>JAQBPY010000085.1 GCA_028287285.1 Gemmatimonadota bacterium
TTCCGGAGCCATCGGGCCGAGGGGGACTGCGACATTATACCTGGTCCATGCAAGAAAGCGGAGCGCGGTGCATCAGAATCCAGAATTGTGGGCTGAACACCCCGGGCCAGATATATGCGAATTGCAAGGAGAGTGTAATGAATAGCCCCGCCACGGGGTTTCCGCTCCGTCAGAGAGAGGCGCCGGAGCGTCCCGACCGTGATGTGAATGGCGGAATCTCCATGGCGGAGCGGTGCGCTTCACATCATCGAATGAGTCTGCCCTCCACGTCATACATCTCCAGCGTGCCGAGCTTCGCTAGCGTCTCCCGAATCTGCGTCGTGTCGCCAACCGCGACGATCTGGAGTCGCGCGGGATCCCAATACTTGCGGGCGGCGGCCCGGACCTGCGCTGCCGAGACCTGCGCGATGCGAGCCGGATACGAGTCCCAGTAGCTCGCGGGCAGGCCATACAGCATCCCGTCGAGATAGTAGGTCAGTGCCTGTGAGGGCGACTCCAGCGAGAGCGCGAATTGCGCGCTGACGGCGCGCTTGGAATCCTCGAGCTCGCGCGCCGGAACCAGACTGTCGCGCAACAATGCGATCTCCGCGAGCAGGTCAGAAAGCGCGGGCGCCGTGACCTCGGTGCGCACACTCGTGTTCGCGATCCACGTGCCGGCAAAGGGCGTGGCGGATATCGCGCTGCCGATGCCGTAGGTATATCCCTTCTCTTCACGCAGGTGCCGGAAGAGCCGTCCCATGACTCCGCCGAGCACGCGGTTGGCCACGAGGAGCGGCAGGTAGTCCGGGTTCGTTCGTCTCAACCCCTGCGTGCCCACCCACAGCGTCGTCTGCACGGAGCCGGGACGCGCGACGAGCGAGACCTTCGGCGCTCCCATGGGCGTGGGGTCGACGACGGGCGGCAACGCTTCGCCGGAGCGTGCCCAGCTTCCAAACTGCTCGGTGACGAGCGCCCGCGCGCGCGCCATCGAGATGTCGCCGGCAATCGCGATGACCGTGCGCTCGGGAACGTAGTGCGTACGGTGAAAGGCGGAGAGTGCCGCCGGGGTGAGTGAGTCGAGCGCGGTGCCGCTCGCCGTCACGCGACTCCCCGGGTGCGATCCGTACACGACGCGCGACAAGGTTTCGGAGGCGAGAAAGTCCGGACTCGTACGGCTCTGAACGAGCCCGACTTTCGCGCGCGTCCTGTATCGCTCCCACTCCTGCTGCGGAAAGGCGGGACGCAGCGTGACGTCCGCCACCAGCGCGAGCACCTTCTCGAATTGCTCGGGGAATGCGCCGCCGGCGATCGTCGCGCGCGTGGCGGCCCCTGGGCCAGAAATGCTCATCGATGCGCCCGTCGCCTCGAGCGCCTCGGCGATCTGCAGCGATGTGTGCTGCGCGGTGCCCTCCCGGAGCATGGAGGCTGCGGTACCGGCGAGGCCGACGCGATTGGGCGGATCGTAGTATCCGCCGGCACCGTCGACGACCATCTGGTAGCCCACCCACGGTACCCGGTGATCCTCGAGGACGAGGAGGCGGAGGCCATTGGGCAGGACCGCCTGCTGCACGCGCGGCATCGTGATCGCGAGCGGCTTGCTCGATACCGGAGCGCGTCCTTTCAGCACCATCTGCGTAGTGGCCGGCTGCTGTGCCGCGGAGGCAATCGTGACAATGGGAAGGGCGAGAAGCGCGATAGCTACGCGCCGATCCACAAAGGGCAGGCGCATCGGTTGGATTCGGTTCATGTTCCCACCTTCGGTGTGGGCCGCGCGGCGTCTCGTGGCGTGGTGACGATGATGGTGCGCAGCTCAGGGGTCAGGTACTGGCGGGCGACGCGTTGGACGTCCTCCGCGGTCACGCGGGTCGCGCGCTCGAGGGTTCCCGCCAAGCGGCCCGGATCATTGTAGAACAGGGCGTCGTGTCCCATCGTGACCGCCCGAGCCAGGGTGCTGCCCAAGGTGCCCACGTAGCTTTGCCGGACCGCCATGCGCGCCTTGGCCAGCTCGGACTCCGCGATGGGCTCTCGCTTCACGCGCTCGATCTCGGCGTACACGGCCGCCTCGAGATCGGCCAGCGGCACCGTCGGCGTTGCGATCGCGGTGATGGTGAAGAGCCCGGGCCCGCGCGACTCCTGCATGCTGGCGTTCACCGAGGTCGCGAGCTGCTTCTGACGCATGAGCATATCATCGAGACGCGCGCTGCGGCCGCCGGACAGGATGTTGCCCAGCACCGACAGGGCCTCGTAGTCCGGGGATGTGCTCGGCGGGACCTTGTAGGCGATGTCGAGCCGCGCAAGGCGCGCCAGCGGATCGACGATCGTATCCCGCCGCTCGACCGTCTGCTGCGGCTCCGACACGTCCACCAGCGGCGGAGCGGGCTGCCGTGGAATGGCGCCGAAGTACTTTTGCACCTTCGCGAGGGTCGTTCGCGTCGACACGTCCCCGACGATGCTCAGGATGGCATTGTTCGGGGCGTAATAGGTACGGAAGAAGGAGGCGACGTCTGCGACAGTCGCGGCATTGAGGTCTTCCATGGACCCGATCAACGAGTGGCCATAGGAGAAAGTCCGGTACGCGAGCTCGGACATGCGCTCGCCGATGCGCCCGTAGGGCTGATTGTCGACGCGGGAGCGGCGCTCCTCCTGCACGGCACTGCGCTGGTTGTCGAGATTGGCCTGCGTGATGGCGAGGGAGCGCATCCGGTCGGCCTCCAGGAACAGCGCGAGGTCGACCTGGTTGGACGGCAGCACCTCGTAATAGAGCGTGCGGTCGTTGTTCGTGGTCCCATTCATGTTTCCGCCGTTCATGAACATCAGGTACGGATGCTCATTCTGCCCGACGTTCTCCGAGCCTTTGAACATCATGTGCTCAAAGAGGTGTGCGAAGCCGGTGCGTCCCTTCCGCTCGTCGCGCGAGCCGACGTTGTACGTGATGGCGGTGGTGAAGACCGGGGCGCTGTGGTCCTCGGCGATGATGACGCGAAGGCCGTTGGCGAAGGTGGTATCGGTATAGCGGAGGCCAGGCGGGACGGCGCCTCGCGGAGTCGTCATGGCGCTGGTCAGGACCAAGAGGCCGATAACGCCCAGCGGCAGGATGAGCCGCAGATGCATGCGTTTCATATTACTCAGAGTGGGGGAAAGTGACACGAACAGGTACTGCGGGCCAACGGTCCACGCGAAGATGGCCAGAAGGCTTCGGCCCGGCGGTCAAGGAAGGGAGCAGCTCTCGTAGGTAGGCGGTGTTTGGAGCGCGGCGGCGCCTCCCGTGCCGAAGGTTCCGGTCGTGCTGCCGGGATTGAGACCAGTTACGTACGACTCTGCCTGCGCCTTCGTCGCACCCGATGCCGGCGAGAGATTGTGGAACTTGAGCGTGCCGAAGTTGGCGCCGCTGACCGTCTGCTCCCTGAAATTGATTCCGGGCGAGGTGCTTCCGCCGCCGTTGTTGCTTCCGCCCGTGGTGTTGGTCTCGATGCGCGCACAAACCGTGGGTGCGCCGGAGGCGCTTCCTGCGTCAACGCGAATGCCCGCGCGGGCGGAGACGGTGCTGATCGGGGCCGCGATCGTGTTGCCGATGATCTTCACGTTCAACACGTCGCTGGAGCCGCGTGCGAGCGCGTAGATGCCGACGCCGTCATGGCCGCTGATGTTGTTGCCGGTGACCGTGGCGGTGTAGACGGCACCGCTCGCGATTCCCGCCGTGCTGTCCGCACCGATCTCCATGTTGGTGGCGGAGAACGCCGGTGTGCTGACGATCGTGTTGTTCGTCACGGCGGATTGCATGGTCACCTGACCAAAGGCCGACACCCCCATCCCGCGCCCATTCGTGTTCTTGATGTTGTTGAGGTTGACCAGGAAGTTGCCCTGGCCCTTGCCGTTCATGTTGGCGACGAGGCCTTCGCTGCCGATGGGTGCCGCCGCGCTCGCGCCCCAGATCTTGTTCGAGCTGATGGAGATGATGTTGGTGGCGCTTCCGGGAGTGCCGCAGGTGCCGGCGACGGAGCTGCTGCCGCAGACGATCTGGATCCCGGCGCCGACCGGCACGTTGAAGATCTGATTGCTGTCGATGTTTCCCTTCGTGATGGACGCTCCCCCGCCTTGCTCGTCGATCACGATTCCGCTGCCCACCGACGCCGTGGTTGCGGTCGGTGTCGTGATGACGTTGCTCGAGACGTTGAGATTCGAGATGGTGCCGCCACGATTGTAGATGTAGAGTCCGTGGTTGAGCGCGTTCGAGAGCGCGTTGCCGGTGATGGTCACCACTCCCGAAAGATTGATGGAGGTGGCGGTGTTCGCGAAGTCGTAGAACAGCAGGTTCGATTCATTGGCGGAAAGCCCCGGTGCCGGCGCATCCCCCGATTGATCGATGGTCCCGTTCGTGTATTCAAAGTTTACGACCGCCGTGCCTTCCACGCCGCTGCGTGCCGAGTTGAGGACCTTGAGGTTGTTGAACTTGAGGTTCTGCGCGGTGGTGAGGGAAATACCGGCACCGGTCACGTTCTGAATGGTGCCGCCTGAATTGGCGGATCCATCACCGGTGACAGTGAGGCCCCCGTTGCTGCCGGTGCCGTTGAGGACGATGCCGTTGGTGCCGCCGTTGGCGCTGATGCTCTTGAAGGTGAGTCCGCTCGCGCCAATCGTCGTGCCGTTGACGTTGAGCGCGACGCCCCCCACGCTCGCAATGGTGTTGTTCGCGCCCGTCACAGTCACGGTGCCGCCGCCGGTGGCGCTGACGCCGCTGCCGGTAGTGGTGGCGATGGCAAGCCCGCCGCCGCTCAGGTTGACCGTAGCGCCCGTATTGCCCGAGAGACTCACCCCCACGGCGGTACCGGAACTGATCTTCTGCGCCGACCCACTGAAGGTGATGGTATTG
>JAQBPY010000120.1 GCA_028287285.1 Gemmatimonadota bacterium
CCGGCCATTACCGGCGTCGTCTCCAGACGCAGATTCTCCGCTCCGATCTCGCTCCGCCCACTGCCGGCCGCCCTGCTCCTCGTGCTGGTCTCGGCGTTGATTTCGCGGGTGGGTCATATCGAACCGGGCTTCCTGTTCGCGGGCGTCATCGGCACGGCCTACGGGGCAAAGCTCAACCGCCAATCGAGCGGCGCCCTCGCGCTGATATCGGTTGGCGCGACGGTGTTGCTCGGACTCGCGGCGTGGCTCGGTTACAGTGCCGTCGCCCCGCTCGCGGAGGCTCACCCGAGCTTCTGGAATCTGCTCTGGTCGGAGGCGCTGAGTGCGACAACGATCGAGTCGCTCGCCACGCTGGTCATCTCGCTGTTGCCGCTGAGATTCCTGGATGGAGCCACGCTGTTTGCCTGGAAGAGGTGGGTGTGGGCGCTCGCGTATTTCGGTGCCCTCCTCATCCTGATCTTCGTCATCGCGCCGATCTCGGATAACTGGGGACCAGAGAGTGCTCCGTTGTTCGGATGGGGAGCGTTCTTCATCCTCTTCGCCCTGGTCTCGGTCGGCATCTGGGCGCTGTTCAGGTTGCGCTCCGGCGGAGGGGAACGTGACCAGAAGTCCGCAGAGTAGGCCGATGGGGGAAACTCCTTATGCCGCGTCGACGTGGGGGCCAATAGCCTGACCGCGATCGACAGTTCGCCGGGCCCGGCTTCTACCTCACCGGCTACGACGCCTGCGTTTAAGGCTCACTTGTCGCCAGCGGGATTAGCATTCAGGAAGTAGCGAAGGATGCCCGCCAGCGTCGACTCAACTTCCGGGAGTCGTCCGATTGAACGGACAGACGGATCGTTCGCACTCGGAGAGACGGGAGGCACGCAGCATGAGCACGAATACCAGGGAGACGCGGCTGAACGCTGCGTTCGTGAAACTTGCCGACACCCTGATCGACGACTACGACGTCGTCGAACTGCTTCACACCCTGGTCGAAGAATGCACCGCAATTTTCGATGTCCAGGCGGGCGGGCTCATGCTCGCCGATGCGGACGGTCAGCTCCAACTCGTTGCATCGACCAGCGAAAAGGCCGATCTGGTTGAGATCATGCAACTCAACGCGGGCCAGGGTCCGTGCGTTGAATGTTTCGAGACGGGCAAACCCGTCGGAATCGCCGACATCGAACGCTCCGGTGAACAGTGGCCGGATTTCCGCGCCGAGGCACTCCGGCAGGGCTTTCATTCGATCTATGCGACACCGCTCCGACTCCGCGGGCAGACGATTGGCACCCTCAACCTTCTGAGCACAAGCGTCGGCGATTTGAACGAAAGGGACGCACTCGCGGCGCAGGCGCTCTCCGACGTGGCGACAATCGGCATCCTTCAGGAGCGGCTCGTCAAGGAACGGGGAATCGTTGCCGATCAACTCCAACGCGCGCTCGATAGTCGAGTCCTCATCGAGCAGGCGAAGGGAGTTCTCTCGCAGTCCGCGTCAATCAGCGTGGATGGGGCGTTCGGGCTCATGCGTGCGTACGCGCGCAGCCACAATATGCGCCTTCACGATGTCGCAGAAGGAATCGTGGAGCGTTCGATCAGTATCGTTCCCAGTGCATTAGACTGACCGCGTTGCTCCAGACTCCCGGCAGCGTTTCTCACGCTGAATCAGGGAGCGCCTCATGGCAACTGGCCACCGCACATCTAATCGAAGTTGAGTCGTGTCCACCCTGGCTCCGCCGATAGCGGCGGAATGGCTCGAGGTCGTTCGCACGGGTAGATCCGACTGGCGAGTGTCGGGTTCCCGACGGGAGTCGAACGACCCCGAGCGTCTGCTACCGCAAAGGCAAGAGCGGCAACCACGTCGAGGGGGCCCGCGCAGATGGGAGTTCTGAACTATGGATCGAGCGGTCAGCATCCGATCGAACTCGACGATCGCGCACTCGTCCATCTCCAGATGGTTGTGAGTTCGAAGCTTCGATTGCGCCAGTCATTCTTCTTCTCCTGGTTGGAATCCGTTGACGGCGGTGGCGGGCGAGGAAGCATCTGGATCGACGCCGCGATCCCGATCAGCTTTACGTATGCGTCGGCTCAGCGGTACAAGGTAAACCGGGAGTGGCTGGACGCCCTCATGATCTCCGCCAACTCCGTCAATGGGCTGCAGCTCACGCCCGAGCCGCGGGAGCCACCGTCGACGACCGATCCGATTCACCTGATTGAGCGATCCTGGAGTTCCGCCTCAAATCTGATTCGCTCCTAACGCAGGTCGCGCAAGCGCGCCGCTACTCCGCGCTCGCCGCCGCTGCGCCGCTCGTACGTGACGGCAATGACGAGCAGGACGGCACCGGCGGTCGCGAGCGTAATCCACCAGGAGGTCGCGCTGATGGTGTGCCCGATCTGCGCGGCGAATACGGTGATGTTTTCGAGCGGGAGCACGATGATTCCGAGCAGGAACGGTGCGCCGAGCCTGCGCAGCGAGCCGATGAGGATCGAGACAAGCGCCAGGGCGATAACGAGGATCGCGCGAAGCGTCTGCGGGTCGGTTCCCGTCGCGAGGATGGACGGCAGGAACGTCACCACGATTCCGGGAGCCAGAAGTCGCCACGACCCGCTGAATCCTGTCGGCCACGAGTTCAGGCTGTGGTCCGGGAACTTGGTTCCGCGCATGGCCAGGATTCCGACAGCCAGCAGGGACAGCCCCAGCGGCAGGGAGAAGGCTTCGACGCGCAGCGCACGATCACTCCAGCCGACGACCCCCGTGCACCACGCAACGGCGAAGAGAAGCCACACCGGGGGAAGCGCAACGGGCCGGGTTCTGGAGCGCACCGACGTCGCGATCATGATTGCCAGTACCACGATCGTCAGGATGAACAGCGTCCAAACGGTTAGCCAGCCCGGTCGCACGGCCGTGATCGGTCCGAACACCAGGTAAAGGGTGGCCGGAAGGTAGACCCAGCGCCAGCGGCGAGTGTCCAGACGCTCCGGCGTGACCAGGAAGCGGGCGCCGATCGCGGCGATGACCGTGGCAGCAAGGCTGAGTTCGAGCACCGCGAACATCACCGGCTGGTGTGCGGTCAGCCACACCGTGTCAAAGCCGAACCCGACGCGTGCGGCTTCCACGCTTCCGGCCGCCGCGGCGATCAGACCTACGAGCAACGTTGGCGTTGACAGCTTCCCGAATTGGGACCCGGCGGGCCCCCGTGCGCCGATTGCACCCAACACGACGAGCACCACCGAGCCAGCCAGCAGCCCGTAAGTGCGCCACGGCGTCGCGGCGCCGTTGCCCCAACCGGTGAGGACCACGAGCGACGGCAACGCCGCGCAGGCGAGGCCGACCGAGTAGAGCCCGATCCCGGGAAGCTTACGCAGCACGGAGATCGCCCCGATGATCGCGGCTGCGATGGCGGGCGGCAGAAGATACGGCTCGAGCACCTGGACGCCCTGAATTCCCCAGAAACACCAGAGCGCGCCGGTCCAACTCGCCGCGGCAACGATCCAGCCGTATCGGCGATGCGTGATGAGCGCCGCCGCCGCGGCGCCGATTCCGATGATGACGAGGACGATGAGGCTCGTGTTCAGGCCCGCCGCCGCACGCACCAGCGCGAGGATGACTGCAATGCCTGCTGTAACCAGTGCGGCAATCTCGATCCACAGGCGCGACGTCCTGGCGTCCTCGTCGGGGAGCCCGCGTCGTCGCAGGGCGGCGCCGATGAGTTCAGTGCTCGGAAGGGTACACGCGACAATGACCGCAATGATCGGCAGGGTGATTGGCGATGCGCTCACCTTGAGTACCTGCGCGCCGAGGCAGACAACGACGACGGCGAGCGCAGGTACGAGCAGTGCCGCGGCGCTGCCGCGAAGGTATCGACTAAGCCCCGGGCGGTTCGTCACTACGAGCGTCAGCGCGAGGGCAAACGTGACGCCGGTCGACAGAGCCGTCCAGCCGCTGCGCTCGAACAGTACATCGACGATCCCGATGACGAAGGGGACGGCCGTAACGATGAGGATGGCATACCAGAAGCGCGCCGGGACGCGTCGAATGAGCGTGACAACCAGCGCGGATGCGGAGGCAAGGGTGGTCATCAGACAGAAAATCGCGATTGTCTGCAGGTGCGCAAGCTGGAGCACGTGCGCGAACACGATCAGGGCGTACGCGAATCCGACGGCTGTATGAACCGGACGGACGACGGGGGGCATCGCGAGCGTGACCGCGATAAGTACTACAACGACCGCGGCTCCCCCCACCTCGCTCAGGAGGGGCGCGGACCAGGCGACGACGGCCGCGTGAATCACGAGCAACTGGATGCCGACGAGAACCGGGACCCGGATGCTCGTCCGGATCGGTTTCACGCGCGGGACCAGCACCAGCACAAGGCTCAACACGAGAGCGCTCGCGAGCGCGATCGACACCTGGGCGACGTGGGAGAGCGCCACCCACCCGGTTATGGAAATGACGGCCAGCATCCCGAGTGAGAGCGCGACGATGAGGTTGGCGCGGCGAAAACCGGGAGAGACCTCCCTGGATGAAACGCCCCAGATTGCAATGAAGCCACCAGAGGCAGCGGCGAGCCCGAGGCTTGCCCCGAGGCCCATGACGCGCGAGACGTTCGGTATGAGCGCGAGCAGGTACTGGAGGACGGCGGTGCCGAACGCCACCGTCGTCGTTCCGAGCAGGACCGTCATCGATCCGATGAGGAGCGCTCTGCGCGAAATCCGCAGGTCGGGCCGCCTCGATCGTGCCCGGGTGGCCAGCGACAACAGCGTGACGGCGATGGCCGCGCTGAGAGGCGCCAGAACGATGTACCAATCCGAATCGAGCGGCTGCAACTGGAGAACCAGTTCAAACGCGGCAAAGGTGAATAGTCCGCCCGCGGCAAAGCTCCAGAAGCGCGGCAACTCGTTTCGAGCGCTCAGGATGGCGAGCACAGCGAGGCCACCGAGGGTGCCCGCGATCCGGTAGTAGTTCGACTGGTCGCCAACGACGATTTGCACCGGCACGACGACGAGAACCGCGAGTTCCATGACGGTCGCCATCCAGCGGTCCGCACGAAGCGCACTTCCGAAGCGGCCGCCGAGTCGCCGCGCCAACTCGTGCGCGGCGAGCGCGACGAACCCGACCGCGAGGTGGCCGACGATCGCCGACCACTGGGTGTGCACGGCATAGCCGAACCACGCCGGCGCGGTGATGAGCCCCAGCGTGCCGAGCCACAACCACGTTCGGATGCGGACAAGGATCGCGATGCAGATAATGACCACGGCACCAAAGAGCGTTCCGATGCCGACATAGACGAGCGGGCTGACGCCGTGTGGCGCGTCGTGCGAGAACGCGTAAATATCCAAGGCGACAAACACCA
>JAQBPY010000147.1 GCA_028287285.1 Gemmatimonadota bacterium
ACGCCCATCGGCCATTTTGCGGGCATGCCGCCATCAGGAGCCATCGGGTGTTCCGCGGGACGGACGCGCCAGCGCACAGCGCTGCGCAGCGGCCAGTCGCGCGGGAGAATCATCGGTCTGTCGTAACACGGCATGGCCGTTTCCGGTGAGCCCCTTCCAGCTCGCTCCTCGCACGCGGGCCGGCATGGACTAGCGCGGATCGCCGCCGTGACGGCTGCCGTCCTCCTGACCGCCGCCGTGGCTGCAAGTGCGACGGCCGACCTGTTTCCGCGAATGGATATTCGCATCGCGGAAATGCTCCTTCTCGCGATTGTGCTGGTGGTGTCCAATGTCGCCTACCAACTGCATCTCGGGCGACGATACGCGCTGCTCAATGTGTACAGCGGCATCTTTTTTTCCGAATTCGTGGTGGGCACACTCGTCGCCACCGCGCGCGGCGACGTCCTGAACAAGCACCACCTCTCCACCGATGCCGTAACGACAGGCTTAGGCATCGCCCTCGGCGGCTATGTCATTCTCCTCATTGGCTACCATCTTCCGAGCCTGATTCCGTGGGCGAGGCCGCGCCGGTCTAGCGTGGACGCTCGGCCGACGACGGCGACTGACTTTCCGCTGCGCTACCGCGTCGTGCTCTTCCTGATGCTCGCCCTGACCATCGGACTGGGATTCATTCAACTGGCAATTCGCGTACAACACGCCGGTGGGTTCGCGGCGTACCTCGCGGTTGCCTATACGCTCCGGTATGGCACGTACGCCGATACGGACGCGTCCAACGCATGGGCGGTCCTTGCCAGCCTCATGGCGGCTGGCGCACTGCCGTCCGCGGCATTGCTCTACGTCGCCTGGATGCGTGGCCGGCTGTCAGGAATCGAGAAGTGGCTGATCGCGCTGCTCACCGTGGTGCTGCTCGCGCGACAGGCCAGTACGGCGTTCCGCGCCGTGGTGGTGTTCACGCTCATCTCGGCGTTCGCGGTATACGACTCGGAGCGCCGAGTCGGGTGGCGAAAACTCGCCGTCGGCGGGGTGCTGATTGTGGTCGCGCTCGTCGGCGTGAACTACGTGCACGTTCTGCTGCATACGCTCACCGGCGTTGGTACGACGACGTCCTTCTCCGATGCGTCCGAGGAGCTCATGGCGCCGCACGCGTATCTGGAAACGTTGACGACGTTGGTCGACGCGCGCGCGCGGCTGGACCCGCTCCGCGGCGAGGGGATGCTGACCTCGATCCTGTACTTCGTGCCGCGCGCAATCTGGACGTCCAAGGTGCCGTCGGACAACTACGGTACCGGACTCGTTCAAGGGTGGGCCGGCCTGACGACGACGTACCAGATGGCAGTGACGAACGTCGGAGAGCTTTTCGTGCATTTCGGATCGATCGGGCTGGTGGCGATGCTGGCCTGGGGGCTCATCTACCGATGGCTCGACGACCGCTGGTGGCACGGCATGGAATGGCGCATCGTGCTCCTGTGCATTTCCGTCCCGCGCGTCTTCCCCGATCAGGGCATGGGACTGTCCGCGTTCATGATCAGCCTGACCAGCGTGGCGGGGTTCATCATCCCGCTCATCATCGCGAAACGACTCGCTGGACTTCCCGCGCAGACGCCGGCTCCTGAATGACCGGCACTTCGGGGCGGCCACCGCGCGTGTCGGTGCTGATGTCGGCGTTCAATGCAGAGTCGTCGATCGCACGCGCCGTCGAGAGCATTCGCGCCCAGGAATTCGAGGATTGGGAGCTGCTGATCGTCGACGACGGCTCGACCGACACTACGGGCGCCATCCTGCACGCAATCGCCCGAACGGATGCGCGCGTCCACGTGCTCGTGCACGAACGCAACCTCGGTCTGCCAACGAGCCTGAATCACGCACTCAGTTTGGTTCGGGGCGACCTCGTGGCGCGAATGGACGGTGACGACGTCGCGCTGGCCGACCGGTTCCGGCGCCAAGTGGAGTTCCTCGACGTTCATCCGGAAATTGACGTACTCGGCGGCGGCGCGCTGGAGGTGACCCATGACGGGCGCCCGTTGGGCGAGCTGCGTCGTGCGGAGCACCATGAGCAGCTCATCGCGCGCATTTTTACCGAGAATCCGTTCATCCACCCCACCATCATGGCGCGGCGGACGGTGTTCGAGCGACTCGGCGGTTATGACGTGACCTGTCGGCGCGGGCAGGACTACGAGCTCTGGCTTCGCGCGTATCGGATGTTCCGGTTTCACAATCTTCCGCGTCCGCTCATCCACTATGCGCGCCGCGACCGGTCGCGTTGGCGCGACGCGCGGCATTCCAGCCGTATCGTGTTGCGCGCTCTTCAGCGAGAGAACCGCCTCTGGCCCGACGGCTGGCTCGCGGCACGCCCCCTCGCGGCCACCACGTGGGAACGCATCCGCGGCACATTCGCCGGGAGTCGACGTGGAGCGTAAGCGAGTCGTCGTCGTGCTTTCGACCCCGTTGACGGCGATACAAGGAGGCTTGTTTCTGTCCGAGCGGGCGCACATCCAGACGCTGGAGTTGCTCTCCGAGCGCTTCGAGCGGGTCGACGTCATCGCTCGATGCCGAACGGTTGCCGTGCTCGCGGATGCGGAGCACGTGGCCCTCGCCTCGACGGGCGCGCGACTGGCGCTGACTTTGCTTGACTACGGCGGCGCTCACCCCGTTCGAAAGGCGCTGGCATTTCTGGTGTCTCCCGCTCGACGACGGGCCGTCTCGTCGGTGATCGGCGGCGCGGACCTTCTGTACATCGAGTCACCCTCACTGGAGAGCATCCTGGCGTGGTCGGTGGCCCGCACTGCGGGAGTACCTTACATCATGGAGATGCGCGGCGACACGATGATGAACCCGTGGTACATGCGCTCTCGGCTCGGTTGGATCGGGCCACTGCTCAGCTACATGATTCAGGCGTTCTTCGGGATTTTCCGTCGCGGCGCAGCGGGCGCGGTCTTCGTCGGTGAGCAGCTCCGC
>JAQBPY010000148.1 GCA_028287285.1 Gemmatimonadota bacterium
CGCGCGACTTCCGTCGCGCGCGCGATTCTCGCCGAATCCGTGCGTGCCCTCGCCATCGCTTCCGCGGCAATGAGCGGCCGGGGACGAATGATCAGCGTATCCGGCTCTGACGCGCCGGGAATGAAGCGCGCGAAGTGCACCAGCGAATCGATGTTCACGCCGTACGTGAGCGTGCCGGTGTGCAGGGAATCGAGGCCGAGCTGGCCCTTCACGTCGATGCGCGCGCCAGAGCCCCGGACGCGCGCCGTATCGATGTTGGCGATGCCATCGGCCAGCCGCGCGGTGAACGCCAGCGTGTCCACGCCGATAGTATCCACGGACGAATGCACCAGCTCGAGCGACATGTTGGAGTACATGGTGGCCGGCTTGAAGCCGCGTCCGGTGGCGCGTCCCGCCCCGGTCAGCGACGTGACGGGCCCATTGATCACCACTCGGCTCAGGTCGAGGTTGGAGACGGTGGTGGCAACGTCGTAGCCGAGGTCGACGGAGAGGAAGTCGATGGGTCCGCGCAATGCGAATTGACCGCCGCCGGGAAGCAGCAGCTGCGTATCCACCATTGAAGCGTCAATGGGTCCGTGCGCGTGCACGGGGCCGGTGGCCAGGCCCTTCAATGGAAGCGACGGCGCAAACCTGGTGAGCTCGGCGAGCGCGAACGGGCGCGCCACGACATCGAGGTCCAGGGTCTGGCGTCCAATGGTATGGACGGACGCGCTGCCCACGGCATGCGAGACATTGGCGCCGTCGGTATGCACGATGTCGAGGCCGGTGGCGTCGAGCTGCCGTGCGCCATTGCCATTCAACACGGCCACGCCGGAGAGTGAGCCGCCAATGGGAAGCGTGGGGAATAACAGCTTCACGATGTCGATCTGCAGCGGTGCGAGCCTCACGTGCAGGTTGCGCGCGCTCACCACGACCGGCTTGGTGGACGTGAAGCCCACTTCGCCGTCGGCCACCACGCGATTGGTGCCGCGCCCGTACGCGTCGAAGGTCATGTCCGTATCGAGCTTCATCCAGCCGGGTGTTCCACTGAACTTTGCCCGGCCGGCCAGCACACCTGCACGCGGCGACTTCATGCCGGGTACCAGGGCTTCGATCTGCTTCGTGGTCACGCCCGACAGCTTGAGGTTCGCGTCGTGGAAGAACACGGTGTCCAGGATGGTGACGCCAACGTCGCCCGTGACGTGCGCCGTTCCCGAGCGGAGATCCGCGTCGCGCACGATGTAGTCCTGCGTCGCGCCTTTCCACTGCACGAGGAGCGCGAGGTTGCCGCCGCCGCTCGTTGGAAAGTGCTGGTACAACCAGTGGAAGTCATTGAAGCTCGCCGGCGCGGCGCCGAGGGTGAGCTGCATGTCTCCGCTGTTGAGGTTGTAGACGCCGTCGCCCTGGAAGGTGGTCTGCGGGAGACGTCCCTTTGCCCCTCTCCACCAGAGCGAATCATCATTGAACGTGAAGCTGCCGGCGAGGGCGCGTACTTCGGCGGCGGGCGGGCGAAAGGGATACGCCAGCATGTTCAGGTCAGAGACCTGGACGAGCTTGTTCCTGTACGCCGGATCGGCCCACCGCACGAGCGGAAGCTGTGCATTGATGTGATCGAGCGTGACGATTTTCTGGTAGCCGCCCGGCACCTGGATGATGTCGAGACGCGAGCCCTTGCCCAGGACGTCCTTGACGATGCTGTCGCGCGCGTGCTTTGACAGTCCTTCACGCGGCGCCCACGGCGACTGCACGACGACGTGTCCGTCAATGAGCGTCGTCCTTCGAAGGCTCACCCACGACCCCCAGCCGGATACCGTATCTCCTGGTGCTTTAGGAGGTCCGCTGGGCCACAGCACGCGATAGTTCCAGATTCCATTGGGCGGACGCGTGGCCAGCACGTCCGGACGATAGATGACGACTTCGCTGAACTCGAGACGGCTGGAGAAAAAGCTCCTGATCACGTAGTGGCCGGTGATCGAATCGGCCTTGAAGAACGGATGCCCGGCGCTGTCCGTGATCGCGACGCGCACGAGCGTCGCACTGCTGAGCAGGTCACCGTGCAGCTCGCCAATGCTCACGATGCCATGCGTGGTGCCGGCCAGGATGCCCACGAGCTGCCGGCGTATGCGTTCCCTGCCAAAGTCCGTGTTGATCATGACCCAGATCGCCGCGACCGCGAGGATCGCCACGACGCTCAGCACGACCAGCAGGCGGAAAAGGCGGCGCAGCATCAATACGCCTGTCCAATGGACAGGTGAAGCGTGAAACGATTGAGCACGCTGCCGATGCCCATGGCGTTCCCGGTGGCAGACCAGTGCTTCTTCGTATCGAGGGGAATGACTTCGGTGCGTCCGTTCCGCGTGATCTCGGTCACGACCGCGAGGTCCTCCGCGCGCGACGGATTGAAGCCGACGTCCACGCGAATGGGCCCGACGGACGACTGATAGCGCACGCCGAATCCGGGCGTGATGGCGCCCGTGCCGTTCACGAGATTGGCGAGCGTGCCGGCGCGGTCGCCAAGCGGATCGAGCACGCGCTCGCCCACGGCGGCGCCATCGAGAAACACCGCTCCGGTGAGGCTCGCCAGCAACGGAAGGGGAAAACGATACTCCACGCTGCCCTCGAGGAGCGAGGTGCCGCCGGTGGCGCGCGAGGTGAACTTGTCGTCGCCCACGGCGTTGCCGAGCGTATCCGTGATCGTGTTCGGATCGCAGAAGCGGATGGCGTTGGTGGTCACGTCGCACGGCGTGCCGGTGATGGTTTTCGCCCGCACCAGGTACGTGACCGGCAAGGTGAGGATGCGCGGACCAAGCTGGTTTTCACCGTAGCCGCGCACGGACTGCGACCCGCCCGCGTAAAATCGCTTTCGCGGATGCAGGACCGCATCGGCAATGGACGTGCCGCCACCGCCCAGGGGCCGCACGAAGCCGATGCGCATGTGTGCCGCAAACACATTCGTCCTCGAGCCCAGCCGGGAATAAAACGTCCCCTCGGCATAGGCGCGATTGTACTTGTAGTCCGACGCGGTGTACGACGATGCCGTCTCCAGCTCCGCGCGCGCGGTATAGCCGCGCGTGGGGGAGAGCGGTTGATCGGAGCGGTCCACCTGGAATTGGGCCGTGACCGGCGACAGCCGCTGATGCGAGCGCAGCGCGCTGATGGACGTCGTGTCGCACACGCCGAAGTTCACGCAGAAGTACGGCCCGCCCGCCTCCACCCGCGTTTCCTCGAACTTGTAGGTCAGGCTGGCCGGAGCGCGCAGCCCCAGTGTGCGGGTGTAGGTGATGTTTCCGCCGTAGCCCCGGTCGATGACCACGGCTGGCACTGCGCGGCGCTGCGTGAACGCACCAATGCTGAGCGAGTTCCGCGACCGCTGGAGAAAGGCCGGCTGCCGGAGGTCGATGCTCGCCTGGTAGGTAGGCTGCAGGAAGTCGGCGGCGTCGCCGGTGATGGAGCTGTCTTCGCGGATGTGGTGAAAGAACTTGTTGTTGTCCAGCGCACCTGCGGCGAGGTTCCCCACCGCGCCGGTGATGTCCAGCCGCCGCGCGCCGCCGAACAGGTTGTAGTGCGTGAAGCGGACGTCCGACTGGATGAAATCCACCGTGTTGAACCCCACCCCCACGCGTGCTTCGTGGAGCGGCGCCTCGCGCAGCAGCACGTTCACCGCCTTGACGCTGTCGAACGTGGGCGGAATCTCGAACGTGGCCAGCTTGAACAGGTTGGACTCGTACAGGTTGCGCTGGCTCTCGAGCATCGCGCTGCGCCGGTACAGGTCGCCCGACCGGAAGCTGAGCGAGTTGAGCACCGTGGTCGTCGCCACCTGATCCGTTCCCGAGATGGCGATGTCTCCCACCGTGGTCAGGTGGTTCTTCACGAGCCTGAACTGGAGATTCGCCGTCCGTGTAACCGGATCGACGACCGTGGACGTATCGATGAGCGCGTCGGCGTAGCCTTGATCCCACAGCTCGTTCTGGAAACCGACCCGCGTGGAGTCGACGAGGTAGAGATCGAGCGGATCACCGGTATGGATCAGGGTGAGGCGCGCGACCTGGCGGCGGCTGAGCAGCGCCGAATCGTACGACACGTTCAACGCCGTGACGATGGTGGGCGGACCTTCCTGAATATCGAAGCGCACCGCCACCTGCTTGTCGTTCAGCTTCGTGACGACCGTGTCCACCTGCGTCTCGCGGAAGCCGTGTTTGTAGTAGAACACGCGGATGCGGAGGACGTCGCGTTGAAGCTCCTGCCGGTTGAGGTAGTGGCGCTCCTCGAACCCGCGGAACCGCGCGAAGCGGCAGACGAATGCCAGCACCGCCGTGCGGCAGCGCGTCACGTCGGTGTAGATGCTCGCTTCGAGCTCGGTCCGGTCGACGCTCTTTGACACGCCAACGAGATCCAACTGCCTGACCTCCGGCGCCGGGGTGATGTCCCGGTGCGGAAGTTGAGCGTGGACTGGGGGCGCAGCAAAGGCGCCCACCACGAAGGCGAGCGCCAGTTGCCCGGATAGGCGAGGCAAGTGCATGACGAGCCTATCTATAGCAAAGGCCGGGCCCCGACAACCGTCAGGCGCCCCGGACGCGAAATTCCCGCGTCCGGACGGCGCGCCAACTACAGACCCGACAGCAGTGTGTCGTTGTTGGGGGTGTTGGCGATGCGCTTGATGAGCCATTCCATGCCCGACTGCGGCGGCATCTGGCCCAGCCCGCGGCGGAGCGTGTACACGTGCTCCAGCTGCTCCGGCTTGAACAGCTTTTCCTCGCGACGCGTGCCGCTCGTCGCGATATCGATGGCGGGGTAGATGCGCTTTTCCGCCAGCGACCGGTCCAGCTTGATCTCGCAATTGCCGGTGCCCTTGAATTCCTCGAAGATGATGTCGTCCATCCGCGAGCCGGTTTCCACCAGCGCGGTGGCAATGATGGTGAGGGAGCCGCCACCGGACGTGGCCGCAACGGACCGCGCCGAGCCGAAAAAGGCCTTGGGTTTTGCCATGGCCTGTGCATCCAGGCCACCCGACATGGTGCGCCCCGTTCCACGCTCGGCCGTGTTGTGCGCCCGCGCCATGCGCGTGAGCGAATCGAGCACGATGACCACATCCTTGCCCGCCTCGACGAGCCGACGCGCACGCTCCAGCACCATTTCCGTGACTTCCACGTGACGTGCGGCGGGTTGGTCGAAGCTCGACGCGATGACTTCGCCCACCTCCCACGAGATGGCCTCGCTCACTTCTTCCGGCCGTTCGTCCACGAGCAGGATCAGCAGGCTCGCCTGCGGATGATTGATCGCGATGCCTTCGGTGACGGCGTGCAGCAGCGTGGTTTTTCCGGCACGTGCCGGTGCCACGATGAGCGCACGCTGCCCATAGCCGATGGGCGCAATGAGGTCGATGGCCCGGCGAATCAGCTCGGCGCCGCCCTTGGCAGGCCGTCCCGTTTCCAGCGTGAGCTTTCGCTCCGGATACGTGGCGATGAGGGTATTGAAGTCTGCGCGTTTTGCCGACTCCGCTGGATCCGCCCCATTGATCTGCGTGACCTCGATGAGCGCCGTCCGGCCGCGCTGGTCGCGGCCAGTCGTGCCGTGAACCTCGTCGCTCTTGCGGAGCAGGTACTGCCGCGCGATGTGTGGAGGCACGTACGCGTCGCCGGCATCGGCCAGGTAGCTCGCCTGTGCACGACGAATGAATCCACCGTCGCGGGCCGGATCGAACCAGCCCACCGTTTCGCCGGTTGCGACGAGCGGTGCAGGGGGCTGGAAGGTGCCGCTGCTCACCGGACGTTCGGCCTGCGGCTGTCCTGGCTGGCCGGGCTCACGCCGGCCACGCCCGCGATTGCGGCGTCCTCGACGGGCGCCCTGTGCGTCGCGCGGGTGATGCGCCCCGCCTGGCGTGTGATTCTGGGAAGCGCCGCCGTCGGGGCGAGTGCGCTCGAATTGCGTCGTTGGGGCGGGAGCGTCGCTTGACGGAGCAGGCTCGCTGCTCGCGGCTGGCGTACTGTCCACTGCCGGTGGGGCGTCCGTGACGCGGCGAGCGGGTCGTTCATCGCTGGAGCGGCGCGCTGGCCGCTCCGGCGGGGGTTCGACGGCGAGGGCTTGTTCAGCCGGCGCCGCTATCTCGTCGGCGGGTGATGGCCCGTCGCGATACGGATTGTCCTCACCGCCGTTCTCGGTGGGTGTGCGCTTCTGGCGAGGCCCGCGGCCGCGACGTGGAGGAC
>JAQBPY010000166.1 GCA_028287285.1 Gemmatimonadota bacterium
CGCAATGCCCCGCGCGTCAACACGGACAGCCTCGGCGCGAATGTCGCAGCATTGGCGGGCGGCGCGTTGCGTGCCTGTGGGCCGTGGTCCACCAAGGATCGATACATAGGCAGTGCGTCCATCCGCGGAGATGACCGCCGCAATGGGCTCCACCCCTAGCGGGATGGTGTGGGACAGCGTTCCCGTTTCGACGTCGACGACGGCGAGCGCGTCATTTGCGGGAAGGGGAACCGCAGCGAAGCGCCGTCCGTCGTCGAGCTTTCTGGAGGCGATGGCTGGAGCACCGGCCATGTAATCGCCCAGTGCGGGTGACTGCCACTGGGGCTTGGCGGAGTCGCCATGAGCGTCGGGGGCAATTGCGCTGAGATACGTGACCGCAGGTTGCCGGACGACCGGAGCGCCCGGCGTTGCGGACGGTGCCGGCAATCGCCCTACGGATGAGACGAATACACGTCCGGTGATCCTGTCGACCGTTAGGCCAAAGACGCCTGGGGTGCCATTGAGCCGAGTTTGTGCGATTGCCTTGTTGGCGCGCCAATCCAGCCGGTAGGTGATGTTCGGTGCCGCGACCCAGACTTCGTCGGAGCTCCTGCCAAAGCGCACACCGGCCACTTTTCCGTCGAATGCGCTTTGCACGCCCGCTGGCGACACCCGTTGTCCCGTGGCAATTACGCCTGGGTCTTTTACATCGCGATGCGGTGCGGCTTGCACCTGTAGCAGGGCAATCAGCGTGAGGTGGATCACTGGGGCACTATTGAAGAATGTTTGTCGTGCTGGTGCCGTTTGTCTTTGCTTGATGCAGTCAACGAGGAACCATCGCGGTGAACGGTGCAACGTAGGCCTGCAGCAATGCTAACACGCCCACCAGAAGGGCAAGTATCAATGAGTGCACGAATACGAAACGAAGAATCTTTCCTTCGTGCCCGTACCAGCGCGTGGCCGTGCTCGCGACGACGATACTTTGCATGTCAATCATTTTGCCCATCACGCCGCCCGAGCTGTTCGCCGCAGCCATGAGCACAGGCGACAGGCCGAGCTGGGTGGCGGTGATTTTCTGGAGGCTGCCGAACAGCACGTTGGACGCGGTATCCGAGCCGGTGAGTGCCACGCCGAGCCAGCCGAGCATGGTGCCGAAGAGCGGATAGAATACCCCGGTGCGTGCGAAGGCGAGACCAAGGATCGCGTCGAGCCCCGAATACCGTGTGAGATACCCGATGGCGAGCATGGCGACGATCGTCACCAACGATGGCCACACGATGACGAGGGTCCGCCCGTACATCGACGCCATCTTCCGGAACGAATACCCGAGCACCAGGCCGCCCAGCAGCGCGGCGATGAGAATTGCCGTGCCGGTGAGCGACAGGATATTGAACGAGAAGATGGCCGGCTCCGCCTGGACCGCGGCAACGACGGGAGGCACCCGCTGCACCACGCCATCCAGGAACGGCACGTGAATTTGCGGTGCATAGATGGCGTTCAACGCCTTCTTCACCGGCGCCAGTCCCCACGCAAAGACGAACGCGCAGAGCAGCATCCATGGTATCCACGGTTTCAGCGGACCGCGCGTCGATGGCCCCCGTGCTCCGCCCTCGCGCATCCGCACGAATGCCGTGACGGCAATGATCGACGTCGCACCCGCCACCACGTCGACGAGGTACGGCCCGTGAACGTTGGACATGACGAACTGCGGAATGGCGAAGCTCAATCCCGCCACGAGCAGGGTGGGCCACGTCTCCCTCACGCCACGCCATCCGTCGTAGGCAAAGATCAGCCAGAACGGAATGGCCACTGCGAAGACCGGTACCTGGCGTCCGACCATCTTGCTCAACGTGAGCAGGTCGATGCCCGTTACGCCCTGCAGTGCGAGGATGGGCGTGCCCATGGCACCAAAGGCGACCGGTGCCGTGTTCGCGATGAGCGAGAGGCCGGACGCCTGCAATGGACTGAAGCCCAGCCCGATCAACAGCGCTCCCGTGATCGCCACCGGCGTGCCGAAACCCGCGGCGCCCTCGAAGAATGCACCGAGCGAGAAGGCGATGAGGACGAGTTGAATGCGACGGTCGGCGCTCACCGTGCCGATGCCCGCCTGCATCTGGTCGAACGCGCCGTGTTCCTTGGTGAGCTGATACAGGAAGATGATGTTCAGCACGATCCAGCCGATGGGCCGCAACCCATACGCCGCACCCATTCCCACCGCCGCCGCGGCCGCGCTGGCCGGCATGCCGAGGACACCCACGGCGATGATGACCGCGCTCGCAAGCCCGATGAGCGCCGCCACGTGTGCCTTGACCCTGCCCGACGCGATGCATCCGAGCAGGATGACGACCGGCACCGCAGCGACGATCGTCGAGAGGAATGCGTTGCCGAGTGGATCGTAACTTTGTGCCCAGTGCATGCGCGCTCCGCTGACGGTCGTAGTGCAGCGGCAGATAATGCGGGCAGGTTGTTCCACCTGCAACCACAGTAGCGCAGGTCCGCGCAGGTCGTGTAGTATGTCGCGGTGACACTTCCTCTCCCGCACGGCCAGCTCGTGAGCACCGCATGCCTCAACTGCGGCAGCCCACTCACCGGGCCATTCTGCGCGTCATGTGGCCAGCGCGACATCCCACCTTATCCTGGGGTCAAGGATCTCGTCGTCGACGCATTCTGGGAATTGTCCGGCTGGGATGGCCGTTTCGCGAACACCGTGAAGGCGCTGGTGCAACGGCCGGGCATGCTCACGCGCGAGTTTCTCGAGGGACGCCGTGCGCGGTACATCTCGCCGCTGCGGCTTTACCTCATGGCGAGTCTCGTGTATTTCGTGCTTGCGGCGGCTGCGCCGTCGGCCCACATCATGCCGGATGCGCTCATTGGCAGGAAACCGGACGCATCGCAACCCGCCGCACCGCTGTCCACTTCCGGGCGCCTGGGCAAGGAGGCCGGCGATGCTCTTGCCAACCAGCGGGTGCTCTCACCCGCGGAGCGCGACAGGGCACTGAAGGACATGGAGCGTGCGCCGTCGGTGCTTCGTCCGTTCCTGCGCAAGGCAGTGAGCGATCCGGTGGGCTTCCGGCGCGGAATCATCGCGACCATGCCGCGCATGCTGTTCGCGCTACTGCCGATGTTCGCCGCGATCGTGGGGCTTTTCCATCGCGACCGGAAGTATCCCGAGCATCTGTACTTCGCCATCCATCTCCACGCGTTCATCTTCCTTGCGTTCTGCATTCCACAGCTGCTGAAGCTCGCGCACGTTCCAATGGTTGGCGTGGTATCGGCGTTCATTGCGGTGCTGTGTGTTCCGACGTATGCGACGATGGCATTCCGGTTGGTTTATGGCGGCTCCGTGACAGGCACGCTGGTGAAGGAAGCATGCATTGCCGCGATTTATGCCGTCGTGTCGCTCGTTGCATTCATTATCATGATCTACTGGATCGCCGTTACATCCACCTGAGCACACCTCATGACTCACCGTTACATCCAGAGCGCCAACCTTCCCATGCCCGTTGGGCCGTATTCGCCCGGCATCGGATTCGAGCGTCTGATCATCGTGTCCGGGCAGGGCGCCACGGATCCGGCAACGGGCCAGCTTGCTGGTGCGGGCGCAGCGGCGCAGACGGAACAGTGCCTCGCCAATCTCCGCACGATTTTGCAGGCCGGTGGGTCAGACTTGCAGTACGTGTTGCGCTGTGGCGTCTTTCTCCTGGACATGAAGGAATTCAGCGAGATGAACGGCGTGTACGAGCGCGTGTTTGGCGATCATCGGCCGGCCCGCACCACTATTCAGGCGGCGGGTTTGCCGGGTGATGGGCTGCGCGTCGAGATCGACTGCATCGCGTACACGCCGTAGCGCTTACGGCCGCAGCGCGCCCATCGACTGCGCCATCTTTACCGCTTCATACGCGTTCACGATGGCGCCGGTGGCGCTGAGGGTCCCGAAAGCGACACTGCCCTTTCCGCCCGGTGCGGCAACCTGCTCGGTGGCGTGTGACGTGGCTGATGTGAGAATGATGCGCTTCACGTCGGCCGCGGTAAGGTTCGGAAAGTACCCCATCAGCAACGCAGCCACGCCGGTGACGACGGGCGCGGCCATGCTGGTGCCGCTGTCGCGCGCGTACTTGCCGCCGGCGACGGTGGAGTAGATGTCCACGCCTGGCGCAAACACGTCCACGAGACTCTTGCTGTAGTTCGAGAACGTGGCAACGAGGCTGTCACCCGTTTTCCACGAGCTCGCACCAACCTCGATCCAGTTCTGCGCGCGTCCGCCGCCCTCATACATGGATGTGGGGAACGACACCTTCTTCGAGTTGTCTTCGCCGTCGTTGCCGGCCGCGTGAATCATCAGGACACCCTTGGCATCGGCGTACTTCACGGCGTCATCGACGGCTTTTTTCTCGGGCGAGTACCCTTTGCCGAAGCTCATGTTGATGACGTTCGCGCCGTTGTCCGCGGCGTAGCGAATGGCGTTCGCCACGTCCTTGTCGCGCTCGTCGCCATCGGGAACAGTGCGCACGATCATGAGTCGCACGGCCGGTGCGATGCCATCGATCCCGATGTTGTTGCCCCGTACCGCGCCGATGATGCCGGCCACGTGGGTGCCATGCAGTGCGTCGGGCCCGGTCACATCGTTGTTCCCGTAGTAGCGTTCGGTCAGGTCTGCGTAGTTGTCGCCCACGATCTTGCGTGAATCGAAGTCCGGATTCAGCCCGAATGCCGCGCGAGATTCGTATTCCTTGAGTCCGTCGTCGATCTCCTTGCGCGTGAGGCCCTGCGCATTGAGCTGCAGGAACACGGATTTTGCACGCTGCACTTCCGGGTCGTTCGACACGATGGCCTGCACGCGCTCCACCGTGAGCGAATCGCGCATGATGACGGCACTGAGCACTTTGGACACGAGCCTGGACACGGTATCGATCTTCTTCACCTGCGCGAGGGTCCCCATCACCTCGGCGCGCTCGCGCTCGAAGTCCGCCATGATGGTCTTGCAGGTCTCCGGCGGATAAGGCGATGTGCCGGCCTTGCAGCGGGCGGCGAGCCGTGTGACCTCGTGCGTATCGGGGCCGACGTCGCGGCCGTCCTTGCCACCGATGAAATCCCAGCCGCGGATGTCATCGGCGTAGCCGTTGCCGTCGTCGTCTTTGGCGTTACCGGCGATCTCCTTTGGATTGGTCCAGAGATTCGCGCGCAGGTCCACGTGCGCGGTATCGGTGCCGCCGTCGATGACCGCGACGATGACCGTGCGTTTGGGCTGCACGCCGGCGAGCAACTCCTTCATGGCGCGCTCGCTGCTGATGCCGGGCACGCCGTCGGTCTTGAGGTCGAGCTGGTGCCAGTTCCTGGCCGGCCCAGCCTCGGGCAGCGGCACGATGGACGTGACCTGGGCGCCGAGCGTGGCGAAGCCGGCGAGGCAGACGAGAGCAACGGCGCGGAATATGATTTTCATGATGTCAATCTGGAGTTGGAAACCCGTGCAGACAACGAGTGTCGGGACCCCCGGATGACAGGACGCACTTCCCACGATCATACCCCCACCGCATTTTTCGGACGGGACTACCTATATACAACGGAGAGTACCAGATGGCCCGCAAAAGCTCGGCCTTCCGCCCGTATGAGCGCCTCACCACCGCGCTCGTTCGCGACAACGGCGCCCTTCGTCCAGCCACATGGGACGAGGCCCTCGACCGCGCCGCGGACGGATTCAAGCGCAACCTGGAAAGCGGCGGCCCCAACGCACTCGGCACCTTCAGCTGCTCCAAATCCACCAACGAGATGAACTTTCTCGCTGGCAAGCTGAGCCGAGTGGCGTTCGGCACCAATAACATCGACAGCTGCAATCGAACGTGACACGCTCCTAGCGTCGTCGGTCTGGCGACAGCGTTTGGTGCAGGCGGGGGAACGAACTCATATGCAGAAGTCGAGGAGACGGACGTCGTCTTCCTGTGGGGTTCGAACGCCCGTGAGGCACACCCAATCTGGTTCCATCACCTGCTCAAGGGGATCCGGCACCACGGCACGCGTCTGTACGTCATGGACCCGCGCCGGACGTCGAGCGCCCAATGGGCCGACGTGTGGCTCGGGCTGCGCGTGGGCAGCGACATTGCCCTCTCCAACGCGATGGCGCGAGAGATCATCCATGCGGGCCTGGCACATGAAGCCTTCATAGGGAATTCGACGACGGGCTTCGAGGAGTACAAGGCATCGGTCGAGATGTACACGCTGGAATATGCCGAACCCATCACGGGCATTCCGGCCGACGTGATTCGCGAAGCGGCCCACGCGTTTGCAACGGCCGAGCGGGCGATGGTGTGCTGGACGCTGGGCATCACCGAGCATCACAATGCCGTCGACAACGTTCTCTCGCTGATCAATCTCTGCCTGCTCACCGGACACGTGGGCCGCTGGGGCTCCGGCTGCAATCCGCTCCGCGGACAGAACAACGTCCAGGGCGGCGGCGACATGGGCGCCATCCCCAACAAGCTCGCGGGCTTTCAGGACATCGAGCAGGATCCCGCGGCGCGCGAGCGCTTCGAGAAAGTATGGAACACGAAGATCCAACCGACGTACGGCAAGAACCTCACCCAGATGCTGCATGCCATGCACCAGGGTGAGATGACATCGCTGTTCGTCATTGGCGAAAATCCGGCACAGTCGGACGCCGATGCGCATCACGTCGTGAAAGCACTAACGGGACTCGATCACCTCGTTGTGCAGGAAATCTTCCTGACCAAGACGGCGGAGCTCGCGCACGTCGTGCTGCCGTCCACCGCAAGCTGGTGCGAGAGCGACGGCACGGTCACCAACAGCGAGCGTCGGGTGCAGCGCTGCCGCAAGGCAATGGAGCCGCCGGAGGGCGCACGCGACGAGTTGTGGATTCTTTCCGAGCTCGCGCGCCGCATGGGCTACGACTGGAAAACACCGACGGCCGAGGAAGTATGGGATGAAGTGCGTGTCGTCGCTCCCGACTTCGCCGGCGGCATGAGCTACAAGCGCCTCGAGGAGCTGGGCGGCATCCAATGGCCCTGCCCCGACGAATCACATCCGGGAACGCAGTTCCTCCATTCACGCCTCTGGGAAACACCCGTGGGCGGACGCCCGGCACCGTTCAGTGTCGTCGTCAACGAGCCGCCAACGGAAGAGCGCACTCCGGAATTCCCGTTCCTACTCACAACGGGAAGGCGCCTGGAGTCGTACAACACTGGGGTGCAATCGGGCGGCTACGATTCACCGCTGCACTTTGGCGAGGCGCTCGACATCTCCCCTGAAGACGCACTTCGGCTGGGCATCGCCGAGGGAGACATCGTTCGCATCACGTCGCGCCGCGGCAGCGTGCTGGCCCCCGCACACATCGACCGCGCGCTGCGTGAAAATCTCGTGTTCATGACGCTCCACTTCCCCGACGAAGTCAAGACCAACGTGCTGACGATCGATGTTTCAGATCCCAAGTCCGGCACGGCTGAATTCAAGGCGTGCGCGGTGCGTGTCGAGCGTGCGAGCGTTGGCGCCATGAATGCGGAGCTCGTCTAAGTGGATCTGAAGCTTCTCGACGCGGAGCCAACCTTAGAGGAGCGGGAGGCAGTTGATGCGGCGATTGGCGCTCCGACGTCCGCGTGGGACGGCGGCGAGCGCGGCACACATCGCGACGCACACACCGCACTTGGCGGCGCATCGGTGCGAAACCGTCGGCACGAGCTCGTGCCGGCGCTTCAATCATTGCAGGCGCGCGTTGGCTGGATCAGTGAAGGTGGACTCGGTTACGTCTGTGAGCGGCTCGGTGTGCCTCCCGCCGACGCATGGGGTGTCGCAACGTTCTATGCATTGCTTGCGACGACGCCAAGGCCCAGGCGCGTGCTGCATGTGTGCTCCGACATTGCGTGTGCGCGTAAGGCACATGGCGTGGAACTGGCTTTAGAGGCAAGCGTTGGACCGCCAATTTCCGGAGCACCTTCTGGTGATTCCATTATTCTGGGCGATGACGAGGCCGCATGGATGCACTCACCCTGCCTCGGCATGTGTGACATGGCGCCAGCGGCGCTGCTCACCGTTGCGGGCGAAACTCCGGTGGAGCGGTTGTGCGGCAACATCACGCCGGATCGCGCGAGCGGCTTGCTGGCCAGGCGACGCGTGCGGTCCACGAGCGCGGATATCCTGTATGTCGAGCAACGGCTGGCCACGACAACGCCTTACGCGACCGTGCCCGACTCCTCGGCGAGCGCACCCATTCCGCAGCTGGGCGATCCGTCACTCGTGCTGTTGAAGCGTGTTGGCGTCGTTGATCCGACGTCGCTGGAGTCGTATCGCGCCGCAGGCGGATTTGAGGCGTTGCAGCGTGCGCTGGAGATGGGCGCCGAAGCGGTTGTGGCTGAGGTAAGCGCCTCGAAGCTCGTGGGACGCGGGGGCGCAGCATTTCCAACGGGGCGAAAGTGGGAGGCCGTTCGCACCCAGCCTGCGCAGCCGCACTACCTCGTATGCAATGCGGATGAGTCCGAGCCCGGCACGTTCAAGGACCGCCTGCTGATGACGCATGATCCGTTCGCCATCGTGGAGTCGATGACGATTGCGTCGTTCGCTGCGGGCTGCTCGCGTGCGTACCTGTATGTTCGTGCGGAATATCCACTCGCGTACGAACGCATCGCGAACGCCATTGCCCGGTGCCGCGATGCGGGCGTCTTTCCGAGCGGGTTCGACATCGAGCTCCGTCGCGGCGCGGGCGCATACATCTGTGGCGAGGAAACCGCGCTGTTCGAGAGCATCGAGGGAAAGCGTGGCGAGCCGCGCAGCAAACCTCCTTTTCCGGTGAATTCCGGCTTGTTCGGCAAGCCAACAGTGGTGAACAACGTGGAGACGTTGGCAAACGTCATTCCGATTCTGCTGATGGGCGGCACCGAGTACGCGAAGATCGGTACGGCGGGATCGACGGGGACACGATTGTTCTGTCTCTCCGGCGCTGTGAGAAAACCTGGCGTGTACGAAGTGCCTTGCGGAACGTCACTGCGCTCGCTCCTCGAATTGGCGGAGGTGCGGGAGATGTCCGCGCTGCTGCTTGGCGGAGCGGCCGGGAATTTTCTGCGGCCCGATGAAATCGACGTCGAGCTTTCGATGGAAGGTGCACGTGCGGCCAATGCGACGCTCGGCTCCGGTGTCGTGCTTGCCTTTGACGAACAGACGGACCTGCACCACGTCGTTCGTCGCATTGCCGGATTCTTTCGTGATGAGTCGTGCGGGCAGTGCGTACCCTGTCGCGTTGGAACGGTGCGTCAGGAGGAATCGCTGCACCGGCTCGCGCACGGTCGTCCCATTGGCGGTGTGGCGGGTGAGCTGGCGCTGCTCGAGGAGGTTGGTGTCGCGATGCGGGACGCGTCCATTTGTGGGCTCGGACAAACAGCCTATGCGGCGGTGGAGTCGGCCATCAAGCGATTGCGACTGTACGAGGGGATGGCATGACGTCTGCCATTGCGCCGCTCGTGCAGCTTGGCCGTCCCGACCGGACCCCGAAGAAAATGGTGTCGCTGACCATCGATGGTCACGGGCTCGAGGTTCCGGAAGGCACGACCATTCTTGGTGCGTGTGCTTCGCTCGATATCGAGATCCCCACGTTGTGTTATCTGGAGACACTCAGGCCAGTGAACGTTTGCCGCCTGTGCGTAGTGGAGGTGGAAGGCGCGCGTGTTCTTGCGCCGGCGTGCTCGCGTCTGGTGGAGCCGGACATGACGGTGCACACCGCATCGCCGCGCGTGCGACATTCACGCAAGCTGGTGCTGGAGCTGCTGGCCTCGTCGGTGGACCTGTCCACGACAGCAGGCATGACGGAGCTGCTCGAGTCCTACGATTGCAGGCCCGAGCGCTATGGACCTCCGGCGCCTCCTGCTGCCAATCGCGATGCGGCGATCCCTGGCCATCATGCGGCGCCTGATCCTGCGTTCGCGGCAACGGTTGCACAACCGGTAAAGATCGACAACGAGCTGTACGTTCGTGATTACACAAAGTGCGTGTTGTGCTACAAGTGCGTGGAGGCATGCGGACCTGACCACCAGAATACCTTTGCGATTGCCGTTGCGGGACGCGGCTTTGATGCACGCATCTCCACGGAGCTCGCCGTCCCGCTGCCTGATTCCGCGTGTGTGTACTGCGGGAATTGCATTGCCGTGTGTCCCACTGGTGCGCTGATGGCAAAGGATGAGCACGACCTGCGCGCTGCGGGTTCGTGGGATCCGTCGTCACAGCAAGTGACGGATACTATTTGTCCGTACTGCGGGGTGGGATGCACGCTGACGCTGCACGTGCAGGACGGCGACATCGTGAAGGCAACGTCGCCGCTGGAGAATTCCATCACGCTGGGAAACCTGTGCGTGAAGGGGCGGTTCGGGTGGAGATTTGTGCAGAATCGATCGGCGCCACGGGCATGATCATACTGACACCAGCGACAGATACTCGAGGACGCTCTCGATCAGCTCCACTACCCCGAAACCAACACGAATGACTTTTCCCACCGACATCGCCATCGCCCAGGCTGCCATTCCACGCCACATCCTCGACGTCGCTGCCGACATCGGACTCTCGGCAGATGACGTGGACCAGTACGGAAAGTTCAAGGCGAAAGTCCCCCTCGAGATCTCGCAGCGGCCCGCGAAGGGGCAACTGGTGCTCGTCACCGCCATCAGCCCCACGCCGGCCGGTGAGGGTAAGAGTACGGTCAGCGTGGGGCTGAGCCAGGCACTCCGCCGCATCGGCACCAACGCCATTCTCTGCATTCGCGAGCCGTCACTCGGCCCGGTGTTCGGCATGAAGGGCGGTGCCGCGGGCGGCGGGTACTCGCAGGTGATTCCCATGGAGGACATCAACCTCCACTTTACCGGCGACTTCCACGCCATCGCCTGCGCACACTCGCTCCTCTCGGCGTTGATGGACAACTCGCTGCAGCAGGGAAATCCCGCGAATCTCGATTCGCGGCGCATCACCTGGCCGCGGACCATCGACATGAACGACCGCGCGCTTCGCAAAGCCGTCATCGGGCTTGGCGGTGTGGGTGATGGGGTCGTGCGCGAGGAACGCTGGGTCATCATTCCCGCCAGCGAAGTGATGGCCATTGTCGCGCTGTCATCGAGCCGAGAGGATCTACAGGAGCGGTTGGGCCGCATCATTGTTGGTGGCACGGCGGGCAGCGCACGCAATCCGGTGCGTGCCCGCGATCTCAAGGCCGACGGCGCAATGGCCATGCTGCTCAAGGACGCCATACGTCCCAATCTCGTGCAGACACTCGAGGGCGGACCAGCGTTCGTGCATGCAGGGCCATTTGGCAACATCGCGCATGGATGCAACTCCATTCTTGCCACCAAATCTGCCCTCGCCCTTGGCGACGTCGTCATCACCGAAGCCGGGTTCGGCTCCGATCTCGGCGCCGAGAAGTTCTTTGACATCAAGTGCCGGTTTGGAGGGCTGAATCCGGAGGCTGCGGTCCTCGTCGCCACGATCCGGTCCCTGAAGATGCAGGGTGGCCTTGACAAAAAGTCGCTGACAAAGGAAGACCTCGATGCGCTCGCCCTGGGTCTTCCGCACCTCGCGCATCATGTGCAGAACGTGCAGCAGTTTGGCGTTCCGGTCGTGGTGGCGTTGAATCGCATCCTCACGGACACCGACGCGGAGCTCCGGATGGTGAGCGACTATGCGTCGTCGCTGGGCGTCAAGGTCATCCTGACGGAAGTGTGGGAGAAAGGTGGTGCCGGTGGCGAAGCACTCGCACGCGAGGTGCTCGCGATGCTGGCGTCGAAAACGGCGAACTATGCGCCACTCTATTCCACCGACCTGCCCATCAAGACGAAGATCGAGACGATCGTGAAGAAAGTCTACGGCGGCGACGGCGTCGATTTCTCTCCCGCCGCCGAACGGTCCATTGATTATCTCACGAATATCGGACTTGGTGATACGCCGGTGTGCATCGCCAAGACACAGTATTCGTTGACTGATGATCCAACGCGACTCTGCAAGCCGTCGGGGTTCCGCATTTCCATCAACGAGGTATACGGCTCGGCGGGGGCTGGGTTCGTCGTCGCCAAGGCGGGCGACATCATGACCATGCCCGGGCTGCCCAGGGTTCCTGCGGCAGAAGGAATGTCCCTGGCGGCCAATGGAGAGATCGTTGGGTTGTCGTAAGCGGCGTGTCGCGCTCGCGATCATCGCTGGACTGCTATCCGCGTGCTCGGGAAGCAGCAGCTCCACCACGGCACCCGTACCCGTTACTCCCGCGGATACGGGGCCACCAGCGATCCAGCGCGAAATGCGCGGCCTGTGGATCGCGACGGTGGCCAACATCGACTGGCCGTCTCGCGCGACACTGACGGCCGATCAACAGCGTGCGGAGCTCGACGACATCCTCGATCGCGCGGCCGCAGGCGGATTCAACGCCGTGTTCTTTCACATTCGTCCAGCGGCAGACGCCGTTTACAGCTCCACGCTCGAGCCGTGGGCAGCGATGCTCACCGGCACGCAGGGAAAGGACCCGGGATATGATCCGCTGGCGTATGCAACCTCAGCCGCGCATGCACGCGGGCTCGAGATTCATGCCTGGATCAATCCGTTTCGGGCCGGCAATTCGCGGGACACCGCCGCGCTCGCGCCAACGCATCTCTTCAACACGCAACGCGGGCTGCTGCGCGTCTATGGCACGCAGCTCTGGCTGGATCCGGGCGAGCCCGCCATTCACGATCATGTCATGCGCGTGGTGAGTGACATCGTGCAGCGGTACGACATCGACGGTGTGCATGCGGACGATTACTTCTACCCGTACCAGGAGAACGACGCCGCGGGAAAACTGATCGATTTTCCGGACAGCGCCTCGTATGCGCGCAGTGGCTCCGCGCTCGCGCGGGGCGATTGGCGCAGGTCAAATGTGGACAGGTTCATCGAGCGCATGTATCGCGAGGTGCACGCGATCAAGCCCACCATCAAGGTGGGCATCTCGCCGTTCGGCATCTGGCGGCCCGGCAGTCCCAATGGCGTTGCCGGCCTGGATGCATACGCGACCATTTATGCCGATTCGCGGAAGTGGTTGCAACAGGGCTGGGTCGATTACCTCGCGCCACAACTCTACTGGGCGATCGGTGCACCGCAGCAGAGCTACCCTGCCCTGCTCGACTGGTGGTTCGGCGAGAATACCCGTGGCCGGTATGTCTGGCCGGGCCTTGCGGCCTATCGTGTTGGCGACGGGTCGGCGAGCGCATTCAGTGCCACGGAAATCCCCGACCAGATCAAGCTCACGCGTACACGCGCCGCGGGAAGCGGCCACCTGCTCTACAACACCACGTCGACGTTGAAGAAATCGAGCGGTGCCGTGGTATCATCGCTTTCGTCACTCTATGCGACACGAGCGCTCGTGCCTGCCATGACGTGGCTCGACGCCGATGCACCGCCAACACCTACCGTGAGCGTTGCGTCTCGCGTCGTTCAGATGACGCCTGCCGCCGGCGAGCCGCCACGGTGGTGGTTGCTGCGCGCGCGCGCCGGTGGCGTGTGGACGACGCGCGTGATCTTTGGTACGCAGCGTTCGGCAACGCTCGACTTGGCGCCGGAGCGCGTGCTCCTCACCGCCGTGGATCAAGCCGGCAACGCGAGCGCCTCGGCTGCCTGGCCTTGATGATCGCGGTCGTCCTGGGCGATTATTTGTCGTCCTGAGCGAAGTGAAGGACGACAATCTCCCCCGCTCGCCGGCCGTCGCCCACTTCTTGCTCCCCGAACGGGAGATGACCACACACAGTCGAACGCTCCGCGCTGCGGCCTGCATCGCGATGTCCGCATGCGGCGGAACGGCCTCGCTCCCTGTGCTCGCCGGCACCGGACCAGCGCCAAAGCTGCCCGCACCGGAATCGTCGTTGATTCCGGTAGTAAACGTCGCGGCCGCCAGAGGCTGGAAGGGAAATGAAGCGCCCACGGCCGCGAGCGGACTGAAAGTAGCGGCATTCGCGCGCGACCTGGATCATCCGCGCTGGCTGTACGTGCTCCCGAACGGCGACGTCCTTGTTGCCGAGACAAATGGCCCGGACCGTCCCGACGACGCGAAGGGAGTCAAAGGCTGGATCTTCCAGAAGTATCAGGCAAAAGCCGGCGCGGCGGTGCCCAGCGCCAATCGCATCGTCCTGCTGCGCGATGCGGATGGCGATGGCGTCGCGGAAACACGCAGCGTGTTTCTCTCGGGGTTGATGTCGCCGTTTGGAATGGCCCTGGTGGGAAACAATCTGTACGTCGCGAACAGCGATGCACTCGTGCGCTTTCCCTACGTGGCAGGGCAGACGTCGATCTCCGGCGCGGCAACGAAAGTCGTCGACTTGCCTGCCGGCCCCATCAATCACCATTGGACCAAGAACGTCATCGCGTCCGCTGATGGAACGAAGCTGTACGTGACCGTGGGCTCCAACAGTAATGTGGCGGAAAATGGAATCGACGCGGAACGCGAGCGGGCGTCCATCTGGGAAGTCGATCCCAGAACCGGCAGCCATCGCATCTTTGCGTCGGGCCTCAGGAACCCCAACGGCATGGCATGGGAGCCCGTGACAGGCGCGCTGTGGACAGCGGTCAACGAGCGCGATGAAATCGGCAGCGACCTGGTGCCCGATTACATGACCTCCGTCCGCGACGGCGCGTTTTACGGGTGGCCGTACAGCTACTACGGCCAGCATGTGGACGTTCGCGTGAAGCCGCAACGACCCGACCTCGTTGCGACGGCTGTTTCACCAGACTACGCCCTCGGCCCACATACGGCGTCACTTGGCCTCGCATCGTCGGCGGGCACGACGCTGCCCCCGCCCTTCAATGGCGGCATGTTCATTGGCCAACATGGCTCGTGGAACCGGTCGCCTGCAAGCGGCTACAAGGTCATCCATGTGGGCTTCGTGGCCGGCAAGCCGTCTGGTGATCCCGTTGATGTGCTCACCGGTTTTCTCGACGCCCACGGTGATGCTCGCGGACGTCCCGTTGGCGTCGCGATCGACAGGCGCGGTGCGCTTCTCGTGGCGGACGACGTTGGCAATGCCATCTGGCAAGTGTCGCAGCCGTAGCGCACCGGTCTCCGCGGGTCGTCTCGAGCCGCTGTTACCTGATGACCGACGTCCCGACCAGCAGACCAATCGCGCCGAGTGTCGTCTGCGCCGCGTTGAGGCCAAGCCGGAAATCCTTGTCGCTGTACGTGGAGTACATGTCCGTGACCTGATGCCACTGCGGGTCCCAGCCGGCGCCCACCTGCGGGCCGCGCTCGTTTTCGCGAAGGCTGATGGCAGGAATGATGTCCATGAAGGGCCCACTATCCGTATTCGTCATGTGCTGGCCCACCGCGGCAGGATAATCCGTCGCATACTTCTCGTTCGCGGACTGGAAGAACCAGGCGAGCTTCTGCGCGCCGTCGGCCATTTTCGCTGAGGACTGGAACTCGATGTTCACGTCCGCTTCGGGGCGCTGTTCCTTGCGCATCGTGCCGTCGGGATTGGGCATGCCGTGATCGAACATCATCATGTCGTGCTGGATCATGCCCAGCCACCTGGGCTCCGGATACTTGCCCGAGCCGGCCGGCATTTCCTTGCCCTGCAGTGCCTGGCGCTGGTCGACGTATGCCTTTGCGCCGTTGAGTCCCGTCTCTTCGTTGTTCCAGAGTGCGAAGCGGATGGAACGATCCGTCTTTACGTCGGGCATGCTGAACACGCGCGCCAGCTCCATGACGAGCGCGGTGCCGGATCCGTCGTCGTTTGCCGCTTCACCCCAGCCGTGGCCGTCCATGTGACCGCCCACGATGTACATCTCCTCCGGGTGCGTACTGCCCACCTTGGTGCAGTACACCTCTTCGCGGATGCCGGGTTTGGTGGGCTGCGAGTTGAGCGCGCGAACGCGGAGGTCGGTCTGCGCGAGTGAATCCGTGTTTACGCCGGTGCGGGTCACGACACCTCGCAGCTTTCCGCCCCCCTGGGACTGGCCGGTACCGCCGGCCCGCGCGCGCGCGGCCGCGGCGGCCCTCGTGGCACTATCGCGCTGCACCGGTGCCGGCGGGTTGTATTCGTAGCGAATACGCTCCACGTCTGCGCAGCCATAGCTTCTGAGCTGCGTCTCGATCCACGTTACCGCATTCGCGTTGCGGTCGGTGCCTTGGCGGCGGTCGCCGAACTGCGTGAGCCCCTTGATGGTCGCCTTGTACTTGTCCAGGTCGAGGCGTTGCGAGATGATTCGCACGGGGTCATATGTCGTATCCGGACGCGGAGGAGGGAGAACGTTGCTCCCTGCCTGCGCGGCGGCCGGGCTTGTGGCAGCGAGGAGTCCGAGTGCTGTGGCGAGGAGCGTATTCGCTCGCATGGCAGTTCCTTGTCGGTCGGCGGTGGGTGCGCTACTACATTCACTCCAGCAGTTACGCCGCGTTCCCGCCGCGCGTTGTGGGTTCGCCCCTCGCTTCAGCCCCACACCGGTGGTATATCCTCCGTAACGAGAATCTTGGGAGAACCCGTGACACCGGACCTGTTTCTCGAATCCTTCGCGCAGGCAATCGTCGGGCGGACGTTCGATCGCGCCGAATCGATGCTGGCGCCGTGGGTTCGGGATGGATTGCCTGCTGGCGGATTGAAACGAGTCGTCCGCCTTGCGCAGGCAGACGCGCCTCCGGCGGTTGCGGCGAGCGTGGCGGAGCTGGACTTCGAGGCGGCCAGCGACCTTCGTGACGCCATTGGCGAGGAAGAGGACGCGCCGTCGCTCCCGGTGCCGGCAGAGATCACCGACGAGAATTTCCGCGGGTGCTACAGCGTGGAGTTCCTGCCGGACGAGGACATCGACGCAGACGTCGACTTCATTTTTGCCTTTTTCGTGGCTGCCGTCGAGCTCGGTTCAGGCTTCGCGGTTGGATATATGGAGACGGTGGACTGACGCGTCAATATTCCGCTTCCCAGCGACATCGATCCCGACGCGCATCCGCTCTACGAGAAGTGCTCCACGCAGCTCATGCCGGTGGGAAATCGGATAGATGCATCTGCAACGATTCGCGAGCAGATCACGTAGGAGGGATACCCACCCGGAAGTCGTACCCCCGCCCCGCCTCGCGTTCATCAATGCCGTTCGAGCAGGCGTTTGATGGTCCCATCATAGTCACGCGGTTTCATGGCACCCTGTCGAACAACGACCTCGTGCGCATGAGTGACATGATCAATGAGCTGGAGCGCACACTGGATGTCGCACCGCACCGGCTCACCGATCTCCGTGGCGTGCGGAAAATCGAGGTGCACTATCCCGACGTGCAGGGCTTTGCCGACCGCCGGACCACGGTGACCATCCGGAACAGCGTGCGCGCGGCCATCGTGGTTGCCACGCCGCGGGAGTTCGGCTTTGCGCGCATGTTCCAGACGCTGAACAACAACCCGAAGATCGACGTCGAGGTGTTTACCGACGAGCAAGCGGCGCGCGACTGGATTGCGGCGGCGCCTTAGGATTTCTAGCGAAAACGGGACGACAAAACGTTGCGCTCATCGTTCCATTCGTCGTCTGGGCGCAGCGAGGACCTGCGTCCCTCCAAAATCACGGCACCGCCGCCGCACGCGGAAACTTCTCCGCCCGCATCGCGGCCTGATAGGCAAACGCCGCCAGCACCACCGACGCCTGCTTCAAGTCGTTCGTATTCACACGCTCGTAAAAATCCATGTTCGTGTGATGCATACGCGTGTCGTAGCCGGCGTAGTCCTGGATCGTATTGAATCCCGGCAGCCCCAACGCCGTGAACGACAAGTGATCCGTATTGCCGATCTTCTCCGGCACGTTGCGGCGGGCACCAAGATCCTTGAATGGCGCGAGCCACGCATCGAGCACTGTCTTGGCCGCCAGGTTTCCCTCGGCATACCAGCCGTAGATGGGACCGGTGCCGGGATCGTTGTTGAGGTACACCGACAGCTTCTCACGCGCCTGCGCATTGGCGTCGCCGGCATAGCGTGACTGCACGTAAGCCTTGGAACCGAGCAGCCCTTCTTCTTCGCCACCCCAGAGTGCGGCGCGAATCGTCCGCCTCGGCGCAAAACCCGTAGCCTTGAGAATACGCATCGCCTCGAGCAGCTCAGCCACCGCGTCTGCATTGTCGGAGGCACCTGTTGCCGAGTGCCATGAGTCGATGTGCGCGCCAATGAGCACGACTTCGTCGCCAATGCGTGCGTCAGTACCGGGAATTTCCGCTATGACGTTGTAGCCATTGGTATCGGCCGCGTAGTATTTCGTCTGTACGTTGGCGCGTAGCTTCACCGGCGAGCCGCCCTGCAGCGCACGCACGATCAGGTTGTAGTGCTCTGCGGAGACAATCACCGACGGCACCGAATTTTCCGGGGTGCTCGCACGATTGCCAAGAACGAACATGGTGCCCTCCGTTCCTTCGCTGGGGCGGAGCACCACGCCCGCGTTCATGCCTTTGAGCGTTGCCTGCAACGCAGCACGCGGCAGCGGCCCTGCGGCGACGTTGGCCCTCGGCGCACCAATCGGCACGGGCGTGTCGCTGTCACTCGGCTGCAGCCGATCCTTCGTGATGAATGCGTCCTGCGGCTTCGTGGCCAGAACGATCGCGCCCTTGAGGTCCGTTGTCTTCACCGCGTCCGCGTTGGGCAAATCGCCAATGTAGACAGGCGTGCCCGTAATGTCTCCAGACGTGGAAGGTGTCCATGCTTCCGGGTACGCGATCATTGGAAAATAGCGCGGCTCGATCATCTCGAGCGTGAACTTCTCGAGCGTCCAGCCCTTGCCGTATGGCCATGCTTCAACGGCCACCTTCGACAGGCCGAATTCCTTCATCTTTGCGGCCGACCAGTCAATTGACTGCTTGAATGCCGGCGTTCCCGTGAGCCGCGGGCCAATGACGTTGGTGAGGTGGTTGAACAGCTGGACCACCTGTGACCGGTTCATCCCCTCGTCGCGAATCTTCGCGAGCGCCGCTGCCTCCTGCGCGCGACTCGTCGTGCCGATTGTCGCGACGGCGACGAGTACGGTGAGCGAGCGCTTCATTTCCTGCTCCAGCTGTTGTCGGTGGTGTTGGCATCCATCCAGATGCCGCCATTCAATTCAATCGACGTCACCGTCTTTTTGGCGGGCACGCTGACCGTGGTACGGTGCTGGTCCTTGGCCCAGATCGCCGACGTCTGGTGCACAATGTTGGTTGTGCCGTCTGCGTACCTGATGATGACATCGACGGGAGCCGGCATGCCGCCAGTATTGATGATGGTCATCATATAACCGGCGCCCGTCTTCTTCACATCGGCGAGCGACAGGTCAATGTAGCTGCTGGTGAAGTACCAGTCATGAAAGAACCATGACAGGTCCTTGCCGTTCACATTGTTGAAGGTGTTGAAGAAATCCCAGGGTAATGGATGCTTGCCGTGCCAGCGATCCATGTACTCGTGCAGGGCCTTCCTGAACGATGCGTCACCGATCATGTCCTTGAGAGCGAGATAGCCAAGTGCCGCCTTGCCGTATGCACTGTTGCCGTATGCGGCGTCCTTGAGGGCGTCAGCGGGCGTGATGATGGGAAGGTCCTGCAGCGGCGACGAATCACTGATCCAGCCATTCACGCGGAACTGCCTGAAGAAGTCGACCGCCTTCGCGGCGCCGAGGTCCGCAGTGCCGATGAGGAATTCGAACGTCGTGGCCCAGCCTTCGTCCATGAATGCGTACCGCGCTTCGTTGATGCCCATGTAGAACGGCATGTACGTGTGCGCGATCTCATGCTCGGCGACGAATCGCGAGAACGTGGTGTCGGCATACGCTTCGTCGTTTACCATCATGGGGTATTCCATTCCCGCGAATCCCTGCACCACGGTGGTCTTCTCGTATGGATAGGGAACGCCTGGCCAGTTGTGCGACAGCCAGCTGAGCGCGTGGCGTGCGTAGCCGGCCAGGTGATGATAGTCGGCCGCGGTGTCGTTGAACGCGGCCTGCGTGCTCGCGCGCCGGCGAGTGACGTCGTCCACCACGACGCTCGACGCATCCCACACATAATGGTCGCTTGTGGCGAACGCCATGTCGGGAATGTCGTTCGCGCTAAAGTGCCAGCTGTTCTGTGCGCCCTGGCGTGTGACCGATCTGGCCAGCATTTCCGCGTGCGTTGCAACGTGGATGGTGGTGTCGGAGGAGAGCGACGCCTGGAACCGGCTGAGATGCGCCGGCTGCAGCACCGATGCAGGGTCGACGAGCGTGCCGGTACCCCATACCACAAAGTTGGCGGGCACCTTGACGGTGACGTCGTAGTCGTTGAAGTCGCTGTAGAACTCCTGCTGGTCCGTGAACGTCGTCCGGTCCCACCCGTTGTAGTCGTCGTACACCGCGACGCGCGGATAGAAGTACGCCAGAAAGAGCGTGGTGGAATCGATCATGCCCTCGCGGTTGCTTTCGCGCGAGGCGTCGTAGTGCCACGTAACGGACAGGCGCACTGAATCGCGAGGATTCAGCGCGACGGGGAGCTTCACGCGTTGTGTGGTGAACGCGCCTGGATCGGCGGGCCACGGTGCCGCCTGTCCGTTTACGGTGAATGCGTCGACGTGCACCCCGCTCGTGAGATAATTCTCACTTGCGCCACCATCGCGCGGCGCGCCGGGCTTGTGGATGTTGAGGTACAGCCGGAACACCAGGTCGCGCAGCGTATCCGGGCTGTTGTTGAAGTACGTGATCTGCTCGGTGCCGTGGACGGCCCGGTTGGGTGGTGCTGCGGTGAGCTCGATGACATAGCGCGCTCGATTCTGCCAATAGCGGCTTCCGGGTTTGCCGTCTGGAGATCGTGTGCCCTTTGCGAATGCGGCCTTCACATCACGCGGCATGGGGAGCTGGACGGGCTTCTGCTGTGCTGCGGCAGTGCTCGAGGCGAGCAGGACAATGGCAGCGCACAAGGCTGGCTTGATCGACATGCGGCAATATGCCGCAGCGGCCGAGCCGAGGCCAGCATGACTGGTTGTGGTTGCCCGTAATCGGCGCGCCTTCCCATGTTTCTTCATGACCCAGACACCACCCCGCGCCCCGGCCACGGACACACCAACGCCCATCACGCATTCGCCTGCCGCCGAGCAGAAAGCGGAGAGCGTGGAAAAGGCAAAGGACGCTGCCGTTGTCATGGCGCAGCCGGGCATCCTTGCAACGGTACGAGGATTTGGCGGGCTGCTCTGGGGAACGGTCCTGGCGTTCTTCAGTGATGACTGCTCGTCCATGGCGGCGGCGCTGTCGTTCTACACATTTTTTTCACTGCCTGCACTGCTGACGCTCGTATTGACCGTTGCGAGCCGGGTGGCGGATCCGGCGCGTGTGCAGCAGGCGCTCGTGGGCGAGGTGGGGGGTTTGATCGGGACGAGTGGCGCGGAGCAGGTCTCGACCATCATTGGCAACGCACGCTTCGTGAGCGCCTCCGCCACCGTTGCCACGCTGCTTTCAGTGGCCGCTCTCGCCTTCGGCGCAACGACGTCATTCGCCCAGCTGCAAACGGCGCTCAACAAGGCGTGGGGCGTAAAGCCCGACCCGAGACGCAATCAGCTGCACGTCTTTCTCGTCAAGCGTGTGTTCTCGTTTGGCGTGGTGATCATGGTGGCGTTTCTGCTGCTCGTATCGCTGGCGATCAACACGATGCTCGTGGCCGCGGGCACGCACTTTTCCGGAGGTGCGGCTCCGACCTTGATGATTCAGGTTCTTACGTCAGTGATCGGATTTGCCGTCATCACGGCGTTGTTCTGCGTCATGTACCGATATCTGCCCGACGCGCGCATTGCCTGGCGCGACGTTCGTGCCGGTGCGGCGATGTCCGCCACGCTGTTCACGTTCGGAAAAATGGTCATCGGGTTATATCTTGGACGCAGCAACCCGGGGAGCGTCTACGGAGTTGCCGGTTCGCTCGCGGTCGTGCTCATCTGGGTCTACTACACGTCAATGGTCGTGTTGCTCGGCGCCGAGTTCACGAGACTCTGGGCACAGCGCTATGGGCGTGGCATCACGCCTGAGCCTGGCGCCGTTGCTTACGTGGAAGAGGAGCGGCAGGTACCCAGGGGCTGACCTAATCCTTCTACTCGGCAAGTGGCCTTGTTGTCCCGACAGGGGGCTGGTGCAACTGACTTTTCACATCAACAGCAATCAGTTCACATCTCTCCCGGACAGTGAGAGCGCTTTTTTTGTTCCTAATGTGAAACGTTGTTGTGATTTCAGCCTTGCACCGACGCCCTGCGCCACCGAGTCACGGCACGATGCTCGATGACTGGATGAGCTTCATCAACGCCGCGATCGCAGCCTCGAGCTGCTGGTCTTTCCCCTTGCTCACGAGCTCGTACTTGTTCATGACCTTGATGTCCGGTTCGGTTTGCTGATTCTCGAGATACTTGCCCGTGATGGCATCCTTTACCCCCACCCCCGGCACGCCCCACGAAATGCCGTCCTGAAGTCCTTCCCATCCGGCAAATGTGCAGGTGCCCGGCGTTGGCATGCCGATGAGCGGCCCGATCTTCTGCGCCTTGTAGGTGTACGCAAAGCAGTGACCGTCGCTGTAGTTGGCCTCGTTCGCCATCGCGACCGTGGGTTTCGTCCAGCGGAAATTGGGCTCGTACCCGTTGCTGCGTGTATCGGTGGTGTAGTCAAAGAATTTCTTGCCGCTCAGGAACATGGCAAGGTCAGCGACGAGGTCACCACCCCCATTGAACCGTGTGTCGACGACGACACCCTTGCGCGTGGCGTACCTGCCCATGATGTCCTCGAAGGTGGTGCGATACGCGCCGTCGTTCATGCCGGGAATGTGGACGTAGCCAAGCTCACCGTTGCTCGCCTTGGTCACCTCGTCTGCATTGCGCTTCACCCACCGCGCATAGAGCAGCCGATTCTCGTCGGCAATCGCCACCGGCTTCACCACGAACTCGCTCTTTTTCGCACCGTCAGCCAGCGTGAGCAGCACATTCTTGCCGACCTTCCTGTTGAGCAGCTCGGCGATGTCCATCGCCGGCGTGATGGTGATGCCGTCCACCGCCTCGATGATGGTGCCAGGCGCGATCGACACATCGTGACGGTCGAGCGGGCCATCCTTGATCACTTCCGCGACCTTGAACCCCGGACCGGTATACGTCTGGTCATAGAAAAGACCGAGTGACGCCGTGATGTCGTCATTCGGGTTGGATGCGTTGAACGTGGCACCGCTGTGGCTGATGTTCAACTCGCCGAGCATCTCCGCCATCATTTCCGCGAACTCGGCGTTGTTGCCGATGTACGGCAGATACTTGGCATAGACGGGGCGCAGACCCACCCAGTCCACACCGTGGTAGCCCTTGGAGTAGAACGTATCGCGCGTGCGGCGCCACACATGATCGAACTCCGCGGCCCGCTCGGCATCGACGTTGAGCGCGTCTTCGCCGCTCATGGCCACCAGGTCGCGCTTGGGGGTGGCCGGCACGGGATCGATGCGGGATATCGCCCCGTCGGCAAGCAGGAAGATGTACTTCTGCTCCTTGTCCCACGCCATGTTGCCGCTGTTGGCATTCAGGGAGAGGATCATCTTTGTCTCCTTGGTGCGCAGCACGGTCGACCACAGGTTCACGCCCTTCTCGAAGCGCGCGAGATAATACAGCGTTTCGCCGTCCTTGCTCAGCAGCGCGTCACTGAGTGCCGACGAATGAATCGTCAGGCGCGAGCGCCGCGCGTCGAGCCCATCGAGGTCGATCACGACCTCCTTCTTCTCGGCCTTGATGCTGTCGGCTTTCACCTTCGCCGAGTCGGCCTTCGTCTTTGCGTTCTTGTCGTCGGCTTCCTTCACGAGGGCGAATTCGTCCTTCGTGAGACGGAACCGCTCCCATGCATCGCGATCGAAGAACATGGCGTAGACATCCTGCTGCGTCTGACCCGTCTGCGCGACGGACTTGAGGCCATCACGGTTGCTGAACCACATCATCGCCTTGCCGCCAAGGATCCACTTGCCTCGGCTGTCGGCAAATCCGCTCTGCGTGAGGTTCACGACTTCGCCTTTGCCGTCCGCGCGCACGAGTCCGACTTCACCCGGTGCGATGCCCGGCACGTTGAGGTCGAACAGGATCCACTTGCCGTCCGGACTCCACTCGAAGCGGTGGTCGGAACCAAACAGCTCCTTGTCGGTGAGCAGCGTGCGCGTCTGCTTTGTGGCGAGGTCCATGATCCGGAGCGTGTTGCGGTCCTCGAGGTACGCGAGCTCCTTGCCATCTGGCGAGTACGCCGGATGCGTGTTCTGGTGGTCGTTGCTCACCACTGGCGCTTCCCTCACAACCGTCGACGCAAAGAAATACGGCTCGGCGTCACGTTGCCGTCGCGCTTCGTAGATGGACCATTTGCCCCCGCGCTCCGTAGTGTAGATGATCGACTTGCCGTCGGGTGAGAACTGCACGCCGGCTTCGGTCTCGGGCGTTGTGGTGATGCGCTTGGTCCCGCCGCCTTCCACGCTGTTCACGAACACGTCTCCGCGGTAGGTGAACGCGACCTCCTTGCCCGTTGGCGAGACCACGAGATTCTGCGCACCGTTGTTCACCGCCATGATGCGCTCGTTGTTCGCCTTGTTGTCCGACGAGACGGCGATGTCGAGCTTCACGGGTTTGCCACCCGATGCCATCGTGTAGATCTGGCCGTCGAACCCGAAGGCGAGCGTGCCGTTGTCCGCCATGCTCAGGAAGCGCACGGGCACGCCCTTGAACGACGTGAGCTGCTGCGACTTGCCGCCGTCGATGCTCATCTTGTGCACGTTGAACGTGCCGCTCTCTTCGCTCAGGTAGTAGAACGCCTTGTCGTTGTCGGTGAATACGGGATTGCGATCTTCGCCGGCAAATGTCGTGAGCTGGCGATGCGTGCCCGCCCTGGAGTCGTAGATCCAGATGTCGCGGGCCACGGCAGACGTATGATGTTTACGCCACGGATTCTCCTGTCCCTTCTTGTCCTCGTAGATCAGGAGTTGGCCATTCCTGCTCGTGCGGACGTTTTCGGCCGGCGTGGTCAGGATCTGGATGGGCCGGCCGCCGGTGGCGGGAACCTCATAGAGCTCCGGCTGCGCACCGGTGGGAAACTGCCTGTTGGCGGCTGCGTCCTGGCGCGTCGCACCGAAGATGATGCGCTTGTCGTCGCTCGTGAAGCTGTACGGATATTCGGGCGCAGAATGGAAGGTGAGCCGCCTGGCTTCGCCGCCCTCGGCGCTGATGACGTAGATGTCGTGGTTGCCGTAGCGGTCGGACGCAAAGGCGATCTGCTTTCCGTCGTGGCTCCAGACCGGCATGAAGTCGTTCGCGGTGTGCGTCGTGAGCGGGACGGCGGACCCACCGCTGCTCGATACCTTGTACAGGTCACCCTTGAACGCAAAGGCAATGGTCCTGCCGTCGGGTGATATCGCGGGATAGCGCATCCAGCTCGCGCCTGCGGCAGACGTCGACGGTGATTGAGCGGCCGCGATGCTCGCGGACATGAGGAGCGCGAGCGCAGCAAGAATGGGCTTCATGGGGCGGAACATGGGGAGGATGTGTCGTCCTGAGCGAAGAAGGACCTGCTTGTTTCACGTCTGTCGTGGTTCACGTATTCTGTTTTGCTTATTTCACCACGACCGCGATGCATTCGATTTCCACCTTCGCGGCAGCGCTGACCAGTGCCGCGACGACGACGGTGGACCGCGCCGGAGGCTCCTTGGGAAAGAACTCGCGGTAGGCGCTGTTCATGCCGGCAAAGTCCTTCACGTCCACGAGGAATACGGTGCACTTCACTACGTTTGCCATTGTTGACCCACCTGCCTCGACGACGGCCTTCACGCTCTCGAGCGCGCGCTTCGTCTGGCCCTGGATCGTGCTGTCCGGCGCATCGCGGGAGACGCCGAGCTGGCCGGATGAATAGACGACGTCGCCAGCACGGATGCCCGGGGTGAGCGTTGGAGACGCGCTCTGGCCGGCGGGGATGATGCTCTGCCGCTGCGCGGCGGCCGTGGCGGGGAGCACCAGGACGACGGCGAGAACAATGACGCGAGCAACGTGCGACATGCGGGTGACCTCTGAGGGAAGTGCCGTAATCTCCTGTCCCTCTCGCGCGGGCGGAAGGGATCGAGGCGAGACAACGAGTCTACAGCACCCAGGCCGCATCCGCGACGGTCAGCTCGCCATGTGCCACGCTCCGTCCGTGAAACCTATGGGCGCCACGCCGGCGAGCCACCAGCCGCCGAGGGCCCGAGGTAAAGCTCCGCGATGCGTTGCGCCGTATCCCACGGAGCGCCGCCACTTCGGTTGGTGAGTATCACCACGGTGAGCCGCCGCTCCGGATATCGGATGATGCCATTGGTGAATCCTCGGCTCTCTCCATGGTGACGGACCCGCATCGTGCCATGATCGTCGTCCACAAACCACCCAAAGCCGTACTCGGACGTCCGCCCATTTGCCAGCACAGGGGGCGTCCAGGCACGTTGCTGCGAAGTCGCGTCGACGAGCGTGTGACGTTCAATGGCCTGGTCCCACTTCGCGAGGTCTGCCGCATTGGAGTAGATGCCGCCGTCACCAAGTGTCGCGCTGGTGTTGCTCTGATCCGTGCGGCGCACGTTACCTGCGGTGTCGACGCGATATCCGTACGCGCGGTGCGGCACGACGGACCGCCCGTTCTCGAAGGCGAGGGTGCCGGTCATGCCGAGCGGTGCGAAAATGCGATCGTGCAGAAAGTCGGCGTAGCGCTTGCCACTGCTGTGCTCCACGGCGAGTGCGAGCAGGGCGTACCCGGTGTTGCTGTAATCGTACTTCGTGCCCGGGGAGAACTTTGGTGCGGACGCGTGGGAGATGAGCGCGGGGACGTCGGCGTCGTGCACCTGCGTCGTCTGTGAATCCGGCACGAAGCTTTCGTAACCTGACAGACCGCCCGTGTGATTGAGCAGGTGACGAATGGTGACGCCGCGTGCGTACGCAGGAAGTCCGGCGACAACGGAGGTGATATCGTCCTCATAGTGCAGCTTGCCGTCTGCGGCGAGAAGCATGATCGCGGTAGCCGTGAACTGCTTGGAGAGGCTCGCGAGCCGGAAGTTGGACTCCTTGTCCACCGGGATCTTCTGCTCGACGTCAGCGAGTCCGTACCCTTTCGCGACAATGACATGCCCGTCGTGAATGACCAACAGGCTCGCACCCGGGCCGTTCGGCTTCGCATAGCGCACCATCATGGAATCGATGGTCGCCATGAGCTGCTGCGCGTGCAGGTGCGGCGCGAGGCCGAACGCGAACAGTGACGTCAGGAGGATTGTCCGCTGCATGTTGTCCCGGGTCCGAGTTTCAGGCTGGAGAGTACGAACTATTCAGGACAGGGGGAAGTTGCCAGGCTATTGTCGTCCTCCGCTCCCGCTCAGGGACAATTGGCCTCGGCCAATATTTCGTACGACCGCTTTCTCGCCTCGTGATCGTGGATGTTTGCCGTGACGATCACTTCGTCGGCACCTGTTTCCGCCGCGAGCTCCGCGAGCTTCCGTCGCACGGTGGACGGCCCGCCAACAATTGCATACCGCAGCGTATGCTCGATGCCATGCTTTTCGTGGGCGGTGATGCGGGAGTCCAGGTCGTCCACAGGCGGCTGAAGCTGGATGGGCTGGCCGCGCTGCAGTGCGATGAACTGCTGTTGCAGCGACGAGAACAACCGCCGCGCCTCGGCATCGGTGTCTGCTGCGATCACGCTGACGGCAACCATCGCATATGGCTTCGCCAGCCTGTCCGAGGGCTCAAAGCCTGAACGGTACAGTTCCAGCGCCTGATGCAGCTGCGCCGGCGCGAAGTGCGACGCGAACGCAAACGGGACTCCGATCTGCGCCGCAAGCTGTGCGCTGTAGGTACTCGAGCCGAGCAACCATACCGGCACATGAAGGCCAGCGCCAGGCACGGCCCGAATCATCTGGCCCGGAATGGAATCCTCGAAATATGACAGCAGCTCCACCACGTCCTGCGGAAAGAACTCCGCGCTGCGCGGGTCGCGGCGCAGCGCACGCATCGTGTTCTGGTCCGTGCCGGGTGCGCGGCCAAGCGCGAGGTCGATGCGACCGGGATACATGGCCGCGAGCGTGCCAAACTGCTCCGCAATGATCAGCGGCGCATGGTTTGGAAGCATGATCCCACCGGCGCCCACGCGAATGCGCGACGTCGCTCCTGCAACGTGCCCGATGACGACAGCCGTGGCGGCGCTTGCAATGCCGGGCATGTTGTGATGCTCGGCGAGCCAGTACCTGGTGTAACCGAGGTGCTCCGCATGGCGAGCAAGGTCGACCGTATTCCGGAACGCCTGCGACGCATCGCTGCCCGCGTTGATCGTGGAAAGGTCGAGCACAGAAAGCGGTATCATCGGCGATATCATCTGTCAGGGGATCCTCTTGCATACTAACATTGGATACCCCTGGATGGTTCCGCTCGCGGCCTTAGACCGGCTGCATGATTGACGGACTCTGCGGCGTGAACATTTTCGGCCCTGATTCGGTCATGTACAGGCAGTCCTCGAGACGGATGCCGAACTCACCGTAGCTCGAGATCGTCGGCTCATCGCTGAAGCACATGCCGGGCTGGATGCGCGTCATGTTGCCACGGACGAAGTTGGTCCACTCATGACCATCGAGCCCAATGCCGTGTCCCGTGCGATGGGGCAGGCCCGGCACCTTGTAATCCGGTCCGAACCCGGCGGCAACAATGACTTTCCGCGCCGCCGCATCCACCGATTCACAGGTCGCGCCGATCTGCGCCGCTTCGAACGCCGCGGTCTGGGCGTGCTTCTCCACCTCCCACACATCGCGCATGCGCTGCGTCGGCTTTCCAAACACCGACGTGCGTGTGATGTCGGAGACGTAACCCTCCACCGTGCATCCCGCATCGATGAGCACCACGTCGCCCTGGCGCAGCTTCTGTGGCTGTACGCTGCCGTGTGGAAATGCCGAGTACTTGCCAAAGATCACGAGTGCGCCGTCGGCCTTGCCGCCGAGCTTCTTCGTGGCGTCCGCGACGCTCGTACCAACCTGCTGGTTCGTCATCCCTTCCTTCAAGCCACGCATCGTGGAACCGATGGCCTGCAGCGTGATGTCATTCGCACGCTGCATCAGCGCCAGCTCGGCAGGTGACTTGATCATGCGACAACCCGCCGTCACGGGATTCGCACTCACGAACTGTACCGACGGCAGCTGCTGCCGCACGCCGTCATAGATGAAGAAACGAAGCCGCTCCTCGATGCCCACCTTGCCCGTTGCGCCGCGATCCTGGAGAATGCCGGCAATGACCTTGTAAGGACTTTCGTCCTCCTGCCAGGCCCGGACGTCCTTGCCGAACTTGATCAACTCGCGCGCACGCTCTTCCTCGAAGCCGGGAGTCACCCACGCGAGCTCGCCATGCGCCGGAATCACCACCGCAAAGGTGCGCTCGCTGTTTCCCCATCGCACGCCGGTGTAGTAGTACATGCTCGTTCCGACCTCGAGCAGCACCGCATCGATGCCGTTCTCGATCATCAACCGCTGCGCCTTCTCGATCCGCGCAAGCCGCTCGGCGTCGGCAATGGGAACGACCGCGCCGGCTGCCGCGACATCAGGCGTTGCCGCGCCCGCAATGTTGATCCCGCCCAATTGACTGCTCAGCGCGGACGCGCCCACGAGTGTTGCCGAATGCAGCAGGAAGTCGCGCCGTTCCATGGATCGCCTGATGGAAGTGTGAATGTGTGTGCGAACAAACGTACGGCGGCCATCAAGCAATCTCAACGCTCGGCATGGCGCGTCGCTTGCAAAAGCCTTCCGGACGAATTCTGTGCACGCTCAACCTCATCCGGAGATGAACATGGCTGATATTCGAGAAGACACCGCGAATCGTGACCCGATCAGTGGGGCACCGGGTGCACATCCCGTTGGCACAGGTGCGGGTGCAGCAGGCGCCGGCGCGGCCGGCGCGGCTGTTGGTGGAATGGTTGGTGGGCCGGTCGGCGCCGTCGTGGGTGCGGCCGTTGGCGCAGTGGCCGGCGGACTTGCGGGTAAGGGTGCTGCGGAGCGGGTGAACCCCACGCTCGAGGACAGCTATTGGCGTGACAATTATGCGTCGCGCCCCTATGCACGGGCCGATGCGTCGTACGATACCTATCAGCCGGCGTACCGGTACGGTTGGGAGTCGCGCGAGCGCTACGCGGGCAAGAAGTGGGACGAGGTAGAGAACGACATGAGCGCCGGCTGGGACAAGGTGAAGGGCACGTCCAGGCTCGCGTGGAATGACGCGAAGAATGCGACCCGCGATGCGTGGGACCGCGTCGACAGTCGTCGCTGAGGCAGGGTATTTGCCGAAGGACCTGGTTTCATTGCGGAAAGCAGGTCCTTCCCGGCTGATTCAAGACGACGTCGTTACCGGGGAATCGCCGCGAGCGCATCCTTGATGACCTGGCGCTTTCGCTCCCGGTCGTAGACGTCGAAGTAATCGAGACGCTCCAGCATTCGCATGGCGTCATCGAGCGCGCGTCTGGCTTTAGAGGTATCATTACGCCGAAGCGCGACATCCGACAGCATTCCATACCCTTCGAGATCTTCCGGATAGGCATCTATCAGCTTCTTGATGGCCGCTTCCGATGCATCGGCATTCCCTTGTCTGACGCGAGCACGCGCGATGGCCAGCATCGACTTTAGGGAAGGACTAACAGGAGAACCGACACGTGCGCCGAGCGCTGTATGGAAATCCACCACGGCACGCTCGGGATCCGCCGCGGCTTGCTCGATGAGTGCCGGCGGCATGTCCCACACCGAATCACTCTGCACGAACCGGATGCCCGGTGGAATCGTGGCGAGCGGCGTATCCGTGTGCCCGAGTCCCGTCCCGTCAATCACCGTCCACCGCCAGTTGGAAGGCGCACTGGCACGGAGGAACGCCTGCAGCCGTCGCACGCCGTCGAGCGTCCGCACCTCGCGATCACCAGCGCCAAGCACGAGGTGCCTGAGCACGCCCTTGTCGGATGCGAACGCTTTCTCGAGGCACCGCCTGGTGGCATCGGCGCCGGTCGAATCACCGCCGGCTCCGGAAATCGCGATGACTGCCGGAAACACACCGGGCGCCCGGCAAAACGTCATCAGCGCAAATCGCCCACCAAGCGAATGGCCAATCAGCGTGCGAAAATGCGAGGTCCGGTATTCGTGGTCGATGTACGGAACCAGCTCCTCCACCAGAAAGCGTGTGAACAGCTCCTGGTTGCGCCCGAGCTCCTCGCCGCGGACGCGCTGATCCACCCCGACGACGATCTGCGGCGGCGTCGCATACGTCCGTGCGTCGCCGGTGAGATCATATGCTGCCGCCGCGACGGTGATATCGAAGAACGGACGCACGTGCCCATCCAGCAGATAGATCACCTCATATCGCTGCATAGCCACGTCGTAATTGGGCGGCAGATGCACGTGAACGATGCGCTCTTCGCCCAACAGCTTTGAGGGGACACGAACCACCCGCGTTTGAGCGGTAGCACCGGTCGCAATACCGAAAAGGACCGCAAGAGCGGCAAGACAGCGCATGTGCAACAGGGTGGAGTGAGACGTCGAAGTTACCGCGTGCCGCTCCCCACGCGCCATGCGCCGTTCTCTTTCACGAGCACGGCCACCGCTCGCGTGGTATCGCGGTCCGCACCCATTGCACGCCCATTTTCGTTCGGCACAATGGTAATCACGTAGCTCACGCGCGCCGAGTCACTGCCAAGTCGCTGCGGACGGCCCGCCACATCGATGTGCCGCGTGCCGGCCTGCACATCCCAGCCGCGCCGGGATCCTCCACTTGGCAGATGTTCGCCTTCGATCTCCGTCCAGCCGGTTCGGCTGCTGGAGTCATGCAGACGTGCAACACACCATCCCGGCTCCACAACGGGGCCTGCCGACGTGTCCCGCAGCCGAACCCAGTCCGACGTCACGAGGGAGCGCCAGGGCCGCAAGGCATCCCTGACCACCGCATGATCGCTCGCCGACTGCAGCTTCGCTACGACCTCGGCACAGGAGAACCAGGGCGGCCCGTCAGCCCAGACGCGCACCACGGCCGTCGAGTCCGCTGCTGTCCATGTTGCTCGAAGTGCGTCAGCTGCCTCGCGCCGAGTGGGGCCGGCTCGGCAGCTGGCAAGGAGCATCAGGGTGAACAGGGCATGCCGGCGCTTGGACATACCCCGTTGTAATGCGACTTGCGCGCCGTCGTCGCTGTGCTTGCAAGCACTGCCACATCCCAGCCACGTAACGTGCCGCTGAGGCTCGAGCCAAACACATTCACCTTACGGATTGATCACCGTAGGTGCGTTACCGGACGACGGCGCACCGCCTTCTGGCGTGGCAACCTTTTCGCCGGTCGCGCCTTCGTCGGCGCGCTTTTCCTGGTGTACGTCACCGAGCGCGTCCGCGCGAATCCAGCCCTGCTCCGCGGCGTGCTTCGCCGCGCCAAGCGTATCTTCTGCGAGCACGAGCGTGGAGTGTGAGGTGCGAATTTCATCCGCGAGCCTGCTCACGGATGCAGCACGCTCCTCGTTCCGTGTAACATCCCTGATGTAAATGGCTCGTATACGTCCGGGAAACTCGCCGACGATCTGGCGGTAGATTTCCGGGTCGTGCTGGCTCGTGTCACCAATGAGGATGAACGGCAACAAGGGATACATCGCCATGATGCTGCGAATGGCCGCGCCCTTGTGATCGAGGTGGCGCGTGGCTGCGAGCGCGCCAAGCGAGATATCCCAATCGCGGAGCAGCACCGGACCGCGCGGAATCTTCTGCAGATCCATGAACTCCGTGATCACATCATGGATGTTCCACGGACTGCTGGAGACGTAGAAGATGGGATTCTTCTCGCTGCCTGTCGCACCGGCGCGAAGCGCCTGGTAGAACGCCGCCACGCCGGGAAACGGCAGCCGGGTGCGTGCATTGCCGAGCATTACCGTACGCGCCGCGAGCAGGAAGCTCGACACGCGCGATTGAATCACGGTGTCGTCGATGTCGCTGATGACACCAAACGTGGCGCTCGTAGGTGGAATCAGTACATCGCCGCTGCCGGACACCGTGCCTCGCACGCTCACGGGTGACAGCAGATCGGCCGCATACGTGATCCACTCCGCATTCGGATCGATCGGCGGCCCAAGCTCGAGGCGGCCCGTGAAGAACCCTTCGTTGTCGCCACGAACCATCAATGAGCCGCCCGCACATGTTACGGCAACCTCCGCGAGCTCGACCGGATCAGCTTCGGCACGCCGCCACGTGTTGATCAGGTTCCGCAGCGTGGAATCGTGATCGCCGCTCGGCGAGATGCCACGCTGTTCGAGAACGCGCCCATGGATGATGGCCGCACTCGAGTTGCCGTAGCCCCGATAGCAGAGAATTTCTATCGGATCATCGTCACGGAGCACGGAACGCACACGCTTCCCGGCCGAGCGGATGCTTTCATCCAGCCCGCCTATCAGCGCGTCGAGCTCTCGAAACCATTCAGCCATGTGCCTAAGGCCGCACCAGAATGCTTCGCGATTCCGTAACGGCTTCCACCGCCGGCCTCGAGTACTTTACCGGGAAATACCTGTCGTCCTTCCAGAGCTCGAACAGGTCGCGATAGTGCGGGCTGGTCACGTCACCGGACTGTCCGGGTGTGTTGACGCCCATCGCGGAATCCCAGTCGCTCATCCCCACGATGTACCGGAACGAAGCGCCCGCAACCTGGTTTTCACCGCCGCCCGTTGCGCCGACGGTGTTGCCGTCGCCGCCGCGCGGCCACGGGCCAACCTCGAACTTTGCCTTCTGCTCGGCGCTCAATGCTGCGCTCATGGGGTGCTGCAGCAGGGCGTGATGATACTGGCCCCACGCCCAGGTGGCCTTGTCCGCACCATGGCGCTTCGTCAATTCCGCGACCGCCGCCGCAAGGCCTGCGAGAAGCAGCGAATCACGCGTGGCTGTTGGATTCGGCCCGAATTCTCCACCGGGCGCCGTCAGCCATTCGATGATCCGATGTGTGGAAACACCCCGTGCCATCTGTCGCGCAGGTGCGGGCACCATGACGTTGGTCACGCTCGCCGCGAGCTGGCGAAACCACGCTTCGTAGATTCCCGCCGGCACGGAGCTCTTGTCGAGCACGTAGTTCCAGTTCACGAGCAGCTGCCTCGCACTCTCGGTCGCCGCATCGGCCGACGTGAGCGGCGCAAGCATCGGAACGAGGGAACGCGCCGGGATGGACGTGTAGTCGGTTTGAAGACGCATCATGTCCATCATCGACACCTTGCGGCCGGCGCCAAGCACTTCGGAGATGCGTGCAAAACGATAAGGATCGGCCCACACCCACCCAATCGCGTTGCGATATGGATACGACTCGGGGGTGAGGTTGTTGTTCGCCGTGCCGATGTACCCTTCCGGTGGGTTGAACGCGTGCGGTTTCTGCAGGATGGGAAGATAGCCCGCCCATTCAAAGCGCCCGTCGCCAGGCACCGGCACGAGCCCGCTCGAATTCGGGCGAATGGGTGCGATGCCGACCGCCTGCCAGCCAATATTTCCGGCCACGTCGGCCCACACCATGTTCTCACCCGGAATATTGCTGAAGCTGCACGCCGCGCGAAACTCGTCCCAGGTCTTTGCCTGGTCCATGCGCAGGGATGCCATGTAGGGCGCGCCGCCTGGCTCGAGCCACGCCGCACGAACCACGTATGCCAGGTGGCGAACACTGTCCTCGTACACAACAGGCCCGTGCCGCGTGTACCTGAGCGCGACCTCTGCCGGCGCCGAGCCTTTTACGGGAATCGACTCGTGAATCGTGCGCATCGTTTCCCACGCGCCCTTGTACTGATACTGGGCGGCATTTGCGGGGTTCGTCTTGTAGACATAGAGGTCCTCTCCATCAGTCCCGAAAATGGTCAGTCCCCACGCACCATGTTCGTTGTGGCCAATGGAAACGCCGGGAATCACCGGCTCACCTCCGCCTATGACATTCCAGCCGGGTGCGTTCAGGTGCACGAAGTAGCGAAGCGACGGCGCCGCAATGGCCCGGTGCGGATCATTCGCCATCAACGCGCGGCCGCTGAGTGTGTGCGTGCCGCTCACGACCCAGTTGTTGCTTCCGATGTCGCGCCGCTGGTTCCAGCGCATGTCGTCATCGGCAATCGAATCGAGCAGCGCCATGCGCCTGGCGTTGGCGGCATCTCCGCGCATCGCGACCGCAATGTCCGACGCCTGGAAACGCAGCGGTGCACGAAACGCATCGTACAGCGCGAGAATCGGCGCATCCAACGCATCGCCGGCGATCATCGGGTCAATGTCGAGCCGTGGAGAGCCGGGACCAGGATGAAACCATTGAATCTTCTCCAGCAGCGCCGGGCCGTGATGCGCCACGAATCGTCCGTTGGCGAGCTCCTCGCTGATGTTGCCCAGCAGCCCCTGATGTCGCGAGATGACGACGTCGGCCGTCCAGCGTCCGGGTACGATGCCAAGCATCCGCAACTCGGCCGCGACGAGCGCTGGATTTTTTGCCGCCGCATCCACGAACGCATTCACTCCTTCAACGAATGCTCCGACGATCACCGCACCGTGTGGATGATAGCGCGCGAGGTCGGCGGACACGTTGCCGCGATACCTGAACAACCGGGCGCCCTGGTCACGCTGCAGCTCGCGGCGTCCAATGACTTCGGACACCGTGCCTGTCGCCTGACGCCGCCACATCTCGAACTGAAAGCCGCGGTCACGCGCTGCCGCGTACCCCTGGGCAAAGAAGAGATCATGCTCGTTCTTCGCGTAGATGTGGTTCACGCCCCAGCGGTCACGCAGTATCTCGACCGGCTGCGTCAACCCGCCAACGCGCAGCGTGTCCGCGCGTGGAGGTTGGGCACCAACCGTATTCACGAATGCGAACAGGAGCAGCAGCTTCTTCATTGTGCACTCCGCACTTCGCCAAGCGATGTTTTTTGCAATCCGTTGGACTCGAAGTTGGTGGGGTTCAACCACGCCTGGAGCGCGGCGCGCACCGCCGGCCATTCCCTGTCGATAATCGAAAACCACGCCGTATCGCGATTGCGCCCCTTGTAGACGAGGGCTTGGCGAAAGATGCCTTCAAAGACAAAACCATATCGCCTCGCAGCGGCTTGCGACGGCGCGTTCAGCGTATCGCACTTCCACTCGTACCGCCGGTAGCCCAGATCGTCGAAGGCATGTCGCATGAGGAGGTACATCGCTTCGGTACCGGCGCGCGTGCGCTGCAACCGTGGTGAATAGGTGATGCTGCCCACCTCGATCACGCCGTGTGCTGGATCGATGCGCATCAACGCGGCGGTTCCAACGGCCGTGCCGTTCGCATCGATGATGGCGTAATGCAGCGGATCAGATGTTGACGACAGCTTCTCGACATAGGCGCGACATTCCGCGGCGGTATGCGGCCGCTCGGCGACGAGATACGTCCAGTCGCGATCGTCGCGCGCGTCGCTCCACGCAGCGAACAGATCATCCGCATGGCGTTCCACATGCACCGGCTCGACGCGGCAGTAGTGCCCCACCATCGAGTTGCGGGACGGTTGTGCACGTACGCTCCACCCGGCGACATCGGCACCAACCGGCTGACCATGGGCATTGGTGCTCATCGCGTTCCTCGATTCCCGATTCGGTGGGTGCAGCTATTGAACGGCAATCCGTGTCTTTCGCATCACGAGCGTGTCCGCCTTGAGCGAGTCGGTGCCGGCAGGTGCGTGATTGGCCCTGAGGATGTAGGCCGTCACGTCGAGGTACTCCTGCTCCTTCAATCCACCCGGATTATCGAGCGGCATGGTACTCCGCACGAGCGCGTAGAAATCGTACACTCGGCGATCCTTCCATGACTCCACGAATGCCGGGCCCACGAACTTGCCCACTTCATGGCACGACGCGCACGTTCCCGCATACACCATGGCGCCTCGTTCGGCCTGGGACGGCAGGTACGATGCCGGGGGAAGTCCGGCGGCGCTCGAGAGAATGACCTTCGCGTTGGGATCGAATCGCAGCGGCGTCGCGGCACCCGTCTTCGCTTCCGGCAACAGGTTCGCGCCCATGGGCGCTCGCACGTTCGTCATCGTGCCCGCGCACGCGGCAGCGAACGTCACTCCGGCAATCACGATCCAGCGCACGTGCATGTGGAGCTCCGGTCGAGTCATGAATCGCCCCTATTATAGGAGCGCGTCCGGCGTTTGGCGACCACCGTTTGATTTCGCATTCGCCCCGCTGCACCTTTGCTGCGTCTCCCCACTCGACTCGCCCAATGCCGAACGATTCCACGCCGGACGCGAGCGCGCTGCCTCGCCGCGATTTCCTCAAGAAGACGGGCGCGGGTGCCGGTCTCCTCATGGTGGGCAATACCGGACCCGTCATTCGTGCGGCGACCTCGGCGCGCTCCGCAAGCGCGTCGCCCGACATCGTCGTCATTGGCGCCGGCGTCTGGGGGAGCTTCACGGCGATGAACCTGCGCAAGATGGGCGCGAACGTCACACTCGTGGATGCCTACGGCCCTGGCAATTCCCGCTCGACTTCCGGCGACGAAACCCGCGGTGTGCGTTCATCCTACGGTGACAAGACCGGCGCGCTTGGCGAGCTCTGGACGCTGTGGGCGCGTGAGTCGATCAAGAAGTGGATCGCCTTCGACGACGAATGGGGACGCGAATTCCGGCTCAACCTGTTTCACACCACGGGCGATCTCATCATGCGCACGGAGTGGGACAATTTCCAGCTGCGCACCAAGGTCTGGTGGGAGAAGAACAAGATCCCCTATCAGGTCCTCAATCCGGACGACGTCCGCAAGGCGTTCCCCGTCATTTCGATGGACGACATCACCGCGGTGCTTTACGAGCCCGACGCCGGCGTCGTTCGCGCACGTCGTGCGACACAGACGGCGGCCGCGGTGTTCGAGAAGCTTGGCGGCAAGATCATCATTGGCCGAGCGACGCCGTCGAATGTGGCCGGCGGCATGCTGCATGAGATTTCGCTCGACACAGGCCGGAAGCTCCGCGCCGACACGTTCGTTTTTGCGGTTGGGCCGTGGATGTCCAAGACATTTCCCGAGCTTCTCGCAAAAAAAACCCGCGCACCCATCGGGTACGTCTGCTATTTCGCAACCCCGGTGGGTGACCATCGCTTCACCTTCCCCAACATTCCAAGCTACAATTTTCCTGGTGTTACCGGCTGGGCGGCGCTTCCTGTGGACAATCGGGGCTTTCGTGTGCGGGGCAGTGAGCGCGCCCCGGCCACGCCGGCTGAGGCAGCGGCGGCCGCGGGGCGTGCTGGTGGCCGAGCGGGTGGTGCTGGTGCTGGGGCTGGTACCACGGCCGGTGCGCCGGCGCAGCCGGAAACGCCACCCGCGCAGCTCGATCCCGACACGAGCGACCGGTGGGCCGATGCCTCGCGCATCGAGGGCTCGCGCCGGTTCATCGCGCATCGGTTTCCGCTGCTCAAGGACGCGCCCATCGCGCAGACCCACGCCTGCCACTACGAATCGACGTCGAGCAGCAACTTCATCATCGACGTCCATCCCCAGATGGCCAATACCTGGATCGTGGCGGGGGGCAATGCGGAGGGGTTCAAGTTCTCGCCGGTGGTGGGGGAGTACGCGGCGAAGCGGGTGATGGGGATTGAAGGGGACGCAGACATCGCGAAGGGGTTCCGGATTCCGGACAAGGAGTTTGATCCGCCGGCGCCGGCGGCAAAAACGCCTTGAAGACAGATCGGGCAGTGCGGAGCGCTGAGCTTTGAGCCCTGAACTTTCAGCGTTGTGCTTCAGCTCGAGCCGAAGCAGCGTTCAGCCCTCGGCGTGAGCGAACAGCGCGAGATTACTGCCGGATCGAGCCCGAGCGTTGAGCGAGTTGTGTTCGTGCTACTGATTGGATTCGTCGCTCCGGTGTGGCCGCGGCTCGCCGCGCAACGTCCGTCGCAGACCAATCAACATCTTCCGCACTTCAATCGCCGACTCCGTCAGCTCGTCATAGGCCGGCTTCGGCATGATGCCGCTGTCGAACGCGCGCTGGACATGGCCCTCCAGCTCGTTCACGGATCCGATCCCCATCGTCACGTAGTGCGCGAAATCGGCATCCGTTGCGCGTCCGCGCCCTTCTGCGATGGCAGCAGGAATGGAGTCGGCCGCCCGCTCGATCTGCCGCGGGTTTCGCCGCTTGATCTGCACGGCAACCTGCTCCACGCGCAGCGCCAGTTGATGCGCTTTGTGCCAGACGGCCAGTTTGCGAAAATTTGTCATTGACGCAAGGTGCGCTCCCGGCGCTGGATGCGTCACCATTTTACGTCCCACTTTACCATTCCAGCGCAGCTCCGGCTCCTGGCCTTCGAGCTCCCGCTGACCCCTCGCGCCGATCGCTGAAAGCTGCTTTTCGGCTCGAGCTGAAGTCCACCGCTGAGAGCCGATAGCTCCATGCTCATTGCCCGCAGCTCATCCGTGTCCCACATTATGGCACACCGTTCCAAATCCGACATGCCCAACCACCGACTCAAGCCCACCCCGTTCCACGACCGCACCGCCAGGCTGATGCTTGGCCAGTCCTGGCGACGCTGGGCCGGCTTCACCGTTGCCAGCTCCTACGACCTGAGCCACGAGCGCGAGTACTACGCCATCCGCAACTCGGCCGCGCTGTTCGACGTCTCCCCGCTGTACAAGTACCACGTTACCGGACGTGATGCCGCACGACTCCTCGACCGCGTCGTCACCCGCGATGTGGCCAGGGCAAAGGTCGGCCAGGTGCTGTACACCACATGGTGCGACGGCGATGGCAAGGTCATCGACGACGGCACCGTCTCGCGCCTGGATGATACCACCTACCGCCTTACCGCGGCCGATCCGAACTACCGCTGGCTCGGCGACAACGCCCGGCAGCTCGACGTGCACATCGAGGACGTCTCCGAGCGAATCGCGGCGCTTGCGCTGCAGGGGCCCACGTCACGCACCATCCTCGAGCTCGCGACAGAATCCAGTCTAGAGGCCCTCAAGTATTTTCGCCTCGTCAACACCAGCATTCGCGGCACCCCCGTCACCATCACGCGCACGGGCTACACCGGCGACCTTGGCTACGAAATCTGGATGGACGCCGCACTGGCCATCCCCGTCTGGGATCGCCTCATCGAGTGCGGCACGTCATATGGAATCACCCCCGCCGGCATGCTCGCCCTCGACATGGCGCGCGTCGAGGCAGGGCTGCTGCTCATCGAAGTGGACTACTACTCGTCACGCCACGCGCTCATCGAACAGCAGAAGTCGTCGCCACTCGAGCTCTCGCTGGACTGGACGCTCAGCCTCGACAAACCGCAATTCAACGGACGCACGGCCATTCGTGCGGAACATGCCCGCGGCGCGGCATGGAAGTTCGTTGGGGTGGAAGTGGACTGGACGTCACTCCAATCGCTGTATGCCAATGTGGGACTCGCACCGCGGCTCCCCACGCAGGCATGGCGCACGAGTGTTCCACTCTATCAAGCAGCGGGGGGACGTCAGATCGGCTATGCAACGAGCGGAACGTGGTCGCCGCTGCTCAAGCGCTATCTCACGCTCGCGCACGTCGAAGCGAAATACTCCGCACCCGGCACGACGCTCGAGATCGAAATGACGGTCGAGCACCGGCGAAAGCGCGCGCTGGCCACCGTGAATGCGCTCCCGTTCTACAATCCGGCCAGGAAGCGCGCATGACATCCCATCGCTACGACGCCATCGTCATCGGCGGTGGGCACAACGGGCTCGTCAACGCGGCGTACCTTGCGCGCGCGGGCAAGAAGGTCGTCGTGCTCGAGCGGCGCCATCTTGTGGGCGGTGCGGCCGTCACCGAGGAGATATACCCGGGCTTCAAGTACTCGGTCTTCTCGTACGTGGTGTCGTTGTTGCGGCCGGAAATCATTCGCGATCTCGACCTTCCACGCCACGGCCTCGAGATTCTTCCCCTCGAGAGCACCGTCACGCCGATGTTCGACGGCAACTACATCGCCGGATGGGCCGATCACGATCTCACGCGGCGCGAGATCTATCGTCACTCGCCACGCGATGCGGACGCGTATGATGAGTACGGCCACATGATGCACCACATGGCCATGGCGGTCAAGCCGATTCTCGCCATGGTGCCTCCCGATCCCACGTCGCTGGCCCCGAGTGACTTGAAGGGCATGCTGAGCTTCGCCGGCCTCTTTCGCTCGTTGCCCACCCGTCAGTTCCACCAGCTCTACAAGCTCATGACGATGAGCGCCGGCGACTATCTCGACGAATGGTTCGAGACGGATGTCCTCAAGGCGACGAAGTCGGCGAGCGGTATCATCGGCACGTTCATGGGGCCGCGGACTCCAGGCTCCGCATACGTGCTCCTGCATCACTACATGGGCGAGATCGACGGCGCATTTCGCGCCTGGGGCTTTGCGAAGGGCGGCACCGGCGCGATCAGCAAGGCCATTGCGAGCGCGGCACGCGAAGCAGGCGCCGAGATTCGTCTCAATGCGAGTGTGGCGCAGGTGATTGTGAAAAATGGCCGGGCAACCGGGGTGGCCATGGCCAATGGCGACGAATTTCATGCGCCCGTCGTCGTCACGTCGCTGGATCCCAAACGCAGTTTCCTCCAGCTCATCGAGCGAAAGGAGCTGCCGGCGGAATTCGTGCGCGACATTGAGCGCTACAAGATTCGCGGCTCGTCGGGAAAAGTGAATCTCTCGTTGAGCGAGCTGCCGGAATTCACGTGCATGCCCGGCAACGGTCCGCATCATCGCGGTGCATTTTCCATCAGCCCCACCATGGAGTACGTCGAGAACGCATACGACGACGCAAAATACGGCGACTTCTCGAAGAAGCCCTACATGGACATCGTCATTCCATCGATGATCGATCCCGGAATGGCACCGCCCGGCAAGCATGTGATGTCGATCTTCGTACAATACGCGCCGTCGAACATCACGGGCGGCTGGAACGACGAGAAGCGAGAGGCATTCGGTGATGCGGTCATCGATGCGGTTACTCGCTTCGCTCCCAACTTTCGCGCATCGATCCTGCATCGCCAGGTGCTGACCCCCGCCGACATCGAGTCCATCACCGGCCTGACCGACGGAAACATTTTCCAGGGAGAGCTTGCCCTGCACCAACTGTTCTTCCTGCGTCCTGCGCCAGGCTGGGCCAGGTTCCGCGCGCCGTTGAAGGGACTTTACCAATGCGGCTCCGCCACGCATCCCGGCGGTGGCATCATGGGTGCCGGCGGACGTCTCGCTGCCCTGGAGATCCTCAAGGACGTGCCGCGATGAAACATGACGTCGTCATCATTGGAGCGGGGGTGAACGGTCTCACGACCGCCGCGTACCTCGCGCGCGCCGGCAGGAAGGTGTTGGTCCTCGAGCAGCGAGCCATGATTGGTGGATTGTGCTCGACGGAAGAATTCCATCCCGGGTTCCACGCCAATACCTGCATCGATGACACCGGGTGGATTCCTCCGTCGGTAATGCGCGACCTGGGATTGTCCGCCTTCGGGACGATCGCTCCGGTTTCCATGACCATTCCCGGTTCCGGCAACGGTCCAATCGTCATCACGCCGGACGTTCGCGCAACCAGCGAGTCGCTGAAACGATATTCGTCCAGCGACGCCGCGAAGTGGCCGGAATTCTGCGCATTCGTGGCGCGACTGTGTGGCTTTCTCGAGGCGCTCTACACGGTGCGGGCACCGGCGGTCGAAAGTACCGCACCATCCGACCTGCTCACTCTTCTTTCACTCGGCAACAAGCTCCGTGCGCTCGGCAAACGTGGAATGATCGACGTGATCCGCACGATCCCCATGTCCATTGCCGATGTGCTGGACGAATGGTTCGAGAACGAAACACTCAAGGGGGCTCTCTCCACGCTCGGCGTGCTCAACGTGCAGCACGGTCCACAGTCAGGCGGCACAGCACTGGTCTTTTTGCACAACCACGTTGGCCTCCCGCTCGGCGCAATTGCAGGCCGGCGCAGCGCTCCCGGTGGCGTCGGCGCGTTGCCCACCGCGCTCGCCGCCGTCGTGGCACAGTCCGGCGGCGAAATTCGCACGAGCACCGAGGTTGCGAGGATTCGGGTGCAGAATGATCGTGTTGCCGGCGTTACGCTGGCCTCGGGCGAGGAGATCGGCGTGCACACCGTTGTGTCGGGCGCAGATCCTCGCCGGACATTCACCACCTTGTGCGACGCCGGCGATTTCGATCCGGATTTCCTGCACGCCGTTGACTGCATCCGCATGCGTGGTCCGCAAGTGCGCGTGCATCTCGCCTTGTCGCAGGCGCCCACGTGCGGTGAGATCACCATTGCCCCGACAATGTCGTATGTAGAGCGGACCTACGATGCCGCCAAGCACGGTCGTGTTGCGGACCATCCGTGGATCCGCGTTTCCATCCCACCTGCAGACGTGTCGGGCAAACACGTAGTGTCCCTGCAGGTGCAGGCGGCCGCATACACGCTGCGCGACGGATGGACCGGTGCAACACGTGCGGCAATTGGAGCCAATGTCGTTCAAATGCTCGAGGAGCATTCACCCGGTCTCACCCAGACCGTGCTGCATTGCGAGGTCGTCGCGCCACCTGACATCGAATCAGGATTTGGTGCGACGGAGGGAAGCCTCCTCCATGGTGAGCTCACACTCGATCAGTTCACCTTTGCGCGTCCCGTCGCCTCGGCGTCCCGGTATGCATCGCCGATGGATGGCTTGTGGGTGTGCGGAAGCGGCACACATCCTGGCGCCGGCACCGCTGGCATTTCTGGCCGGCTTGCTGCCCGGGAAATCCTTTCATCGAAAGTCAGGAAATGATCAGTCCAACAAGATGCATGAGCGGATTGGGCGGTCAAGGACCTGCTCTTGTTATGGCCTTCACCTAATACCCATTCGCCTAGAGATGACTGATTTTCTAAGGACGGCGACCACCTTTCTACCCGGCGCCCACACGTTGCCGGGCGAATACTACACGTCGCCGGGAATCCTGGAAACGGAAACCGAGAGGCTGTTCAAGGAACGCTGGCTCTGGGCCGCACGTGCATCAAAGCTCGCAAGACCAGGCGACTACTTCCTGTACGAAAAATTCGGCGAGAGCATCATCGTCCTTCGCGACAAGGCCGGTGTCTTGCGCGCCTTCTACAACGTCTGCCGCCATCGCGGCACACGCATGTGCTCCATTCCGGAAGGACAGCTCCCCGGCACGATTCAATGTCCCTATCACGCCTGGACCTATGCAACGGACGGACGCCTCATCGGCGCACCGCACATGCACGACGTGGAAGGATTCGACAAGAGCAACTATCCACTCCATCCGGCCGCCGTGCGGGAATGGGAAGGGTTCATCTTCATTTCACTCTCGCAGAACCCCACTCCGTTTGCTGACGCATTCGCTCCGGTAATCGATCGTTTCACACGCTTCAATCTCGCCGGCCTGGTGACCGTCGCGCGCAAGGAGTACGACGTCGCCGCAAACTGGAAGTTGATTCTGCAGAACTACAACGAGTGCCTCCACTGCCCCACCATCCACCCGGAGCTTTCACGCGTGCTCCCTTACCAGAGCGGCGCCAATGACCTGCACGCCGGCGAGCAGCTGGGCGGATACATGCAGATCACCGACGGCAACGACAGCGCCACACTCGACGGCCGCGCATGCGGTGTGCCAATTGGCGAGCTGTCGAATGATGACAAGCGACGCGCGTTCTACTACACGTTCTTTCCGAACATGATGCTGAGCGTCCATCCGGACTACGTGAACTACTATTCCGTCTGGCCCGTCGATGCGCATCACTCCATCGTCGTCACCGAGTGGCTCCAGCATCAGGACTCTCTCGACAACTCCGCAAACTTTTCGCCGCAGGGCGCCATCGACTTCTGGGACACCGTCAACCGCCAGGATTGGCACATCTGCGAGTTGAGCCAGCTCGGCGTATCATCCCGCATGTACCAACCGGGGCCGTTCTCGCCGCTCGAATCCATTCCCGCCGCGTGGGACCGCGCGTATCTCGCTGCCATGGGCCAATGACGCCCGTCGTGAGCGCCCCTCCCGGCACCCAGGCCGTCCACCGCGCTTTCATCGTCCTCAAGGCCTTCGACACGAATCATCCCGAATGGTCCGTCACGGACCTCGCGCGGCACATCGGACTGCACAAGAGCACCACGTTCCGCCTGCTCGGTGCACTCGCGCACGAAGGCATGCTGGAGCACGACGAATCGTCCGGGATCTATCGGCTTGGCGCCGAGCTCATCGCACTCGGGACGCAGGCGCTTCGCTCGACGGACCTGTACATCGCCTCGCACGCGTCGCTCGAGGATCTCGCCCGCGAAACAGGCGAGACAGCCACCATCGAGATCCTCGTCGGCAATGAGACCGTCATTCTCGATGAAGTCCATGGACGTCATCTCATTGGCGGACGTCCTGACTTTGGTCTGCGTTACCCGGCCCACGCGACGTCTACGGGCAAGCTGCTGCTCGCGGCGGAGCGTTTCGGCCAGCCCGGTGAACGACGCATGCGACGTCTGCATCTCACGAAGCTCTCGCCAAAGACGATCACGACGATTGCTGCGTTCGACCGAGAGCTGATCAAGGTCTGGCGACAGGGCTTCGCCACGGCCATCGAAGAAATCGAGATCGGCTACTCGGCCATTGGCGCGCCGATCCGCAACGTGAATGGACGTACGGTTGCTGCCATCAGTGTGGGTGGCGCGAAACCACGATTCACGCGGCCACGCATCCGCCAGCTTGCGACACGTGTGTGCGATGCTGCGGCACTCGTCTCACGCCGGCTGGGCGCTTCGTGATCTTTCGTGCCCTGGCCCGCACGTTTGCCGCGCTCCACGTCGTGTTTGCGCTCTTTGTCATGCTCGGTGGCCTGCTGGTCCTGCGATGGCCGTGGCTCCTGTGGCTGCACATCCTCGCGATTCTCTGGGCGGCTGCTACGTTGTCCCTTGATCTGGGCTGTCCGCTCACGGCGTGGGAAAAATTCTGCTTGCGCCGCAGCGGCATCGAGCCATACGAAGAAGGATTTGTCGTGCACTATCTGGGACGCGCACATCTTACCGGGAAGGGCTCGCAACTGTTTCACATCACATTGGGTGTTGGTGCAATTGTTCTCAATGTGATCATCTATACGTTCATCAAACGATAGCCAATGCGTAAAATCCATCTTGCGTGCGTATTACTTGCTGCTGCCGCTGCCTGCACGCATGCAGTCCCAAAGGCGGACGCGCCGAGTTACGAAGTAGACGCGATCCGCTACGGCGTGTTGCAGCGTTTCCCCGTCTCGGGCCTGGTCGCCGGTGCCGATACATCGCGACGAATGGACGTGGCCGCCATGATCTGGCTCGCGCGTGCTCCTGGTGGCCGTAACGTGTTGATGGACGCCGGCTTCTATCGCGAGAAGTTCATGAACCGGTGGAAGCCGGCGAACTATGAGCGGCCCTCCGTGGCCGTGGCGCGCGTGGGACTCAAGCCGGACGACATCACCGACGTCATCATCTCGCACATCCACTGGGATCATGCCGACGGTGCCGACCTGTTTCCCAATGCGCGCATCTGGATCCAGCGTGAAGAGTACGACAAGTACATCGACAGCACCGGCCGCGCAAAATCATCGACGATCGATTCATTGGATGCAGCAATGCTGTTTGGCATCGCCAGGGCCGGCCGAATTCGTCTGGTGGATGGTGATTCGGTAGAGATCATGCCGGGCATTCGTGTGTTCACCGGTGGCAAGCACACCTTTGCGTCGCAATTCGCAACCGTGCAGACGTCGAACGGCACGGTGGTCCTCGCCTCCGACAACGCCTACCTCTACGAAAACCTGGACGAAAAGCGCCCCATTGCCCAGACGCTCGACTCGTTGTCGAATCTGCGCGCCCAGGCGCGGATGAAGCAGCTTGCGAGTGCGCCGAGGCTCATCGTGCCCGGTCATGATCCGTTGTTGTTCGTGCGTTTCCCAGCGCCCGGCAACGGCGTCGCGCGAATCAGGTAGGAGTGGTATTCTTTGTCGTCGTGCGCGAAACGAAGGACCTGCTTTTGTCTCACCCATTGGGAGTTCAAACAATGACCGTACATCGTACTCTCGCCGTCGCCGGCATCCTCCTTTTCACCTCGGCGTGCTCCATTCAGCGCCAGCAGCCGCCGTCCATGTCCGCCGACGACCACATGTCGCACATGCAGGCCGCCGATCTCCGGGCGCCCCGCATCGTCACCTCATCCGGCGGCGAAGTATCGCAGGGCAATCCGGGCCTGCCTGCCAGCAACGCACAGGTCGCCGCGCGACTCGCCGCGAGCCCGCGACATGGTGAGTGGGTGAAAATCGCGTGGGAGCCCGGCTCGAGAGATTCACTCATGGCGTGGATCGTCTATCCCATGACCACGCGCGCAAAGTCACCTGTCGTCGTCGTCGTGCACGAGATCTTCGGGCTGTCCACGTGGGTGCGCGGCGTGGCCGACCAGGCGGCCGCCGAAGGCTTCATTGCCATTGCACCCGACCTGCTTTCACGGGTGCGCGGCGGTCCATCCGCCGACACGCTTCGCTACGATTCCGCCACCAAGATCATTCGCGGCGTTGACATCGCCGAACGGAACAAGGGCATCACGGCGGTCGCCAACTACGCAATGTCGCAGGCCTCTGCTGCACCAAAGTATGCGGTGATCGGATATTGCTGGGGCGGATCGACCACGTGGGGCGCGGCCGTGAACAACGGCAGGGGCTTCTCGGGCGGTGTCGCGTTCTACGGTGCGTTTCCCTACATGACCGCAGCCGTTGCGGGCGGTGCGGGCGCTGCACCCATCGCCGATTCAATGGCGAAGATCAAGCAGCCGGTCATGCTGCTGAGCGGCTCGAAGGACCCGCGCATCGGCGCATCGATGCCCGCGATCGACTCGGCAATGAAGGCCATGGGCAAGTGGTACTATGGCAAGAACTACGACGGCGCGGTCCACGGATTCCTGCGCGCGCAGGACGATCCAAAGGCACCGAGCGCGCAGTGTGACGAAGCGTGCGTTGTCAAGGAGCGCGCCGACAATCTTGCCGCCGTCAAGGATGGCTGGCCAAAGACAGTCGATTTCCTGAAGAAGAATCTCGGTATCTGACTTTGTCAGAACGACAGCACGCTACCACACTCTGTGTTACAACCCATTAGCGCCGCGAGAACAGGAACTCCTGCACCTTTCCATCCGGCGTGCGATACATCAGCCCCTGCGCCGGCGTTCCGCCAACGTCGAACTGCACGACGGCCACTTCCATGCCGCCACGCTCGACGGTGTTCACCACCTTGACCGACGCAATTGCACCGAGCGCATTCAGCGCCTGACGGCCGGCGGTAATCTTGTCGGCCGTCAGGAAGACGCTGAAGTCCTCACCGAGCGTTGAACGGTCTACGTTCCCCTTCTCGAGCTCCGTCAGGAATTTCTTCGCCGCGTCGAGCCCACTCGCGCCGCTCACGGCAGGAACATCCACGCCATGCGGCAGCAGCTTCGCAACGAGTTCCTGATTCAGCGCGCCAATGGGCGAGAAGTCCGTATTCGACAACAGCACCACGGCAGATCGTGTCGCCGGGATGATCGTGTTCTGTGCAACGAACCCGCTTACCGCACCACCGTGCGACAACACCACCGCCGCGCCGCGATCATTCACCGCTTCACCGCAGCCATAACCACTCGAACGGCCATCGCTGAGCCGTTGCGCCGTGGTGAGCACGTTGTACGAAGTCGCGTTGATCAACGTATGATCCAGCAGCGACAGATCCCACGCGAGCAAGTCACCAGGCGTTGACCAGATCGCACCCGCGGTGCCAGCCCAGCCCTTTGCTTCGGGGTCGGCAGGAATCGGCTCCGACAGGGCGAACGACGTATACCCCCTTGCCATGTCGCCGGCCATCACGGGCTCGTACGCCGTGCGGCGCAGCTTCAACGGCGTGAAGATGCGCCTGCTCACAAATGATCCAAACGGCTCGCCGCTCACTTTTTCGACGACGCGGCCAAGGATCAGAAAACCGGTGTTGCTGTACGAGTAACGTGAGCGCGGCTCGAAATCGAGCGGACGCGTGGCGTACTCCGTAATGATCTCATCCGCGCTCGCCGGCTTCTGCATCTCGCGATCCACGAAGTCGAGCGGATAGAAGTCACGGTAGCCGGAGAGATGTCCGCCAAGGTCCCTGAGCGTGATGTCACCCGCCCGCGTGAGTGCCGGGAAATATTTCGACACCTTGTCCGTGATCGCGAGCTTCTTCTGCTCTGCCAGCATGAGCATCGCGGTGCACGTGAACTGCTTGGTGACGGATCCCACCGCGAACATGGTTTCGGTTCCGACCGCCGCCTTCGACGACAGATCCCGAACACCATACCCCCTGGCGAGGATCACCTTCCCATTCTGCATCACGCCAACGGACACGCCCACGATGTGTTTGTCGGCAACGGACCTGCGAATGAGACTGTCCAGCTGCTCCGCGGACACCGCCTGCGCGCTCGCACTCAACGCGCCTGCGAAAGAAAGTGCAACGCCTGCGAGTAGTCGCATGTCAGAAACTCAGGGAAAGTCCAGCACTGGACGAGCCAACGAACGGCCGAATGGCAAGCCGGCTCGTGGCCGGAATCCATATGTCCGTCTTGTGCGACGCGCCAACAATGGTGCCGATGAGGCCACCGGCAACCCCCATCACACCGCCCAGCAGTACAGCTTTGGCTCGTCTGGTGAGGAGCAGGAAGCAGCTGTACTCGCCGCTTTTCGGAGCACACTGATCGTCGCCGGATGAGTATCCGAGTACGGCGCCGGCTCCCGCCCCAAGGATGACGCCAAGCCCCAGTCCCTGCAGCGTATGCCGCTCCGTTCCGATGCTCATCTCGATCTGCGCAATCTTCGATCGCGACACCGCGATTGAATCGACGTCAATCGCGTCGCCCGTCACACGGGTCACGACACCCTGCGGCTGCCAGTCGTTGCTCCCCGCAACCATGATGCGCACGCGCGATCCAATGCCCACCATTGCAACCTGCGCAACGAGCACCATGGGCATCGCGACGAGCACTATTGCAGCGCGCAGCATATTCGGGCCCCCTCAGGGAATCGGACGAGCACCAGGCTCGGGCGGACGCGGCAACTTGTCATCCCGCTGGGCCGCCTGCCATGCAAAGCTTGCCACCACCGCCGAATTGAACTTCATGTCGTCCGGCTGCAGTCCCTCGTATACGTCCTGATTGGTGTGGTGCCGAACGTTGCCATAGTCGAGCGGATCCTGGATGAACTGAAAGCCGGGCAACCCCACGCCAATGTACGACAGGTGATCCGTGCCGCCGGTGTTCGAGATCGTCGTCGTCTTCATCCCCATGTCATTGAACGGCGCCATCCACGCGTCAAAGATGGGCTTCTCGGCGGCAATGCCCTGCATGTAGATGCCGCGAATCTTTCCACTGCCATTGTCCACATTGAAGTAGGCCGCAAGCTTTCGCTGTTCGTCCGTGGGGTGGAAGCCGCTCGCGTCAACCGTGCCGTAATGCTGGTTCACGTATGCGCGGGAGCCGAGCAGCCCCTGCTCCTCACCTGTCCACAACGCGATGCGAATGGTGCGACGTGGCTTGAGGTTCAGCGTCTTGATCAGCCGCATCGCCTCGAGCATCACACCCGAGCCCGCACCGTTGTCCGTTGCGCCCGTGCCCGAGTGCCATGAGTCGAAGTGCGCGCCGATCATCACGACTTCGTCCCTGAGCTTGGGATCCGTACCGGGAATTTCTCCGATGATGTTGAATGAGCTCGAGTTCTCCGGAAAGAACCTGTTCTGCATGTTGAGCTCGAGTGTGACCGGCACGTTCTTCTGGACCATGCGCGCAATGCGGCCATACGTCTCCTGCGCCACGTGCACGGTGGGAATCTGGGCCACCCCCGTCACGCGCGATGCGCCGTTGTTCGTCCCGATATCGCCGCCCACGTGGCTGGCGTCGCCGAGCATGATGGCGGCAACACCTTGCGTGGAGAGCCAGCGAAGCGTGGAGGTGTCAGCGACACTCAGGCCACCGCGACCCCCGCCCCGCCCATTGTTTGCTGCGGCTTCGCGTGCGGCCTGTGCTTCACACACCGGCGACGTCGGCGTCGCAGGAGCACCACCACCCCGTCCGCCGCGACCACCAGCACCAGCAGGCGCAGGTGGCGGCGCGGCAGCCATCGTCGCCAGCGCCTCGTCCGTCAGGCGCGTGGACGTTGCCGCGAAGGCGTTCACTGGCTTGTCGAGCGGAGGCACGGTCATGATGAAGGCGTTCCTGAGCTTGCCGCTGTACTTCTCGCGCAGCTCGTCCGAACACCCCGCCGACAGCAGCATCGCCTGCCCGGTCACGGCTCCGTTCGTGCTTGCCGACCAAGCCTGCGGAACGGCCGCCACAATGAAGGAAACGGGCGACTTCGCAAAGAACGAGAATCCCTGGTTCTCCCAGCCGAGTCCGGCGGGAGTATCCCACTTTTCCTGGTGGACGTTGGTAAGCCCCCACTTCTTCATCTCACCCATTGCCCACTCGCCAGCTCGGCTCGCATTTGGCGACCACGTCAATCGTGGTCCGTACACGTCGGAGAGCCAACTCATGATGTCCATGACCTGGCTCCGGTTCATCTCCTCGGACTTGATCTGCTCGATCGTCGAGACGTCGACTTTCTCCTGCGAATGGGCTGGCTGCGCGAAGGTCAGCGCGGTTGCCGAAAGCGCGATGTATGTCGCGCGGCGCAATTGAGGCATTTAAAGGGGCTCCATGATACTCGAGGTAACAACGGGAGCCTGAACAATGGCGTTCGGTGCAACGATTGTCACTATGCAGCAGGCCGGTGACCGGCTGATGACCGCCCGAAGACCATTGCCTGCCAGATTCGCGGGACAAGTACTCCTTCTCACCCCGCTGAAAATGCCAGTATCTGCAGCAGCCTCTTCCGTTGGCCGGTCGGTCGCAGCCCGCGCATGGCGCGCTCCGTCACCCAATGCCGCTCTCATGTGGGTATTGGGCATCGTGAACCGCTGGGTCTTTCTCAAGGGCCTGCCGGTGCTGCGACGCGTGCCGGTTGTTCGCGACCTGCCCTTCGTGCACGGCTATTTCTGGATCCGGCGCGTGGATTTCCCCGAGACTGATCGTAGCAACCTCAGCCGTGCCGTCAATCGTGAGACTGTAGCTTTCATAGGGCCCAACCATCCCGAGTTTGGCACGGATTGGCTCATCGACCAGGAGGTTTCGAGCTTCGTCGCGCCGCAGATGGCGAGCTGGGCCGATCGCGGCATCGTCAACGCCGCACCCCGCTTCTGGGGCATGAACAACCTCATCGCCAACGACGGCGGCGATGCGGCCAGGGATTATTCCATTGGCTGGGCCATCGAGGGCGAGGGCGTGCTGCTGCACCCGGAGGGTACCGTACGCTGGACCAACGACCAGGTCCACCCACTGTTTCCCGGCATCGCGCAAATGGCCATGCGTGCCGCGGAGCGCACTGCAAAGCCTGTCTACATCGCACCGCTCGTGTGGAAGTACCGCTACACCGGCGACGTCAGCCGCCGCATCAGGCGTGAGATAGGTCTCATCGAAAAGGGGCTGAAGCTTCCGCGTCTGGACCGGCTGCGGATTCCGCTTCGCTTCGAGGCGCTGCAGAAGAACATCCTCGCCATGCGCATGCGGCAGTTTGGCTACGTCGAGACGGACGCGTCCACCGATTTCTTCGCGCGCCAGAGCGCGTTTCAGGCATTTCTCCTCGACACCCTCGAGGAGGAGCACGGCACGGACTCCGTCGACAAACGCCTCTCGCGCATCATGCGCACCATCCGCGGCCAGCGTTCGGCACTCGCGAATGATACGTCCCCCGAGGCGGACGAGAAGCGCGCGACGCTCGCACGGCGCATCGCCACGGCCGAAGAAGCTCGGCGGCTCGGTGAGTTCACGCGCGAAGTCTATGGAACGGCCATGCTCACGCAGGAACAGTTGTTCGAGTCACTCAAGCGCACGCGCGATCGTCTCCTTCGCCATGGCTGGAAGAACACCATCGCGAACATGCTGCCACGTCCGTTTGGGCCGCGCGTGGTGCACATCGGGGTGCCTGAGCCCATTCGCGTGGTGCCTGTGGCCCGCGCAGATGCCGCCGCGTATGAAACGGCGTTGATCGAGCTCACCCAGGCGTTGATGCAGGACAAGCTCGACGAGATCAATCGTCGCATTGCGCCCGCGGTTGCGCCGTTCAGTGTGCCCAATCCGTTTGTGCGATGAAGCGCAGGTCCTTGGCTACGAGAGACCTGCGCTTGTGTTTTGCCTCACCTGACAACCGGCCCAACCACATCCCACGTACGCGGATCCTCCAGGCCCAGCAGCCACACCGAATAGCCACGCAACCTGTACTGCCTGACGAGCCCGAGCTTGGCCTTGAACGCGCGCGCATCCTCCAGCCATGCATGCTCGAACACGCCGTGACTCTCCCACATCGCGTACGGCGCCTTCTGCTGGTCGTCCCACGTGGCATGCGCGCCGGCCTTTGCCATGATCGCCACTACCGCCGGATACGCGATGTCGTCGCCGCGCATCCGTGAGCCACTGTTCGGGTCATACGCCGAGAACCAGTAGTCGGAATACGCGGGAATGCCGAGCGAGATCTTGGATGGAAGCACGCCAAGCGACAGCACGTATTCCAGCGAGGCCTTCATCCATGGATATCCGGCAACCGGACCCACCGTGGACCCGCCAGTATGCTGCGCGTACGTCATGTACGAGATGAAGTCCAGCGTATCGGCGAGCGCCTTGTAGTCGTACACATTGCGCCAGTTGTCGTCGATCCACTTGTGATAGGCCGACGGGCCGCCGGGCTCTCCCGTGCGCGGCACCACGGCCGCCGATATGGTACATCCGGCGTGGTGAACGGAATCCACGGACTCCCGCACGAACGACGTGAATGCATCCCTGTCATTCACATGCACGTTCTCGATGTCGAACTGGATACCGTCGAGATGATTGTCGCGGCACAGCATTGCGAGCCGGTGAATCGCGTTCGCACGTGCCGCCGGCTCGGTGAGGACGCGATGAATGACGGGCTGGCTGAAACCCGGGTTCATCACGAGCGGCACGAGCTTCACCCCATGCAGCCGTGCCGCCGCCAGCACGCGAGGGTCGACGGCACCACGAATGTCACCGAGTGAATCAAGGACGAATACCTGCGGCGACACGATGGAGATTTTCGCCGCGTTGGCCACGAAGCTCCGCACGCTCTCGTCGTTGTTTCTCGAGTACCAGATGGATTCGAGCGGCGCCGCCCGGGATGCGCAGGCGGTAGCGAGTGCGAGTCCGACGATTGCGAACGGCGCGCGATGATGCATACCGATCTAGGGAACGATCGTCCTTGGCGGACGCGCCGGCTTGGAGCCGTTCATCCGGGGCCGCGGCCCATCCGCAACCTCCACAAGAATGTCCCGGATGTAGTTCGTGATGCGCGCATAGTGCGGATAGTCGATGAACTCCGCCTCGTCGCTCACCTGGTGGTAATCGCCATGCAGGCCCGTAAAGAAGAACGCGATGGGCACACCCTGCTGCGCATAGTTGTAGTGGTCGCTGCGCCCGTAGATGTTGTTGTAGCCGGACCATGTGATGGTCGTGTCGTACTTCATGTCCAGGTCGAGCGGTTTCTTCAGCTTCCTGTTCACGCCCGCAACCGTTTCGCCCAGGTCCTTCGAGTCGAAGAACGAGCCCACCACGCCAAGATAGTCCGGCCCGCCGCCGGGAAGGTCTTCCGCCCGGCCGCGGCCAATCATGTCGATGTTGATCTGCGCGACAACGGAATCGAGGGGCACGGTCGGATTGCGCGTGAAGTACGCGGAGCCCAGCAATCCTGCTTCTTCACCCGTGTGCCAGACGAAGAGCACCGAGCGCTTCGGCTTCACCTTCATGGCCTGGATCGCTTCGGCAATCTCGAGCACGCCCATGGAGCCCGAGCCGTCATCGTCGGCACCGTTGCGGATTGAATCCAGGCGCGCCGCCGGATGCACTTTTCGAATGCTGTCCATGTTCACGTGAATGGCGGACAGCTGGTCCGGCGTGAGCGAGATCATCTTGTTCGCGATCAGGCGGCGATTGCGTTCGTCGTTGAATGCCTTGAGCGAATCCTTGTCTACCGGTGCCGCCGTCATGCCCACATGATCGTTGTGTGCACCAATGGCCACATACTGGTGCTTGAGCACCGGGTCGCTCCCGGGAATGATCGCCACGACGTTGCGTGCCCAGTCGCTGGGCTGCTCCACGAAATCGAGCGAGGCGGTTACCGTGCCGCCGGTGTTGCCGGCCGCGAGACCGTCAATGGAACGACGTGTGAACAGGGTGGCGGCGGCAGCGCGTGTGATGTGCAGCGTCGCCTGCGGAGTGAGCCCCGCAACGATCTGTTTCAGCGAGTCAACCGGCGAAGCCCCACCACGGCCGCCGCGGCCACCACCGGCCACGTTCTGTGAGGCCTGCGTGGGCGTATTGAAGGCCGCCCGCTGTGCGGGCGTCATTCCGTCCAGATCAACCGTGGCCACCGCGACTGCGTCGGTAAACCTGCTCGGAGCGGCAAAGCCAAAGCCGCCACGGCCCGCGGCAATGCCCCCGCGACCTGCATTGGCGCTCGGAGGCGCTGGAAGGAGTACGACGAACTTGCCTGCCGCCTGTGCCGCCGTGATCTGGGTCGTGGTATCGCCGGTGACGCCACCAAAGATGACGTCGGCGTTGTTGACAAAGCGTGGCGCACGCGCGCCGGGCACGGCCACCCAATCGTCCTGCCACTGGAGCGGATTGCCGTTGGCCGTGAGGCGGGAGTGGTTCGTGAAATATTTCACATGGAACGGCAGCACCTGGAAGTACGTACCATTGTCTCCCGCCGGCACGAGGCCGAGACGCTTGACCTCTGCGGCGATGAAATCAGTGCCTTTCCTGTTGCCCACGCGGCCCACCTGCCGGCTCTGCATGGAATCGTCGGAAAACTGATACAGCCGAACCTGCAGGTCGCGCTCGGTGATGGCCGCCGTCGTGGGCGCGCGCGACAGGTGTTCGGGGTTCCCATATCTATTGAGCTTTCCCTTCTGTGCCTGCGCCGTGCTGGCGGCAAGGACAAGAAGGAACAAGGGAGCGAGACGAACCTTCGACATTCGGACTCCGTCGGGTGGTGGGCTCATGCGTATGTGCAAAAAGATACGGTGCGGGCCGCTGAATGCGACGGTGAAAATTGCATCTGCCCGCGACCTTTGACACCTTCCGGATACCCGTGGCGTAGTCCATGGAAAACCGGAGCGATACGACGATGCCGATCTTCATCATGATCTTTGCGGTGCTTGGGCCCATTGCCGGAGTGCTCGTGGGACGGATCTGGGAGCGCGACCGTTGGCGTCAGCGCTTGCTCGAGAAAGCGGGATTCTTGGAGGATCAGCCCAGGGGGCTGGGCCGTCCAACGCCGGCGGAATCCGATTCCGTCCATCACGCACTCGAGGCCATGGCAGTCGAGATCGAACGGATCGGTGAAGGACAGCGATTCCTCACGAGGGTACTCGCCGAACGTGAACAGCGCGACGTGCGACACATGTCGTCACCAATTCCCGGATCCATGCGCTCTCCTGTTCCGCCCGCGTCCTGATATCGTCAACCAGCTTCCCAAACCATGAAGAACTGGCATGTCAGCCTGCTCGCATGCGCAGCGCTTGCGGGCATCTCGTGCGGCGGCGGCGAAACGCCAACGCCGACATCGACGTCAGTCCTTACCACGATCGTCGTGTCGTTCACAACGCCAACCGTTACGGTGGGGCTCACGTCGCTCGCGAGCGCGTCCGGACGCGACCAGAATGGTGCCGCCCTCTCCGTGAGCGCGGTGGCGTGGACGTCGTCAGCCCCGGCCGTGGCTACGGTGAATGCCAGCGGCACCGTTACGGGCGTGTCGCCCGGTGAAGCACTCATCACCGCATCGTCCGCAGGCAAGCAAGGCGCCGCCACGGTGGTGGTGTTACCATCGTCAGGCACGAGCGGGCGCGATTTCTCCATCGTCGATGCACAGCTCACGCAAGGCGTCCAGACCGCCGACGGATCCATCCCGATGGTGCTTGACGGCAATGCCGCGGTCGTGAACGTGCTGGTGAGATCGGTGCCCGCAATCACGACACCAACGCAGGTGGTGCTCCGTGTGTTCGATGCGGCGGGCGCCGTGATCCGCAGCGATACCGCAGTCGCATCCGGCAGCGCTGCACCCACGTACGATGCGCCGAGCGTGCAATTCCTCTTGCCCGCATCACTGCTGAAGACTGCCCGCCGATGGCAAGTCGTGCGCGACCCGAAGCACCTCGTGAACGACGACATCGAGTCGAATGATGTCTTCCCGCGCACGGGAACATCGGCACTTGTAGCCGTGGCCGTCCCGCCCCTGTCCATTCGGTTCATCCCCATTGTGCTCGCGGCGCACGGAAACGTGGTAGGTGCCATCACTTCGGCCACCATTCCGCAATATCTGCGAACCTTGCTGAGCATTCATCCCCTTGGCGTCGTCAGCGCGCACATCGGCCCCACCATGACGACGAATGCAAATTTCGGAACGCCGCCATCAGGCGGAGCAGCGTCATTCTGGCAGCAGGTCATCGCCGAGATCGACCTTGCGCGAACCTTGGACACCGTCGAGCCGAATGCAAACTGGTTCGGGGTCGTCATGCCACCGCCGGGCTTCAGCAACACCTCATACGGCGGATTCTCGTACATACCCTCCAACGGATCAGCCTTCGGACCCGGCACCCGCACGTCTGCCGCGGTGCAGATCAACTGGTTCACTCGCCCCACGCAGGCCCGCGATCTCGTCGCACACGAGATTGGCCACACCTTTGGGCGACAACATGCCCCATGCGGAAACGCAACTACACCAGATCCCGCATATCCCATTCCGGGTGGAACCATCGAACAGGCGGGACATGATGTATTCGCCTGGGCGAACCTGCTGGCCGGCTCGGCCGCGACGATCCCCACGAGCACCGGCGATGTGATGGGCTACTGCTTTCCCGTGTGGTCCAGTGCGTACACCTACAAGCATGCGTTGGCGTTTCGTGGAACATCAGTTGTACTCGCAGCGCGCACGGCAGAGCCAATGACCCGTACGTTGGTCGTGCGCGGCAGCATCACGGACGGTAACCGCATCACCATCGAACCGTCATTTACCGTAGCGGCTCGGCCGGCACTTCCGGATCATCCGGGCGCCTATACACTGGAGGCATTGGGGGCGGACGGCCACGTGCTGTTCTCACATTCGTTTGAGCCCTCCATGCTGGATCATGCGCCGAACATTCGTCCGTTTCTTTTCGTCGTGCCCATCACGCCGGATATGGAAACGGCGCTGACGTCGATTGTCGTGCGCGGCCCGGCGGGAATACAGCGCGTTGTCCGGCCCGCAGGATCATCCGTCGCCCTGCGTGACCAACTGCCTGTGCAAGGTACGAGGGACGCCAATGGGCTTCTCGATATTTCATGTGCAGATTTGTCATCGCGTGGCATACTGGTGCTCAACGGAGGTGCGGTGCTTGGCTCTGCGACAGGCGCATCGTTGCGCGTTGCAGCCGAGCGTGGTGCGGCGCTGACCATCATCTGTAGTGACGGGGTGCGCTCGCAAAGTAGTGTGGCGACTGTGCCATGACGCGCGCGGGCGTCAATACCTTTTTACGTAAAAACAATCCTTTCGACGACTTCGAAGGACGAGTCGCCATCGTCACCGGCGCCGCCCGTGGACTTGGACGCGCCGCCGCGGAGCGACTCTACGAGCGCGGCGCCTTCGTCGCCGTGAACGTCCGCGACGGTGAACGCGCCGAGATGGTGGTGAGCGCGCTCGGCGAGCGCGCATTCGCTGTACCGGGCGACATTGCAGCAGTTGGCATGCCCGACGAGATTGCCCGGAAGACGATGGAGCGCTTCGGACGAATCGACATTCTCGTCAACAATGCGGCACTCGCACGCTCCACCCGCTTTCTCGAGCTCACCGCCGACGAATGGCGCGACGCCCTCGAGGTAAATCTCACCGCGCCATTCCTGCTCACCAAGGCCGTGCTTCCCGCCATGAAGGACCAGGGTTACGGGCGTATCATCAACGTGTCGTCATCTGCCGGCCGGACGGTCAGCACACTTGGCGGTGCACACTACACCGCGTCAAAGGCGGGGCTGCTCGGCCTCACCCGCGCGTCGGCCAAGGAGCTCGGCAAGTTCGGCATCACCGTCAACGCGATCTGCCCCGGCATGATCGACACCGAATTGACGAACGAGTACGCCACGCCCCACTTTCTCGAGCAGCTCGCCGCCAGCTATCCCGTGCCCCGGCTCGGAACCGCGCGCGAAGTGGCTGATCTCATCTGCTTCGCGGCATCGGAGGCGGCAGGATATCTCACCGGAACGTCGTTGGACATCAACGGCGGCGACCTCATGATGTGACCCACGTGCAATACTCGTGAAAGAAAGCAATCGCGTACTCGTTGCGCTCGGCGCAGCCATTGGCGGCGGCGCACTCATCGGCGCAACCGGGAATGCCACGCTCATTCGCCTTGCGGATTCGCTCGCACCCATAGGAACCATTTGGGTCAACGCAATCCGGATGACCGTCATCCCGCTCGTCGTTTCGCTCCTCGTCACCGGCGTCGCATCCGCGTCTGACGTGAAGGCGATCGGGAGGCTGGGCGGACGCACGCTGCTCGTGTTCGGGATACTGCTCACGTGCGTCGCGGCACTCGTCATTCCTCTTGCACCGCTGTTGTTCACGCTCCTGCCGCAAGGCACCCACCCCGTGCTTCCAGCGGGCGCGGTGGAAGCGGCGGGCCAGCTCGTCACGGGCGCACCACAGCAGACGATGTCGGCGTGGCTCGTGGCGCTCGTTCCAACGAATGCCGTGAGCGCTGCCGCCAATGGCCAGATGGTGCCGCTCATCCTCTTTACCCTGCTGCTTGCCCTCGCCGTGGCGCAGACGTCGACGGAGTCACGCGCTGCATTGCTCGGGTTCTTTGGTGCACTGGCCGAGGCGATGTTGACCATGGTGCGCTGGGTCGTGATGCTCGCGCCAATTGGTGTGTTCGCCCTGCTGCTCCCATTGGCCACGCACATTGGCGGCGCTCTTGCCGGAGCCATCGGCTTTTACATCGCCGTGTACTCCGTGGGCTGCATTGTGGTCATCCTGCTGCTGTATCCGGTCGTTGCCATTTTTGGCGGCGTGAGCATGCGACGGTTCGCGCGAGCCGCACTACCGCCGCAGCTCATTGCGTTCAGCTCCAGCTCATCCATCGCCACGCTGCCCGCGCTCGTCGAGAGCGCCGAACAGACGCTCGAGCTGCCAGGCAGCATCACCGGTTTCGTGCTCCCACTCGCTGTCTCCACGTTCAAGATTGCCGCGCCCGTTTCCTGGACAATGGGCGCCCTCTTCGTCGCGTGGTTTTACGGCATCCCGTTGCATGCGCGCGAACTGGCGACGGTAGCGTTCGCCACGGTGTTCCTCGCGTTTGGTGTCCCCGGCATTCCGCGGGGCGCATTCATCATGCTGACACCTCTCTTCTCGGCCATCGGCCTGCCAATCGAGGGCATCGGCATCCTCATCGCCGTGGACGCGCTGCCCGATCTGTTTGCCACCACCCTGAACGTGACGGGAGATCTTGCGGCGGCAACGTTAGTGGCTCGTGCCTCCCCGCAGCATCTTCGCGGCCATGATGAAGTCACCTAGCTCGATACGGTCCACCGCGTCCATTCCCTCGATCACGCGTCCCAGCGACGTGAAGTCACCTTCGTTGTGTGGCTGCGGTGTGTGATTGAGTGTGTAGCCCGGCGTTCCCGTATCCAGTCCCGCCGTTGCCCAGGCAAGATTGCCGCGCGTGAGACGATGCCTGTTCACTTCGTCACGCAGTACCGTGCTGTTCCGAACAGCACGCTGCTGGTCGACGAAATCCGCGACCACCCGAATGAACTCGGTGCCCGAGATCGTGCCCGTCTCCACCGTCCTGACGAAGTCATCCACCGCGAGCGGCGCGTCACCGGGATAGAGCTCCAGCACAATGGGACCGCGCGGCGTTTCCCACTTCGCTTGCGGACGCGGCGTTCCGTTGTAGTCGCTCACCACCCAGCGCTCCACGATCGTCTGGTAGTCGGCCAGCGGGCGCTGCGGAATTGTGGTGATAGCGGGCAGCTGCCACGCCGTGCGCACGGGAGCTCCCAACGTTCGCTCGATGTCGCGACGGAGCGCCATGTTCTCGGGCGCCTGGAAGCGCGCAAGAAATGCCGCCGTGCCCTGTCCCTGGCGGCGCTGAATTGCGGCAA
>JAQBPY010000168.1 GCA_028287285.1 Gemmatimonadota bacterium
GCGGCCATCCCGGCGAGCGCACCGGCCCGGCCGACCATGCCGTCGGCGCCCGCCATCGCTCCAATGGCCGCCCCGCCTGCTGCGGCGGCTCCTCCGGCACCGCCGGTGACTGTGCCCAAGCCGGCACCGTCGTCGTCGCCTGCACCCGCAGGAGCTCCGCCGGCACGCGCTCCGATCAATCCGTTTCTCGCAAACGATCCGAATGCCAAAGCCAAGCGTCTCGCGCGGGCGCTCGTCTCGGACATCTGTGCGTATTTCCCGCAGAAGCGAGAGGAAGGAATTCGCGACGGCACCCTGAAGCAGTTGTTTCGCGAGGAGATCAAGAAGAGTTACGAGGAGTACATCGACCAGATCGGCCGCGAGTTCGCGGAGAGCACCACGCATTTCCAGGATGCGCTCAACGACGTCCTTGCGGGGGGAAAGAAGCTCTTCTAGTCCCAGGCGCTTTCGACTATCTTTCCAAGGTCGAATTCGACACCGTGCGAGCCGTCCGCCCCACCAGCCGGACGGCTCGTGTCTTACCTGGGAGACCGGAATGTCAGAGAACGATCGCGCTCGGCAACTGTCCTCGTACGACGATCAGCTCGCCGAGCTGAGGAGGTATCTTTGACCTTGACCACAAGAGCAAGGAGCTAGGCGCGCTCGAGGAGCGCATGGGCAGCGCGGATTTCTGGAACAAGCAGGAGAGTGCCCAGGAGATCGTGCAGCAGGTCAAGGCGCTCAAGGTCTGGGTCGAACCGTTTGAAGGGCTCGTTGCGCGCATGCAGAGCACACGGGAGCTCACTGAGCTGCTCGAGCTCGAGCCGGACGCGGAGATGATTGCGGAGCTCGACCGGGACATCGAGCGCATCGGGAGCGAGCTCGAGGAGTTCCGGCTCCGCTCCCTGCTGTCCCATCCGGACGACTTCCGCGATGCGCAGCTCGAGATCAGCGCCGGTGCCGGCGGTACCGAGGCGCAGGATTGGGCGCAGATGATCATGCGCATGTACACGCGCTGGGCCGAGCGAAAAGGCTTTGCCGTCGAGATCCTGGACCTGAGCGAGGGTGAGGAAGCCGGCATCAAGGGCGCGGTGCTCGAGATCAAGGGGCTGTATGCGTATGGGTATCTCAAGGCGGAGAGCGGCGTGCACCGGCTCGTGCGAATCTCGCCCTTTGACTCGCAGGCGCGACGGCACACCAGCTTTGCGTCGGTGTTCATCTATCCTGTCGTCGACACGGACATCAACATCGAGATCCGCGACGAAGACCTGAAGATCGATGTCTTTCGCGCGTCGGGCGCCGGCGGCCAGCACGTCAACAAGACGAGCTCCGCGGTCCGCATCACGCACCTTCCCAGTGGCGTGATCACCTCGTCGCAGGCGCAGCGCTCGCAGGGCAAGAACAAGGCGACCGCAATGAAGCAGCTGAAGAACCGCCTGTACCAGATCGAGTTGAACAAACAGCTGGCAAAAAAGGCCGAGATGGACGCGACGAAATCCGACGTGAGCTTCGGGAGCCAGATCCGCAGCTATGTGTTCCAACCGTACACGATGGTGAACGACCATCGCACGGAGCTCAAGATTCCCGATGTACAGAAGGTGATGGACGGTGGCATCGATCCGTTCATCGAAGCATTTCTCAAGGAGACGGGCGGCGTGAAGACGGGAGATGCGGCGTGACCGATGAGCTGAATTTTGTCCAGCAGGCGCGGAGAGACAAGCTCGACGCGCTGGTGGCCGCAGGCGTTGCTCCGTTCGCGTACGGATTTGTGCGCACGCATGAGGCAACCGACGCGATCGCGTCGTTGCCGGAGGGCCAGGAGGAAGGTGGAGCGGTGAGCGTGGCGGGGCGCATCGTGGCGTGGCGCGGTCATGGGAAAACAGCATTTGCGCACCTCGCCGATGGAAGCGGACGCATTCAACTGTACTTCCGAAAGGACGGGCTCGGAGATGACGTCTTCGATCGTCTCGGCCTGTACGACATTGGCGACGTCATTGGCGTAAGCGGTTCTCTTATGCGGACACGCACCGGTGAAGTAACCGTTCGCGTGGCGTCCGTGGAGATGCTTGCGAAGTCGCTTCGTCCGCTGCCGTATGGCAAGGAAGAGATCGTTGACGGAGTGACCGTGCGTCACTCGGGCTTTGCGGATCCAGAGCAGCGTTACAGGCAGCGTTATGCAGACCTGGCCGTGCACCCCGAGGTGCGCGCGCTGTTCATTGCGCGCTCGAGGCTGATCACCTCGATCCGTACCTTCCTGGATGGCCGCAATTTCCTGGAGGTGGAGACGCCCATTCTGCAGCCGTTGTACGGCGGCGCCGCGGCACGTCCATTCACGACGCACCACAATGCGCTCGACATGCCGCTCTACCTGCGCATTGCGGATGAGCTGTACCTCAAGCGGCTGGTCGTGGGCGGGTTCGATCGTGTCTACGAAATCGGCCACGACTTCAGGAACGAAGGCATCGACCGCACGCACAATCCCGAGTTCACGATGCTCGAGTTCTATCAGGCGCTCGCGGACTATCGGGAGATGATGACGGTCGTCGAAGCGCTGATCGTGAGTGCGGCGAACGCCGTGCGAGCGGTCGCGGGCGTGGGAGCGAGCGTGCCCGACCTGCAGCCACCCTTTCCGCGCATCGAGTGGGTGCCGTCGCTCAATGCCGGCGTTGGGTTCGATGTGATGTCGGCATCCGATGCGGAGCTGCGTGCGGCCGCAACGAAAGCGGGCGTGGAAAAAGTGAATTCACTGAGCCGCCCAAAGCTGCTCGATGAGCTGTTCCAGGCGCACGTGGAGCGAAAGATCGAAACGCCCACGTTCGTCATCGACTACCCGGTGGAGCTCTCGCCACTGGCGAAGCCCAAGCGTGGAAATCCCGCGCTCACCGAGCGGTTCGAGCTGTTTGCACGTGGCCGAGAGCTCGCGAATGCGTTCAGCGAATTGAATGATCCCATCGACCAGCGTCAGCGCTTCGAGGCACAGGCACGTTTGCGTGATGCGGGTGATGACGAGATGTCAGGCGTTGACGAGGACTATTTGCGTGCGATGGAGTACGGCATGCCGCCCATGGGTGGGGTGGGCATCGGGCTGGACCGGTTGTTCATGTACCTGACCGACACGCAGAACATTCGCGACGCGATTCTCTTTCCAACGATGCGACCGGAATGAGCGGACTCGAGGTCTCCATTGCCTGGCGGTACCTGCGGAGCAGGCGGGGCTCGAAGCTGTTGTCGCTCATCAGCATCATCGCCATTGGCGGCGTGGCGATCGGGGTGAGTGCGCTCATCGTCATCATGGGCGTGATGACCGGTTTGCAGAACGACCTGCGCGACAAGATCCTCATTGGCAGTCCGGATGTTCGTGTATTGACGTTCGGGTCCGACATGGTGCTGCACGACTGGCAGCCCATTCTGGAAAAGGTGCAGCGCCAGAAGAACGTGGTGGCCGCGGCGCCGTTCGTGTCCACGAAGGCGCTCGTTGGCGCAGGCCACAAGTACAGCGACGGCGCGTACGTGATGGGCATTCTTCCGGAGGGCGTGGGGAAGCCTGTCACGACGATTCGCGCGCACCGCACGGCCGGTGATTTTCGGTTTCAGACCACCGACGGCAGGCAGATGGGTGCAGTGCTTGGCGCGAAGCTCGCCAACAAGCTAATGGTGACGCCCGGTGTGGATTCCATCACCATTACCACCATCGGCACGGCGGTGAATGCCGTCACGGGCACGCCCATTCCAACCGAGATACGACTCGAAGTGACCGGCGTATTCGACACGGGCATGTACGAATACGACAATGGCTACATCTACGTGAACCTTCCCGTTGCCCAGCGGCTCGCGGGGCTTGGCAGCGACATCACGGGGCTCGAGGTTGCGACCACCAGCCGCGAGGTGGCACCGCAAGTTGCGGAATCGCTGGCGAATGAGCTGGGCTACCCGTACCGGACGGAAGACTGGGAGGCGCAGAACATGTCGCTCTTCTCGGCGCTGCGGCTCGAGAAGCTCGGCATGACCTTCATCCTCCTGCTGATCAGCCTCGTGGCGGCGTTCAACATCGTAGGCACGCTGACGATGGTGGTGGCCGACAAAACCAAGGAGATCGGTATCCTGCGGGCGATGGGAATGCCTGCTGCATCCATTCGGCGCATCTTCCTGATTCAGGGAATCTTGATTGGTGCCGTTGGCACGACCGTGGGACTGGCTGTGGGAGTCGGAACTGCCATCGCCCTGGACAAGTACAAGCTCATTCCGCTCAGCCCGCAGGTCTACTTCATCGACCATCTGCCCGTTGCGCGCACGCCGGTGGACATCGGACTGACGGTCATCGCCAGCCTGCTCATCGCGACCCTCGCCACCATCTACCCCGCGTTGCAGGCGTCGCGGCTGTATCCCGTGGAGGCGATGCGCGAATGAGCGTGATAGAGGCGGTGTCACTGACGAAGACGTACATTGGCGGCGACGGTGCAAAGATCACCGTGCTCGACAACGTCGATCTCTCCATCGAACGTGGCGAGATGGTGGCGGTCATCGGCGCAAGCGGAGCGGGCAAGAGCACCCTGCTGCACCTGCTGGGCGCGCTCGACCGGCCAACCTCGGGCCAGCTGCGGATTGCTGGCCATGAAATCGGCAGCCTGTCGGACGATGCGCTCTCGGCGCTGAGGAATCGCACGGTCGGGTTCGTCTTCCAGTTCCACCATCTCCTACGCGAGTTCAGCGCACTCGAGAACGTGATGATGCCATTGCGTATTGGTGGAATGGACGAGACCAGGGCGCGCGCGCGCGCGATCCAGCTGCTCGAGCGCGTAGGGCTGGGAGGACGCATCACGCATCGTCCATCGGCGCTTTCCGGCGGCGAGCAGCAGCGCACCGCCGTGGCGCGTGCGCTTGCGGCCGATCCATCGGTACTCCTCGCAGATGAGCCATCCGGGAATCTCGATCACATGAACAGCGAGCGACTGCACGACTTGTTTGCCGAGCTGGCGCGTGAGCTGGACGTGGCTATGGTTGTCGTGACACACAATCAGTCCCTTGCAGCACGAGCTGGCCGCATCCTTCAGCTCGAGGATTCCCGGCTTACGCAGATTGCCATGCCGGAGGTCATTGCCTGATGGTGTGCGACAACTGCCATGAGCGCGATGCCGTGGTCAACCTGACGACCATCGAGAACAATTCCGTGCGGCAGCTGCACCTGTGCGAGCAGTGTGCGGCGGAGCGCGGAGTGGAGACGTCCGTCGCGCCGGCAAAACATCCACTCGGCATGTTCCTCGAGGCGGTGCAGAAGCAGAGCATGCCCGCCAGTACCGAAGCGGGGAAGTGCGCTTTTTGCGGACTGACGATGAAGGACTTCCGGGAGACGGGACGTCTGGGCTGTGCGCGCTGCTACACCACATTCGAGCCGAGTATGCGTGAATTGCTGAGGCGGGTGCATGGTGGGCCGAAGCACATTGGCCGTGTGTACAGGGCCCCCGCCGAGGAGGTCTTCGAGAAGGCGGGTGTGCTGGGTGAGCTTCGCGACAAGTTGCGGCGGGCCATCGAACAGGAGCAGTTCGAGACCGCCGCCGAGTTGCGCGACCGGATCAGGGTGCTGGAATGACCCTCGACCTTTCCTTGCTCCCCGATGGGGGGGTGCGCTGGCTCGATGCGTCCGGGCAGCATTCGGACGTCGTCCTCTCCACGCGGGTACGGCTCGCCCGGAACCTCGAAGGGTACGCGTTTGCGGACCGGGCGCGGGATGGGGAGCGGCTGCGCGTGCTGGCGCAGGTGCGGGACGCGCTCCAGAAGATGTCCGGCCTTCCGGACAGCTTCATGCTCCGGGTGGACGAGCTTCCGGCCGGTGACCGGGCCATGCTGTTCGAGCGGCACCTGGTGAGCAAGGAGCTGGCGGGGCTCGAGGCTCAGCATCCGCTCCGGAGCGGTGCTGCCGTGTATCTGTCGGATGGATTGAGCGTCATGATCAACGAGGAAGACCACCTGCGCATGCAGTCGCTCCAGTCCGGCTTCGAGCTGCGGTCGGCGTACGCTGCACTCGAGCGGGTTGACCGTGAGCTGGGTGGGCGGGTCCCTTTCTCGTACCACCCCGAGTTCGGGTTCCTGACGGCCTGCCCCACGAATGTGGGAACCGGCATGCGGGCCTCGGTACTCATTCATCTGCCGGGGCTGGTGCTGACGAAGGAGATTGGCCGGGTTCTGGCGGGATTACAGCAAATGGGGCTGACGTACCGAGGCTTGTATGGGGAGGGGTCGGAGGTCGTCGGAAATTTCTTTCAGATTTCCAACCAGACCACGCTGGGCCGGTCCGAGGAGGACCTGCTCGACCAGTTGATCCGTGTGGTAGGTCACGTGATCGAGCGGGAGGAGGAGGCACGGAGGGTACTGCTCCGTGATGCGGGTTATATTATCGAAGACAAGCTCTGGAGGGCGTATGGCACGCTGCGTTACGCGCGAAGCCTCACGTTCGACGAAGCGATGAACTACCTGAGCGGTGTGCGTCTGGCCGTCGGACTGAAACTGATCCGCGGCCTCAGTGTATATACTCTCAACAAGCTCCTGATCTTTTCGCAGGCCGCACATTTGTCGGCTTCGGAAGGGCGACCGTTGTCGGACGGCGACACGAACCTGGCGCGAGCGCGCTATGTCCGTCGGGCGCTGGAGGCCGAAGCGGGCGCAGTCGGTTAGAGGTACGTCCACCCCGAGTCCTCTGAGGGACTTCATGAACGGCTACAACTTTACTGAGCGGGTGCGAAAGGTTCTCGCGATGGCGCGCGAGGAAGCCGCACGTCTCCACCACGAATACGTGGGCACGGAGCACATCCTGCTTGGCCTCATCCGTGAAGGGGAGGGCGTCGCCGCCACCGTGCTCCAGAACCTCTCCGTCGAGCTGGACGAGATCCAGCAGAAAATCGAGGAGACCGTCAAGAAGGGCAAGGCGGCCCAGACGACTGGACCGGATCTCCCCTATACGTCGCGTGCCAAGAAGGTGCTCGAGCTCGCCATGAGCGAAGCCCGCGAGCTGAGCCATTCCTACGTCGGAACGGAACATCTCCTGCTCGGTCTGCTTCGGGAGGAAAAGGGCATTGCCGCGCAGGTGTTGACGGATGCCGGGGTCAACCTGGAAGCGGCCCGGGCTGAAACGCTGCGCATTCTTGGCACCGAGATGCCCCAGCAGCAGGGCGGTGCTCAGGCCGTGAGCGGCGTTCCGCCGCAGCCTGCGACCCCCAAGGGCGAAAAGAAATCCAAGACGCCCGCGCTCGATCACTTTTGCCGGGACCTGACGCAGCTTGCTGCCGAAGGCCAGCTCGATCCCACCATTGGGCGCGCAAAGGAAATCGAGCGCGTGATGGAGGTGCTCACGCGCCGCAAGAAGAACAACCCGGTGCTGATCGGCGAGCCTGGGGTGGGCAAGACGGCCATCGTGGAAGGGCTGGCGCAGCTGATCGCCAATGCGGAGTGCCCCGAGTCGCTGCGCGACAACCGGGTGCTGTCGCTGGACATGGCGGCCGTCATCGCCGGCACCAAGTATCGCGGCCAGTTCGAAGAGCGCCTCAAGGCGGTCATGAACGAGATCGCGCAGAACAAGAACGTGATTCTCTTCATCGATGAGCTGCACACGCTCGTGGGTGCCGGTGCGGCCGAGGGCGCGATTGACGCGTCCAACATGCTGAAGCCGGCGCTTGCACGCGGGGAGCTGCAATGCGTGGGTGCGTCCACGCTGAACGAGTATCGCAAGTACATCGAGAAGGACGGGGCGCTCGAGCGCCGTTTCCAGACGGTGGTCGTGGATCCACCCTCCATTGATGAGACGGTGGAGATCCTCAAGGGATTGAGAAAGAAATACGAGGATCATCACAAGGTCACGATTCCCGATTCCACGCTCGTGCTCGCGGCCAAGCAGTCGGAGCGCTACATCACCGACCGTTTTCTGCCCGACAAGGCCATCGACGTGATCGACGAGGCGGGAGCACGCGCGCGGTTGGCGGCGCAGGCCCCACCACCGGAAGTTGCTGCGCTCAAGGGCGATCTGGAAAAGGTGAACACGGAGAAGGAGGCCGCCGTGCGCGACCAGAACTTCGAGCGAGCGGCGTCGCTGCGTGACAAGGAGCGTGAGATTCAGGGCGAGATCCGCAAGCGCCAGGAAGAGTGGGAGCAGCGCCGCCAGTCGCACCGGCCGGTGCTGGGCGAAGAGGAGATCGCGTTCATCGTGAGCCGCTGGACGGGTATTCCCATCACGCGTCTCCAGGAGGCGGAAACCAGCCGCCTGCTGCGCATGGAAGAGGAGATTCACCGGACCGTCATCGGGCAGGACGAGGCAATCAAGGCAATCAGTCGTTCCATTCGCCGCAGTCGTGCGGGGTTGAAGGATCCCAACCGGCCAATCGGATCGTTCATTTTCTGCGGACCGACGGGTGTGGGCAAGACGGAGCTCGCACGCTCGCTCGCGAAGTTCCTGTTCGCCGACGCCTCTGCGCTCATTCGCGTCGACATGAGCGAATACATGGAGAAGTTCTCGGTGTCGCGCCTCATCGGTGCGCCGCCGGGCTACGTGGGCTACGAGGATTCGGGCACGCTCACGAAGGCCATTCGCCGCAAGCCGTATTCGGTGATCCTGCTGGATGAAATCGAGAAGGCGCATCCGGACGTATTCAACATCCTGCTCCAGGTGCTGGATGAAGGCCATCTCACTGACAATTATGGCCGAGTGATCGACTTCAAGAACACCGTGGTGATCATGACGTCGAACGTGGGCGCGCGGGACATCACCAAGGGCAGGGGCCTGGGCTTCACGCTGGGTGATGCGACCACGTCGTTCGAGCGGATGCAGGAGAAGGTCAAGGAAGAACTCAAGGTGGTGTTCAACCCCGAGTTCCTGAACCGCCTGGACGACGTCATCGTTTTCCATCCGCTCAGCCGGGAGCACATCACGCAGATCGTGTCGGTGCTGCTGAAGGACGTGCGGAAGCGCATGGCGGAAGATGATCTCACCATCCGCCTGACCGACCAGGCCACGGAGCTGCTGGTGAAGCATGGCTACGATGAGGCGTATGGGGCGCGTCCGCTGAAGCGGTCGATCCAGAAGTACATCGAGGATCCGTTGTCGGACAAGATCCTGCTGGGCGAGTTCACCCGTGGCGACGAGATCGAGGTGGACGTCGCCGCAGACGGCACTCGGCTCGAATTCCGGGTATTGTCAAGCGCAGCAAAGGCTTAGTTTCGCCAGGGGTGCAACTATTGAGAGGCCGGCGGGGTCCTAGAAGGGGGACCATGCCGGCCTTTCTCAGGTTATATTGTCGTGATGCGACGTCTGCTTTGTTTGTCCGCCGTCGCCCTGCTTGCTCTGGGGGCGACGGCGCGTGCGCAAGAGGCCCCGGCTGGTGCGGGGCGCTGCGCAACTCCTGATTCCATCGCGTTCCGCGGCGCCACGCGCGTGACGGACGTTACTGCTCGTGCCGACGCCGGCCTGGTGCCGGGACCGGTGAACTATCGCTCGCTCGATCGTGCCATCAAGGCGCTGATGGCGAGCGGCCAGTACGACGATGTGCAAGCCACGTGCGAGCCGCTCGCGGATGGCTCGCGGGCCACGCTCGTGTTCACGCTGAAGGAGCGGCCGCTTCTGAGCGCGGTGGATGTGGCGGGAACGGACCGGGTCTCGCGCGGCGACGTGCGCGACCGGATCGACCTGCTCACGGGGCGTCCACTGGATCCGGCGCTCATCAGCAAGGCCATCCAGCGCATCGACTCCCTATATCAGTCCGAGGGGTATTTCGTCGCCGTGGTCAAGCCGGAGACGACGATCGTCAACGGCCAGGTGTCGCTGCTGTTTCGCGTGGACGAAGGCAAGCGGCTCGCGGTGTCGGGGGTGAACATCTCCGGCATCAAGGGCGTGTCCGCGGGGGACGTGGTCGCCTCCATGGAAACCAAGCCGGAAGGCTTTCTCTGGTATCACAAGGGTGAGCTGGATTCCGACAAGTTCGCCGGTGACGTGGGCGAGCGTATTCCCGCGTTCTACTCCTCCAAAGGGTACCTGGACGCCCAGGTCGTGAAGGACACGATCATGGTGGACCGGAAGCGCGGCAAGGCGCAGATCGATCTCACGGTGAAGGAAGGCGTCCGCTACAAGATCGGCACGTTCGAGGTGACGGGCTCGCGCCGGTTCTCCAACGAAGACCTGCATCGCTTCTACCCATTTGGCGAACAGCCCAAGAGCCTCACGGGCTCCGTGAAGAGCGTGCTTCGCATTGGCGGCAATGGTGAGGCGGACGCCGGCTACTTCGACCAGACCAAGTGGGACGACGCGACGCGTCGGGTGGGCGAGACGTACATGAATGAGGGATACATGTACGCGAGCGTCCATCCGGTGGTGGACCGCCGCAAGGCGGGCCCGGATTCCGTTCCCACGGTGAATCTGCGCTGGGAAGTGAATGAAGGGCAGCCCGCGATCGTGAACCGGGTGGACATCTTGGGCAACGACGTCACCAACGAGTCGTGCATCCGCAACCAGATTCTCGTGGTGCCGGGCGACATCTTCCGGCGTGACGCGCTGGTTCGCAGCTACCAGAGCATCGGCAACCTTGGCTTCTTCGAGACCCCCATCGAGGTGCCGGAGACGAAGCAGGCGAACGATCAGGGCGACCTGGACATCGTATTCCACGTGAAGGAAAAGCGCACCGGCAACGTGAATTTCGGAGCGTCCCTGGGGCAAGGCGCCGGCGTGGGCGGGTTCATGGGCTTCGATCAGCCAAACCTGTTCGGACTGTGCAAGAAGGGCTCGGTGAACTGGCAGTTCGGACAGTTCATCAACGACTTCAGCATGACGTACAGTGATCCGTTCATTCGCGAGAGCCAGATCTCCGGAACGATCACCGCGTACCACTCGCAGACGCGCTATTACGTCAGCGACGTGGGCCGCCAGACGCGTGTCGGCGGCCAGCTGCAGGTGGGCTTTCCGCTGTTCGGCTCGCGCTACTCGCGGATCTTTGCATCGTATGGCGCCGAGAAAGTCAGCTACGGCAATGACGGGCTCGTGAGCCAGATCAATTGCAGCGTGGTCACCTGCGCGCGATCCACGCTTGGTCTCTCGTTCGAGCACGACACGCGTGTCGGGCTTCCATTCCCCACGGACGGCGGCAAGCAGTCGCTGTCGGCTCAGGTCAACGGACTCATAGGCGGCGCGCAGTATGTCCGGTACACGGGCGAGATGCGCCACAGCGCGTCGCTCATCGAGTTTGGCGGCGGCCAGATCGGGTCCGAGCCAATCGTGCTGGCGTTGTCACTTGGACTCAAGGGCGGCGCGGTATTCGGCGATCCAGGCGGATTCTACATCTCGCAGAAATTTTCGCTGGGCGGCGTGCAGTACGGCGAGCCGTTGCGCGGCTACGGCGAATTCTGCATCACGCCGTCCGGATACAACGAGTCCTGCAGCGGCGGGTCGTCGGCAACAGCGCAGACGACGTCGTACGGCAGCGCGTTCTACTCGAGCACGGTGGAGCTGGATCTCCGTGTGAACGGCCAGCTGAACATCGACATGTTCTATGACGCGGGCAACATCTGGGCACGCCCGCGCGACTTCAATCCGACGCGGTTGTTCCGCGGCATTGGTTTCGGCGCATCCGTGGTGACGCCGCTCGGACCGCTCGGACTGGATTATGGATGGGGTCTCGACCAGACGGAAAACGGCGTCAAGAAGCCGTTCAGCAAGACAGGAACACTACACTTCAAGCTTGGCCAGCTCTTCTAACCTGGAGTTTTCATGCGTTCGTTATTTCGTGCGACGATCGTCGCGCTTTCCCTCGTCGCCAGCCTGAGCGCGAAGTCGTCCGCGCAGGGCCAGAAGTTCGCGTACATCACGTCAAACGTGCTGCTCGAGCAGGCACCGGGCCGCTCCGAGGCCGAGTCGCAGTTTGCGAAGGAGTCGGCACCCTATCAGGCCGAGATCAAGCGCATGAGTGATTCGCTCAATGCGATGGTTGCGGCGTTCGAAAAGAAACAGGCAAGCCTGACTCCCGCGCAGCGCGAGACGCAGGGCAAGGAGATCCAGCAGAAGGAAGCCGGTTATCAGGCGCGCGCGAAGGAGATCCAGGACAAGCAGAATTCGCGGCAGGGTGAGCTGGTCAACCCGATCCTCGACCGTATCAAGATTGCCATCGAGGACGTGCGCATCGAAGGCGGCTACTCGTTCATCTTCAACACCGACGGCGGCTCGCCCATCGTGGCCTATGACAAGAACCTGAATGTCACGGACCGCGTCCTTGCCAAGCTCCGGAGTGGAACCACGGCTGCAGCGAAGCCGACCACGGGTGCACCGAGCCCGGCGCCTTCTGGTGTGACGCGCCCGGTTACGCCGCCGCTCGACTGAGTCGTGGCAGAAGCCCTGGGGGCAGAAAGAAACAGCGGCGGTGAGGGCCAGGTGGCTCTCACCGCCTCGGCTATTGCGGGCGTGGTGGGTGGGCGGCTGGCAGGCGACGGCGCAGCCACGATTTCGCGCACTGCGCCGCTGCATCGTGCGGGTCCGCAGGACGTCGCATTTCTCAACAGTGCGAGGTACGCACCGTTGCTTGCGTCGGCCGAGGTAGGGGTCCTGCTCGTGTCACCCGAGCTCGAGAATACGGCAGGTGCGACACGTGCACGGGTCATCGTGGCGAATCCGCACGAGGCGATGCTGTCGTTACTGCCGTTGCTCCATCCTGCACAGCCGCACGTGGCCGGCATTCACCCCACGGCGGTGTTTGGCCGAGGGGTAACGCTTGGCGATGACGTGGCAGTGGGTGCGTACGTCGTCATTGGTGACGGCGCCACCATTGGCGCCCGGTCGCGCATTCGTGCGCACACCTCGGTGGGTGCCGGGGTCGCCATCGGTGACGACTGCGATGTATGTGAAAACGTGACACTGTATTCCGGTGCTGTGCTGGGGGCGCGCGTTCGCGTGCATGCCGGAGCGCGCATCGGGTCGGACGGGTTCGGATATGTGTTCCGGAACGGAGCACACGAGAAGATTCCGCATGTGGGCCGGTGCATCGTGGAGTCCGACGTCGAGATCGGTGCGAATACCACGATTGATCGGGGCAGCATCGACGACACCGTCATTGGCGCGGGAACGCGGATCGACAACCTCGTACACATTGCGCACAATGTGCGTATAGGGCGGCTGTGTCTGATCATGGCGCAGGTGGGCATTGCCGGCTCGGTACGCGTCGAAGATGGGTGCATCCTGGCTGGCCAGGTGGGCGTTTCTGGGCATCATACCATTGGCACTGGGGCACGGCTTGCGGCGCAGGCGGGGGTGTTTGGCGACATTCCAGCGGGCGAAACGTGGTCGGGGTATCCCGCGCGGCCGCATCGTGAGGCGCTGAGGGCACAGGCGGCCATGTTCCGGCTTCCTGGGCTGATTCGTGCGCTGGAGCGGCTCGTTCGAGGCAGTGACACACCCACGTCAGGCTGATGCGACGCACGATCAATTCAACAGTGTGCGTTGGCGGGGTCGGCCTGCATCTCGGCGTGGAGTGCGCGCTGGAGTTCCATCCGGCCATCACCGGCAGCGGCATTCGCTTTTTGCGGCGCGATATTGCGGGGGCCGCTCCCATCCGGGCGCTTGCGGTGCATGCGGTGCTGACCGAGCGCCGAACGCAGCTCGGCGATGAGCCCAATGCGGTTCACACGGTGGAGCACGTGCTGGCGGCGGTGATGGCGCTGGAGATCGATGACCTGCTCGTGTCAATCGACGGGCCAGAGCCGCCGATCATGGACGGGAGCGCCGGGCCATTTTTCGATGCGCTTCGGAGCGCGGGAATTCGCGAGCACCCTGGTTGTGTACAGACGGGACGGCTCACGCAGAGCGTGAGAATGCAGGACGGCGAATCCGTGTACGAGGCGTTTCCGGCCGATGCGCTGGAGCTGGAGGTCAGCATCGATTTTCCGCATCCGATGATTGGCCGGCAGCAGTTCGCGACGCGCATCACGCCGGAAAAGTTTTCGCGGGAGCTGGCATTTGCGCGTACCTTTGGGTTCGTGCGGGAGGTGGAGCCGCTGCGGGCCCGCGGGTTGATCAAGGGCGCCACGACGCAGAATGCCGTGGTGCTCGATGATGCGGACGTCGTGGAGAATGAGTTACGGTCGCCGGACGAATTTGTCCGGCACAAGCTGATGGATTGTGTCGGTGATCTCGCGCTGGTCGGCATGCGCCTCAAGGCGCGGGTCGTGGCGCACAAACCCAGCCACCGCGGCACGGTGTTGTTCGTGCGCGCGCTGCAGGCCTCGTTAGCGCAGGAGACTCAAGTGCTCGGAATCGAAGAGATCATGCAGGTGCTGCCGCACCGCTATCCATTCCTGCTCGTCGATCGCGTGATCGAGATGGAGCCACAGAAGCGCATCGTGGGCATCAAGAACGTCACGATCAACGAGCCCTTCTTTCAGGGACATTTTCCCGGACATCCCATCATGCCGGGCGTGTTGATCGTGGAAGCAATGGCGCAGGTGGGCGGGATGCTGCTCATGGGCGCCGTTCCCGATCCGAAAAACAAGGTGGTGTACTTCACATCGCTCAACAACGTGAAGTGGCGCAAGCCGGTCAAGCCGGGCGACCAGCTCCGCTTCGAGCTGGAGATGACGCAGGTGCGCGGCATGATGTGCCGCATGCAGGGTGTTGCGAAGGTGGATGGCGAAGTGGTCTGTGAGGCCGAGATGAGCGCGATGGTGCGCAACAAATGACGGCATGCATTCATCCGACCGCGATCGTGAGCGCCGATGCCATCATTGGCGCGAACGTCGAGATCGGACCGTTCGCGATCGTCGGTGAGCGTTGCAGCATCGGTGATGGATGCATCATCGGGCCGCGTGCCACGCTCGAGCGAAACGTCATCCTGGCCGCGAATGTAAAGGTCGGCTCGGGGAGCATTCTTGGCGGAGATCCACAGGACCTCAAGTTCAAGGGGGAGCATACCACCGTCGAAGTAGGCGAGGGCACGACCATTCGCGAGTACTCCACGATCAACCGCGGCACCACGCAGTCCTACAAGACCACCATCGGCAAGAACTGCTTCATCATGTCGTACGTGCATCTCGCGCACGACTGTCATGTGGGCGATGGCGCGATCATCGTGAACAGCGTGCAGCTCGCGGGACACGTGACCGTTGGCGAAAAGGCGATCATTGCGGGCCAGTGTGCCGCGCACCAGTTCGTGAAGATCGGCCAGTATTCGTTCGTTGGCGGCTGCTCGCGCATCTCGCAGGATGTCCCGCCATACGTGAAGGCCGTGGGCAACCCCATCAAGCTGTACGGCTTGAACAGCGTAGGATTACAGCGCAACAATTTCCCCGAAGATGTTGTTCGCGAGCTGAAGCGTGCTTACCGGCTGTTCTTTCGCTCGGAGCTCAATCTCAGCCAGGCAAAGGAGCGTGCGGCGACAGAGCTCAAGCCGTATCCTGAAGTGCTGGAGCTCATCCAATTCGTGGAGCAGAGCAACCGCGGAGTCGTCGGCTGACCGCGCACAGGGCGGTACGGGTCGGAGTGATCGGCGCCGGCGGACTCGGCATCCATCATGTGCGCATTCTTCGCGACATGCTGGGGGCCGACTTTGCCGGCTTTTTCGAGGCGCGCGAAGATCGTGCGGCGCAGGTGGCCGGCGAGCTTGGCGTTCGCGCCCATGGCACGCTGGAGTCGCTGCTGGACGTGGTGGATGCGGTCACCATCGTGGTGCCCACACCGCGACACTACGACGTGGCGCAGCAGGTGTTGACGCGTGGCATTCATGCGCTGATCGAGAAGCCCATCGCGGCGACGCTCGAGCAGGCGGACGCAATGCTTGCGCTCTCGCGTGAGTATGGTGCCATCATCCAGACCGGGCACGTGGAGCGTTTCAACCGCGCCATTCGCGCCGCGTTGCCCTATGTGGACGCGCCGCGCTTCATCGAGAGCGACAGGCTGGCGCCGTTCAACCCACGCGGATCGGATGTGGCGGTGGTCCTGGATCTCATGATCCACGACATCGACCTCGTGCACACACTCGTGGGAGGAAAGGCTGCGTCGGTGAGTGCCGTGGGCGTACCGGTGCTCACGCCATTCGTGGACATCGCGAATGCCAGGCTCACCTTTGATTCGGGGGCCGTCGCGAACATCACGGCGTCGCGCGTGTCGCGCGAGCGCATGCGGAAGATTCGCATCTTCCAGCAAAGCGGATATCTCTCCCTTGATCTCGGCGCGGGCAACGGCGAGTTCTATCGTCTGCGCGGGGACGTCGACGTGGCCGCGCTGGCCATGGCGCCATTGGCGATGGAGCAATTCGTGGAGCGCATTCCCCTCGAGGCCGAGGATGGCGAGCCGTTGCGGCTGGAGTTCGAGAGTTTTCTTGCTGCTGTCAGGGGCGAGGCGCCCGTCGCAGTAACTGGCGAGGAGGGCCGTGATGCGTTGTCGGTTGCATTGCAGATCGTGAGTGACATCGAACGAACGTTGCCGGCGACACCTGGTGCGCGTGCGTGAGATCCTGTTCATCGCTGGGGAGACGTCCGGCGATCTGCACGGCAGTGGCGTAGCGCGCGCGCTTCGTGAGGCGGGGGCGCCTTACGCACTCGTGGGTGTGGGTGGTGACCGCATGCGCGCTGCGGGCGTAACGCTCGTCGAGCATGTGGGCAGCCTTGCGCACTTCGGGCTGGTGGAACCGCTCCGCCACCTGTTCCACTATCGGCGACTCAAGCGCGACCTGCGTGCGCGCATCGAGAGTGGCCGAGTCGCGCTCGTGGTGCTGATCGATTACGGCGGATTCAACATGCAGATGGCGGGCGTCGCGGCGCGCGCCGGCGTGCCCGTGCTGTATTTCATCACACCACAGGTGTGGGCATCGCGCGCGAAGCGCATGCGCAAGCTCGCGCGTACCGTGACGCGTGCCGCCGTGATTCTCCCATTCGAGGAGACGTTGCTGCGAGACAACGGAGTGGCCGCCACGTTCGTGGGTCATCCGCTGCTCGATCAGCTCGAGACGCTTCCGTCGCGCGAGGCCGCGAGGACGTCGATCCGCATAGGTACCAACGACAGGTTGCTGGTGTTGTTTCCGGGCAGCCGCGCACAGGAGATTGCCCGGCACCTCGATCCATTCGTCGCCACGGCAAAGGAGCTGCAGCGCCGTATTCCCGGATTGAAGGTCGTGGTGAGTGCAGCGCCGCACGTGACGATTCCCCCTGAGCGCTGCCCATATCCGCTCGTGCATGCTGCATCATTTCCACTGTTGCGAGCTGCAGATGCGGCCCTGTGCAAGAGTGGAACGACGACACTCGAGGCGGCCGTTGCGCTCTGTCCGCTCGTTGTGGCGTATCGTACCGATGCGTTCACGTATTCCATCGGCAAGCGCCTCGTCACCATTCCCTTCATCGGACTGGTGAACGTGGTGGCAGGACGCGCCGTGGCACCCGAGTTCGTGCAAGACGACTTGCAGCCGATGGCCGTTGCAGATGCGCTCGAGCCATTACTCGACCTGGAGAGCGCGCGCCGCGCGGAGATGGTGGGAGCGCTCCGCGCCGTTCGCGATTCGCTTGGACAGCCGGGCGCCGCTCGGCGTGTGGCCGACATCGCGCTCGAAATGGCCGGAGCCGCGCGCGCATGAGCGGCGATCGTCGCGTGCGCTGGACGGTGCGCCTGGGCTCGCTCCTGATCCGTGCCCTGGCGACCACGTGGCGCATGCGACCGCATGACGACGAACCATTGCACGAGGCGCGAAGGAGAAACCAGCGGGTCATCTTCGCGCTCTGGCATGGCGAACTGCTGCCGCTGCTCTGGCAGCACCGTGGTGAGAACGTCGCCATCGTCATCAGCGAGCATCGCGACGGTGAGATCATCGCACAGATCGCCGAGTCACTGGGCTATGCGACGGTCCGCGGCTCGTCGTCGAAAGGCGGAAGCCGTGCGCTCATTGGTCTCATGCGCGAGATCGACAGCGGACGGGATGGAGCCATCACACCGGATGGACCGCGTGGACCAGCGCGAGTGTTTGCGCCCGGTGCTGCCGTCGCCTCGCAGCGAACCGGTGCAGCCATTGTGCCGATCCGTGCTGCCGCTTCACATTCGTGGCGGTTGAAGAGCTGGGACAGGTTCCTCATTCCCAAACCATTTGCGCGTGTCGACGTCAGCTATGGCGCGCCGACGGTCATCATTGCCGACTCGCCGCGTGAGGCCGCCGAGCACAGCGCGCGGCTCCAGACGCTGCTCGATTCCGTGCGCGGCTCGTGAGTGCCATTGAACGGATCTGGTATGGCTCGGACATGCTCGCGCGCGCGGCAAGGACCGCGCTCGCTCCGGCCAGCTGGGTGTTTCGCGCAGGCGTGGCGGTGCGCGCTCGCGGCTTTGCACGTGCGCGATCGACGGCCGCGCTGCCGGCGCTCAGCGTGGGGAATCTCACTGTTGGGGGAACGGGAAAAACGCCGTTGGCCGCGTGGGCGGCCGCTGCACTCGTTGCGCGTGGCGCGCGTCCGGCCATCATCATGCGCGGATACGGGAACGACGAGCCGCTCGTGCACGCAGCGTTGAATCCGGGTGTGCGCGTTGTCGTCGATCCCGATCGTGCACGGGGCATGGAGCGTGCCCTTGCCGACGGTGCAGACTGCGCCATTCTCGATGACGCGTTCCAGCACCGCCGCGCTGCGCGAACCGCGGATTGGGTGCTCGTGTCGGCGGAGCAGTGGCGCGATGATCTGGAAATGTTGCCTGCAGGTCCGCTGCGCGAGCCGGTGAGTGCGCTATCCAGGGCGGACGCCATCATCGTCACTCGAAAGAGCGCGTCCTGCGACGAGGCCGACAAAATAGGCAACCAATTGGGCGCGCAATTCCCGAGTGCGGGCATTGCGGTTTGCCATCTGGCATTGGATGCGGTGGTGGATGCGCACACGAATGCGCGCGTAGCGCTTTCAACGCTCGCCGGGAAGCGCTTAGTCGCCGTCGCGGCAATAGGCAACCCGCAAGCGTTCTTTGCGCAGCTTCGTACCGTTGGCGCCCGAATCGATGTGCGTCCATTTCGCGATCACCACCTCTTTGAGGCGAAAGACATCTTACGACTGGCCGCCGACGCCGAGAGGTGCGACGGCCTCGTGTGCACGTTGAAAGACGCGGTGAAGCTCGCGCCGCTCTGGCCTCCCGCCTCGGCGCCGTTGTTGTATGTTTCCCAGATTGCCGTGATCGAGCGCGGAGAGTTGGTGCTCGGACACGGTCTCGAGATGGTTCTGGCGGCACGCCAGGCCGTCACTTCAACCGCCGGCTCAGCCGGCCCGAGTTCTCCGCCACATGGCCACCGATCTTCGACTGCCGACTGATAGTATCGTCATGCCGGATAAGGACCGCTTCCTGAACGAGGAAAATCCGTTCGAGGCGATGATGAGCCGGTTCGACCGCGCTGCACAACTGCTCGATCTCGAGCCCGGTCTGTACAAGGTGCTCCGCAACCCCGAAAAGCAGATCATTGTCTCCGTTCCCGTCATGATGGACAACGGAGAAGTGGAGGTGTACACCGGCTATCGCGTGCTGTATAACACGTCGCGCGGCCCCGCCAAGGGCGGCATCCGTTTCGACATGCGTGTCAACCTCGACGAGGTGAAGGCGCTGGCCGCATGGATGACGTGGAAGTGCGCCGTGGTGAATTTGCCTTTTGGTGGTGCAAAGGGCGGTGTGATCTGCGATCCGCTCAAGATGAGCGTAGGCGAGCTGGAACGGCTGACGCGTCGCTATACCGCCTCCATCATTCACACGCTCGGGCCCGATTCCGATGTTCCGGCGCCGGACGTGAACACCAACGAGCGCGTGATGGCGTGGATCATGGATACGTACTCCATGCACCACCGTCACACCGTCACCGCCGTGGTCACCGGCAAGCCCATTGAAATGGGCGGCTCACTGGGACGTCGTGAGGCAACGGGGCGCGGCTGCATGATCGTCACGAAGGAAGCGCTCAAGCACCTGGGCATGAAGATCCAGGGAACGACTGTCGCGGTCCCGGGGTTCGGCAACGTGGGATCAATTGCCGCGGAGCTGCTCGTGAAGGAAGGGTGCAAGATCCGCGCGATCAGCGATCGCACGGGCGCGTACTACAACAA
>JAQBPY010000227.1 GCA_028287285.1 Gemmatimonadota bacterium
GTCCATGACCTGTCGTTCGCGGCGGGAGAGGGCGTTTGCTTCGCTTTTGTCGGTCATGGCCGGGATGGACATGGGAGTCAGGTTATATGTTGAAAATTCAACTGTGTTGATATTTCAACAAATGCGGCCGGATGTCAAGGGGCAGGAGCCGCACCGTGCTATTTGACCCTGTTTTCAGTATGATCTACCGATGGACTCGAATGGCGACCCCTTCCTTCTGCTCGTTGGCGCAGTACGGGCGGGTGACGTGGAGCGTGCAAGCGCACTTTTCGCCGAGCATCCGGAGCTGGACGGACGGCTCGGTGAGTCGATGCCCGACTCCTTCGGTTCACCGGTGCTGTTTGCCGCCGCCGAGCATTCGAGCCGGGCGCTGGTGGAGCTGCTCCTTGCGCATGGCGCGGATATCAATGGCCGGAGCGACTGGTGGGCGGGGAGCTTCGGTATTCTCGACGGCTGCAAGCCCGACTTCGCACCGTACCTCATTGAGCGCGGTGCTGCCGTGGACGCACATTCGGCGGCGCGGCTCGGCATGCTCGATTGCCTTGCCGAGCTCGTAGCAGACGATCCGCATATCGTGCATGCACGGGGTGGTGACGGACAGACGCCGCTGCACTTTGCGAGCACCGTGGACGTCGCGCAGTTCCTGCTCGCCAACGGCGCGGACATGAATGCCATCGACGTCGATCACGAGTCCACGCCGGCGCAGTGGATGCTGCGCGACCGGCAGGATGTCGCGCGTTTTCTCGTCACCCGCGGCTGCCGCACCGACATCCTCATGGCCTCCGCGCTCGGTGCGTACGAGCTGGTTCGCCGGCACCTCGATGAGAACCCTGCTTCGATTCGCACGCGCGTAACGGCGCACAGCTTTCCCATGCGCAACGCGCGCGCCGGCGGCACGATCTACACCTGGACGCTGGGTGGCAACAAGTCGGCGCATGTGGTCGCGCGGGAGAACGGACACGACGACGTGCTGCGTTTGCTGATGGAGCGAAGTCCGGACGAGCTGAAGCTGGCGCAGGCATGCCTGCTTGGCGATGACACATTGTTCGAGACGTTGCTGGCACGACGTCCCAATCTCGTGGACTCGCTTTCCACCGACGAGCACCGCATGCTCGTGGAGGCGCTCTGGAATGACAATCGGGCCGCGGTGCGCATGATGCTCGCGGCCGGCTGGCCGGTGGATGTGCGCGGCGCGGCGGGCGAGACCCCGCTCCACGTGGCGGCGTGGTTCGGCCAGGCAGATATCGTCCGCGATCTATTGGGGCGCGGGGCGCGTCTGGACGTTCGCGACGAGCAGTATCACTCCACGCCGCTCGACTGGGCAAGGCATGGAGCATTGAACTGCTGGCGGCGGCAGAATGGGAGCTATCCGCTCACGGAACAGCTCCTGAACGCTGCCAGTCGTTCCGGGCAGAGCGAAGGACCTGCCTGACGCAGCTGAAGGGTGGAGCTGTCGATGTACCGCGCGCTCGTTCGACTACTTACCGCAATGACGGGAATTCACATGCGATTGTCTGGATATCTGGCGCTGGTCGCCATGGTGAGCCTGCCGCCCGGAAGGGCGCGCGCGCAAGCCGTCGACTTCAGCGCATTTCCGCCCGTAACGGTGGCGGGTTCCCACCTGCGCACGATGAAGTCGGCGTCGACGGGGAGAGAGTACGACATCCAGATACTCCTGCCGGGCGACTACGCACGCGGCTCGGCAAGGTATCCCGTGCTCTATGTGATGGATGGCCAGTGGGACTTCAAGCTGCTCGCATCCATTCAGGGCGGATTGTTCTATGACAAGTACGTTCCGGCGATGATCATCGTGGGTGTGACCTATCCCGGCGCACATCCGGACTACGATGCACTGCGTGCCTGGGATCTGAGCCCCGCATCGTCGGGGTCCAGTCAGGTGGGCGGGCCACGCTTTCTCGAGTTCATCGAAAAGGAGCTCATTCCCTTCATCGGCACCAACTACCGCGCCGACCCGGCACAACGTGTGCTGCTCGGCAATTCGCTGGGTGGATTGTTCACGATCTACTCGATGCTGTCAAAGCCGGGTCTCTTTACGGGATTCATCGCGTCGAGCCCCGCCGTCACGAGCGCGAATCGTCATCTCTTTACCGTTGAGAACGAATATGCAAAGACGAACAAGCGGATCAATGCGCGGCTGTTCGTGGGCGTTGGCGGGGCGGAGCCGCTGGCGGCGCCCGTGAAGGAGTTCGTCGCGGCGGTGCAGGCGCGCGGGTATCAGGGACTCGAGATGGAATTTCGTGTCATCGATCCCGAGCGTCATTCAGGCAACAAGCCCGAGACGTACAACCGAGGCTTGCGATACATCTTTGGCGGAAAACCCTAGCAGTCGCAGTCAACTCGCTCAATGGAGAATTCATCATGGCCGCACCAATGCAAAATGCCGAGAATCACGCCCGCTATGTCCCCGGCTTTCACTTCATCACCGGCTCACTGACCATCGCGGTGCTCGTGTGGTCGGTGAAGCGTGCCATCATCCTGCAAACGGGCGACGCCGTACTTCTCGCACTGATGGCCGTCGCGCTCCTGGGACAGTTCTGGTATACGCGTGCCTTTCCGCTCGCGGTGCAGGATCGTCTCATTCGTCTCGAGGAACGGCTGCGTCTCGCGCGGCTACTTCCCGCCGAGCTGCAGGGACGGTTGGATGAGTTCACCGCGGATCAACTGATTGGCATGCGCTTCGCGTCCGATGCGGAGCTGCCGGCGCTGGCAAAGAAGGTGCTCGACGAGAACCTCGCGACGCGCAAGGGCATCAAGGAGCAGATCAAGACGTGGCGGCCGGACTATATGCGCGCGTAGGCTGTCGGCCTGAACGAAGCATTAGTCGTCCTGAGCAAAGCAAAGGACCTGCTCTTTTCGTGCGCCTGCGTCACGCTCAGTTGAAAGGCAAAGATCTTAACGGTTTTTTTCACATACCAGCAATCCCTTCAACATCCCTCGAAATCGCCGGGTTGGCTTCGCGCGCAACGCGTCTTTTGCCAAACGGCGCCTGTCGGGAGATACGCGGCCGTTGCTCAGGCGGGATGGCCAGGTTAAAGATCGTCATCCCGCAGGCGTAGGCGAAGTGAGCCCTGGCGAGTCGCCCTTTAAGGAACTACGAAGGATTTAATCAGGATTGCCTTGATGTGGAAAACCGTTGTTTCAATCCGGAAACCCCACGCGTGCGCGAGACGCAAACAGGTTCGCTCTCAGGACGATAGTCCGCCCAGCAATAGCGCAATGGAGTTGTCGAACAGCCGGCGAAAGCTCTCCTCGCCTCCGCCAAAACGCCCCGCGACATACAGCGACACCAGGCCATGCGCCTGCGCCCAGACGGTAAGCGTGACCTCCACCGAGTTGCGCCTCGCAAGCGCGCCGGCGCTGATCGCATCCGCCACTGCCCCCCGCAAAATCTCGAACGATGCCGCCGTCACCGACATGTTTTCATCGATGAACGGCGCATCACTGGGACGACGGCTGAAAAAGATGACGTAGTAACTCGTTGGCTCCTCGATGCCAAACGACGCGTACGCCTCGAGCAGCGCTCGCAACCTGTCATACGGGGCGAGATCCGGAGCCTGACGCAGCCGCTCCTCGAGGCGCGCAACACCATCGGCCACGAGAGCCGCAATGATTGCGTCCCGATTCTCGAAATGACGATAGATCGCCATGGGCGACAGACCCACCTCGGCGGCAATTCCGCGAACGGACAAGGCCTCGAGCCCGCCCGTATCCACCTGATGGAACGCCACCTCCCTGATACGATCACGCGTTTGAAGCGAGGTGCTCGCCCTGGACAGGTTGGATGACATCGTACAATCATGATCTGTGTATACACCGTACGCAACGGTTGCGTACACCGTACACATGCGATACACCTTGGCCGGTGTACCTTTGCCACCATGAAACGAGCCCGCTCACTCCTCATCGCGCTCCCGCTCGCGCTCTCCGCGCAGACCTCGACGCCCTCGGCAACCGCGGCAAACGGATTCTCGAAGGAACGGCTGGCGCGCATCGATCAGTTCATGCAGTCGTACGTAGACTCCAGTCGCGTGAACGGCGCCGTGGGACTCGTGTTGCGCGACGGCAAAGTCGTCTACGAACACGCAGTGGGTTGGTCCGACAGGGAAGCCAACCGGCGCATGCCGAGCAACGCGATCTTTCGCATCGCGTCCCAGTCCAAGGCACTCACGAGCACCGCGATCCTGATGCTGGTCGAAGAAGGAAAGATCGCACTATCGGATCCGGTGAGCCGCTTCATTCCGGCGTATGCGCATACGACGGTCGCACTGCGCAGCGATTCAGGACGCACGCCGGTGCCCGCACGCCGGCAAATCACGATCAAGGACCTCATCACCCATACCGCCGGCATATCCTACGGCACCGATACATTCGTTGCCCAGCAATACTCGGCGAAAGCACTTGGGCCTGCCGCGGGTTTCAGCTGGTACACGGCGGACAAGGACGAACCCATCTGCGCCACGATGGAGCGGCTCGCGTCCCTGCCATTCGTCGCACAGCCCGGCGAAGCATGGGTATACGGCTACAGCATCGACATCCTTGGCTGTGTCGTGGAACGGGCCTCGGGCAAGCCGCTCGACGAATTCATCCGCACGCGCATCACCGATCCACTTGGCATGCGTGACACGCATTTCTTTCTTCCGTTAGCAAAGCGCGACAGACTCGTTGCCGTTTACGCGAGCGACAGCACCAACCACGTGGCGCGCGCGGTAAACGGACCTCGTGGGCAAGGTGATTATGTCGACGGACCGCGCAAGAATTTCTCAGGGGGAGCAGGGTTGTTGTCCACTGCGCAGGACTACGCTCGCTTTCTGCAGATGATCCTCAATCGCGGCGAGATGAACGGCGTGCGGTACCTGTCACCAAAGATGGTGGACCTCATGACTACCAACCAGAGCGGCACACTGTACGCTACGCCCGGTGAAGGTTTCGGGCTGGGTTTTCAGACCGTCGAGAAGCTTGGCGCCGACGGGCTCGCATCCGTGGGCTCGTTCGGATGGGGCGGCGCGTATGGCAGCACCTACAAGGTCGATCCCGCCGAACATCTGGTGATCGTGCTCATGATCAACCTGATTCCAAATCGCACGGACCTGCCGGCGAAATTCCCCACGCTCGTGTATCAGGCGCTGACGTCGCCGCGCGCTGGTACAGACCGCGTGCAGCGCTAACGCTGATGCGTCTTATGCCACTGTTGATACTCGCTGCGCTCACGGCGTGTGCCGGTAGCCAACCTACAAAGAAGATGATCCAATACTCGGAATTGAGCGCCGGCCCCGCTGTGCCGGCCGATCAACGCATTGCCTATGGCTCCGAGCCTCTCCAGTTCGGCGAGTTGCGCCTGCCCAATGACGGCAATGCAACGGTCGCCCTGGTGGTGCTCATTCACGGCGGGTGCTGGCAAGCGCAGTACGACATGAAGCACGTCTCGGCGGTAGCGGCCGCGCTGGTGAAGGAAGGCGTTGCCGTATGGACCATTGAATACCGCCGAGTGGGTGATGTGGGCGGTGGGTGGCCCGGGACCTTTGATGATGTGGGCCGTGCGGTTGATCATGTTCGCGCGCTCGCGGCGGGCCATCCGCGCATTGACCTCACCCGCGTGGTGCTGATGGGTCATTCAGCCGGCGGACAGCTCGCGCTGTGGGCCGCATCACGCAAGCAGAACGAGATGAATGGACTGTACCCGTCCAGCATGCCGCCGCTTCCTGTCGCTGGCGTCATCAGTCTCGCGGGCATCACGGACCTTGCCGCGTATGGCGCGGGCGCCGGCAGCTGCAGCGGTGCTGTCACGCCGCTGATGGGTGGAACGCCCGACAAGGTGGGCGAACGCTATCGCGCCGTGAGTCCGATGGAGCGGGTGCCCATTGGTGTTCCCGTGCGACTCGTACACGGTGCGTCGGATCCAATTGTCCCGCTGGCGCAGAGCACGAATTTCCAGGCGCGCGTGAAGGCAGCGGGTGGCGAAGCCGACGTCGACGTCGTTGCCGGTGCGGGGCACTTTGATCTCGTGGCACCGCAAGCCGAAGCGTGGACAACCGTTGTGCGCGCGGTGCACGCCCTTGTCGACGTGCCTGCACAACCAAAAGTTCACACCGGCAGCTGATGGCACATGTCGTTCGGGACCCGGACTATGAAGCGCGTGTCCGGGCGAGCTTTGCCCGCCAGAAGTTCATGGCCACGCTCGGGGCCCGTCTCGAGAGCGTAGCGCCGGGCGAGGTGATTATCACGCTGTCATTTCGCGATGACCTCGTGCAGCAGCATGGCTTCATGCATGCGGGAGCGCTGACGTCGGTGGTGGACAGTGCCTGCGGTTACGCAGCGCTCACGTTGATGGAGCCTGGCGCGGCGGTGCTGGCCGTGGAGTTCAAAGTGAACCTCATGGCGCCGGCGTCGGGAACGGAATTTCGCGCCGTGGGCCGAGTGGTGCGGGCGGGCAGGACGTTGACCGTGTGTGCGGGGGAATTCCGGTCCATAGGCAAAGAGCGCGACACCGTGGTCGCGCTCATGCAGGGCACAATGATGGCGGTGCGAGACAAGCAGTTGACTGACTGAAAGCAGGTCCCTCGCTTTGCTCAGGCCGACAGCTTAATGAGCGGCGAGCTTGTCGGTCCAGAGTGACGCGTACTGCTTCTTGAGCGCGGCAACCTTTGGTGCATCGTTGTAGTAGATGTACGGATCGTTCGGGTGCAGCGTGGCGTAGTCCTGATGATGTGCTTCGGCGGCGTAGAAGCCCTTCAGGGGCGCGACCTGCGTCACGATCTTGCCCTTGTACGCGCCGCTCTTTTCGAGCTGTGCGATGTACGCATTTACGGCCGTCTTCTGCGCGTCGTTCTGGTAGAAGAGCGCCGAACGGTACTGGGTGCCGTGGTCAGGCCCCTGATAGTTGAGCTGCGTAGGGTCATGCGCAACGGAGAAGAACACCTCGAGCAGCTTGGTGAACGGCACCTTGGCAGGCTCGTAGACGACCCGTACGGACTCGGCGTGCCCCGTTGAGCCCGTGCTCACTTGGTCGTAATTGGGGTTCGCGACTGTGCCGCCCGCATAGCCCGACGTGGCGCTCACGACGCCGCTTACATGCTGGAAGACGGCTTGGACGCCCCAGAAACAGCCGCCGGCGAACACGGCCGTGTCGAGAATGGCGGGCACAGGCTTGGCGACAGGCGCGTGCGTTGGCGCCGCTGGAGAACCGGCGAGTGAGAGCAGCGCGAGTGCGGCGTGGATGAACATTGGATGGCTCGCTTGGTGTGGAGTGGCCTACCGTATCTATACTCGCGATGTGGGGGATTGGTTCTCTGGAGAGCCTGATCGTCCCAACTATCCGACTACTTGAACAAATGCGGCACGAACCTCGAGGTATTCCCCGTCACCCACCCGTCCGACTCGCGCACACCCATGCCGCCCGCTTCCTGGCCAATGATCCAGCTTCCGATCACCGGGCGCTTGCCGTCGAACTCGGGAATCGGGGCGAGCTCCTGGAAAACGTAGCCCTCGGCGCCGTATTCGCCGGTGGATTCCACGTGCTCCTTCATCGTGTGCACCGTCACGTTCGCCCCTTCGCGTGAGAGCAGCGGCTTCTTCACGTACTCGAACATGCCGTTGGGCTGGTCGAAGTAGGCGGGCAGCAGGTTGCCGTGGCCGGGGAACATCTCCCAGAGAATGGGAAGAATGCCCTTGTTCGACAGCACCATCTTCCACGCGGGCTCGATGAGCATCATGTCCGTGGCCTTGAGGTGATCGAAGAACGGCTCGTTCACCAGCCACTCCCACGGGTAAAGCTTGAACAGCGTGTCGATGCGGATGTCCTCGCGGTCGCACATGTCGCGCGCCTGCGGGTCCCAGCCGATGTCGGCCATGGAGAGCAGCTTGATCTGGAGACCGGCCTGTGCAGCGGTCTCGGCCAGATATGCCGCGGTCATGCCGTCCTCGAGGTCGTCAACCGATGCGAAGTGCACGACGGCGCCAAGGTCGGAGTTCACCGCCAGGTCGCCCCGCACGTACTTCCAGTAGTCCACCAACCGTTCGTGGATGGAGTTGAACTGATCGGTGCCCGGATGCGTGGCCTGGAGCCAGTCCCATTGAATGACGGAGACTTCGAGCAGCGACGTGGGGGTATCGGCGTTGTACTCGAGCATCTTGGGCGGCGACGTGCCGTCATACGCAAGATCGAACCGCCCATACACGCTGGGCGGCTCTTCCTTCCAGCTCTTCGTGATGAGCGGAATGGCCTTTTCCGGAATCTTCAGCTCCGCATAGCGCTTCTCGTCGATGACGTGCTGCACGGCCTCGATGCACCGCTCATGGAGCTCATTCGTAGCGCGCTCGATCGTTTCGATCTGGTCGCCGGTGAACTCATAGTAGGCGTCCTCGCTCCAGTACGGCGTCTGGCCCGTGTGCCATTTGAGGCCGCGGTCTTCTACGATGGACTGCCAGTTGGGACGCGGTGTGCTGACGATGCGTTTCATGTCAGCTCCCGCTGAAGCCGTGGGATGCGCCAATGCCGCCAAAGCCACCGCGCACGACCGTGGTGCGGCCTCCCGCCGGCGCGCCTACGTGCGCGGAGTAGCTCGACGGCGACAGCGCCCGCACGGTGCCCCCCGAGCGCACGTACCCGGAATACCCGTTGTGATAGTACAGGAACGGCATCGCGTAGACGTGGTGATACCACATCCCGTTGTAGTAGTAGCCCTGATGCGCGATGGAGTACTGGCAGGCGGCTTCCTGGTATACCTGTGGCAGACACGGGTCGACCCCCGAGATGACGTGGGGGCCCGGGTTGCAGCCGACAATCGCGGCCAGCGCCGGTACGAGGGATAGTGGCACCGCGGACGACCGTTTCAGCGAAGTCATATGAAGAACGCGCTTGGCGCGTTGAGTCGGTGGGAGATGAGGGACAACGTTTGAAATTACGACCGGAAGCGGCAAATGGTTACATGCTCGAAGCGAGCCCGTCCATTGAATTACCAGCGGACTCGAGTATGTGCTGGCCTGCCTCAACGCCTCTTGTGCCACCGGGGCGCAGCCTTCCTCTTTTGTGCGCGCGAATTTTCCGGTCCACCATCCCGCCTCCAGCCATGAACGCCATCCGGACTCGTCTCTCGGCGATGATGTTTCTGCAGTACTTCGTATGGGGTTCCTGGTTCGTCACGATGGGCACCTACCTGAGCCGGACTCTGCATTTCACGGATACGCAAATCGGCAGCGCCTACGGGGCCATGGCGATCGCGGCGATCGTGTCGCCGTTCTTCATGGGGATCGTGGCCGACCGGTTTTTTGCAAGCGAAAAACTGCTGGCGCTGCTGCACATCGTTGGCGGTGTCCTGATGTACTACCTGTCCACGCAGACCACGTGGGCCGGATTCTATCCCATCCTGCTCCTCTACGCGTTGTGCTACATGCCCACGCTGTCGCTCACCAACTCCATCTCGTTCCACAATGTGAGCGACGCGGCGCGCGACTTTCCCATTATCCGGGTGCTCGGCACCATCGGCTGGATCGCGGCAGGCATCATCGTGGGCAAGGTGCTGCACGCCGATGCACTCGCCACCCCCATGCGGATCGCCGCGGGCGCGTCCATCGTGCTCGGCCTGTTCTCACTCGCACTTCCGCATACACCGCCCAAGGCGGCCGGCGCTCCATTCAGCGTCCGGGATGCGCTCGGCCTGGATGCGCTGCAGCTGCTCCGGAATTCGGACTTCCTCATCTTCGTGCTTGGCTCGTTCCTGCTCTGCATTCCGCTGCAGTTCTACTACGCTTTCACGAATCCCTTCCTGAACGAGATCAAGGCGCCGGAGCCGGCGTTCATCCAGACGTTCGGGCAGATGTCGGAGATCGGCTTCATGCTGCTGCTGCCGTTTGCGCTGCGGCGTTTCGGCATCAAGTGGATCATGCTGGGGGGCATGCTGGCGTGGGCGTTGCGGTACTTCGCCTTTGGCGCCGGCAACAGTGAATCGGGAATGTGGCTCATCTACGCTGGCATCGTGCTCCACGGCGTGTGCTACGACTTCTTCTTCGTGGCGGGACAGATCTACACCGACCAGCGCGCGGGCGAGAAGATTCGCGCGGCGGCACAGGGGTTCATCAACTTCGTGACGAATGGCGTGGGCTACCTGATTGGCGCGTCGGTGTCAGGGATGGTGGTGAACCACTATGCGACGACGGGAGCGGACGGCGTGGTCACGCATGATTGGACGAAGATCTGGCAGGTGCCAGCGGTGGGGGCATTCCTGATCCTGTTGATCTTTGCCTTCTTGTTCAGGCCGAAGCAGACGCTGTCGTCCTGAGCGCAGCGAAGGACCTGTTTCAGGGCAAATGCAGGTCCTTCGCGTC
>JAQBPY010000151.1 GCA_028287285.1 Gemmatimonadota bacterium
AATCGCGCGCGCGACGGAAGTCGCGCGCGCCGTGGCCAACGCGCCACCCGTGACGCTCAAGGTTCCGGTGGATACGCCGCGCGCCATCACCAAGGGCCTCCTTGCCGGCTCCCTGCATGCCGACGGAACCGTGTCCGGCTCGGTCACTCGCTTCTCCGTGGATGGCTCGGCAAACGGAACCGGATTGGCCCTGCTCGGCAATACCGCCCGGCATCTCTCGGCGGCCTATACCTGGACCGATGCGCCGTCAAAATCGGGAGCAATCAAGGTCACGCTCCGCGCCGACACCGTGACCTCGCATGGATTCGTGTTCGACAGCCTTGCCGGCGACGTGGGCTACACGGCGCCCAGTGGAACGGTCTCGCTCCGCGTGCGGCAGGGCCTGCTGCGGGACTATTCGCTCAACGGCGACTTCACGCTCGACACGGCCCGCAACGAGCTGCGGCTGGCAGACGTCGCGCTCCGCTTTGATTCGACGACCTGGAAGTCCACGCATCCATCGTCCATCCGATTTGGGGTGAGTGGCATCGAGGTGGTGAACCTCGAGCTGCAGAGCGGGCCTGGCCGGCGCATCTACGCCAACGGGCTCCTGCCCACCAAGGGGGTCGCGAACTTCGACTTCGACGTCACCGACTTCGCCGTCGAGAACGTGACGCAGCTGCTCCAGAGCGACCTTCCCCTTGCGGGCCGGCTGTCACTGAATGCCCACGTGTCCGGAACGGCGGAAAATCCGCAGGTGGAAGGAAAAACCGATTTCACCGGGGGGACGTACAACGATGTGCGCATTCCCGATGTACATGGGACGCTGTCCTACGCGAACAGGCAGTTGACCACGAATGCGGCGGCCGTGGATTCAACGGGCCGCACGGTGGCGAGCGTGAACGGCACCGTCCCTATCGACCTCGCGCTTTCCGGAGTGACGGGCTCGCGCCTGCTCGATCTGCCGCTCAATGTGGCCGTGAAGTCGGACAGCCTGCCCATCGCGCTCATTCCGCAATTCACGGCGGCGGTCACCGACGTCTCCGGCCGGGTGTTCGGGGATTTCTCCGCGACCGGCACGTTCAAGAAGCCCACCCTGCGCGGCAACATCACCATGAGTGATGCGCAGTTCAAGATCGCGGCCACGGGGACCTTCCTGCAGCACGTGAATGGGGCGGTGCGCATGACGGGCGACACCGTCTACGTCGACTCCATTGCCGGCTCGGCGAATGGCGCGGTGCGCGTCGCGGGCAACATTGCCGTGGGCGACTGGCGCGCACCGTCGTTCCAGCTCGCGCTGAATGCGGAGGACGCGCAGCTGCTGAACAATTCAACCGGTGAAGTGCACGCCGACGCGGCGCTGAGCCTGTCCGGCCCCTTCACGGCGCCGCATGTCACGGGAGACGTCACCGTGCTGCACGGCGTGATCTATATCCCGGAATCGCGCGGCAAAAAGGTGATCGGGTCCGACGACCCGTCGCTCTTCAGCGTGGTCGACACATCGGTGGCGCTGCAGCGTGATCTCTTTCCCGCGCAGTCGCCCATGTTCAAGAACCTTCGCGTGGACGTGGCGTTCGCCGTGGAGCGGAACACCTGGGTGCGCTCGCGCGATGCGAACGTGGAGATCTTCACCGACGGCGCCATGAGCCTGAACGTGGTGGGGGATGCCCTCACGCTCACCGGTGCCGTCGATGCCGATCGTGGAGAGTACACGTTCCTGAGCAAGCGTTTCCAGATCAAGCGCGGGTCCGCGATGTTCATCGGTACGCCCGACCTGAATCCCACGCTGCAGATCACCGCGGAGTACCAGGTCAAGCAGCCTGGCGCCACGGCCATCAACATTCGGGTGCTCATTGGAGGCACGGCCACGGCGCCCCGCATCTCGCTCGAGAGCGATGCGCAGCCGCCGCTCTCGCAGAGCGACCTGCTCAGCTACCTCGCGTTCGGCGACCGGTCCACGTCGCTGCTGCAGTTCGACCAGACGTCGCTGGGCGGCGGCCAGGGCAACCTGCTGAGTGTGGCCGGAACGCGCCTGGCGGGTATTGCCGTGGGCGTCGCGCTGGACGAGGTCAAGGGCAACGCGGCGCGCTCCCTTGGCGTGGACGTCTTCAACATCACGCCGGGCGACATTCCCGTGTTCAACGGGCAGGGCGGCTTCGACCAGTTCATCAAGGGCACGGAGCTCGAGGTGGGCCGGTACATCAACCCGCAGACGTTCGTGTCGTTCATCACCACACCGGGCGCGTTCTCGTGCAAGCGGGGCGCGGGCACGAACAGCTCGTGCACCTCGCCTGGCGCGACGATCACGCATCGCACCGCAAAGGGGCTGCGCTTCGACGCGAGCTATGCGCCGAGGTATTTCCTGGATACCCCGACGCTCGCCGGGCAGACGTTTACCGGCGGCGGCCAGTTCGGCTTGTTCGTGATTCGCGAGTGGAGATTCTGAGACGGTAACGCCAGCCCGCTGTCCTGAAATCAGGACAGCTGCTCTGGTGCATATGTCGCCAAGTTATTCATTGACAACGTGTTAGCGTGACCGTATGGATGGCCTTTTCCATGCCTTTCCCAGTGGTGTCGTCGCGCCCAACTGCGACGCATCACTCGGAGAGACCCATGCGCGTTTCGTCGTTGGCACTCGCTGGCCTGATGGCCGCTTCCTCGTTCACGCTCCTTCCCGCCAACTCCTTTGCGCAGCGGACCGGCCGCGCCGGTGCATCGCCAGCGGCGCCCGTGAGCTCCGAGTTCGAGTTGACGCCGTACGCCGGCTACATGGTGTTCGGCAACTTCCTGAGCGGCCCCCTGGGCTCCAGCGTGACGAACAAACCTGCGCCCGTGTTCGGGGTGCAGTTCGGCATGCGGGTCTCGCCCAATCTGTCCATGATCGGCAACCTCGCGGGCGCGAACAGCGATATCCAGATTGGCGTGCCGTATCTGGGCGGCGTGTCCGTCGCGCAGAGCAGCGTGCTGCTCTATGATGCCGGCCTGCAGCTCGACATGCCCATCACGAACGCGTATGGCACCACGTTCTCGCCATTCGTGCAGGCGGGCGTTGGCGGCACGCATTACGACATCTCGCAGTCGTTCGTGTCGACGACCGCCACGAACCTCACCGGCAACGTGGGCGCGGGTGCAGATCTTTCCGTGGGGCGCGGTCTTGGCATTCGGCTGATGGCCAAGGACTACTTCGGGAAGTTCAACTTCCAGGATGCAACGACCTTCGCTGTGGACGGCGGCGTGACGCAGAACTTTGCCTTCAGCGCGGGAATGCGGTTCTCGTTCTAGGCCACGGCAGCACCGTGGGCGCACTACCGGAAGTTGCCGTCGAACTCGATATTGGCGCATGTGCCCGACACACGGTGAGCAGCCACTCCTCAGGAACGAATGGCGATACTTCGCGGAAGAGCGACGGGTATCGTCCAATCCATCCGACCCTCGGCACCTGCTGCCGGCCATTCCGGCGGGCGCCCGGGTGCTGGATGTCGGGTGCGGTGGGAGCTGGGAGTGGGAACGGATGGGCATCGCCTCGTACGTCGGCATCGACCCCGACCCCGAGGCGATCCGCTTTTGCGAGGCCATGGATCCGTCGGGTCGCGGCACCTATCTCCAGGGTTTTGGCGAAGACCTGACGCGGGTCCCCGATCGTTCGTGCAGCTTCGTCATGGCCCGCGTGTCGGTGCCGTACATGGACATCGGCGCCTTTGTCCGCGAGGCGCACCGTGTGCTCGAACCGGGCGGGCAGCTCTGGATTTCCTATCACACGCCCAGGCACGTGGTCCACCATCTCGGGCAGAGTCTCCGGGCGCGTCACGTGAAGGACATCGTCTTTCGCTCGTACGTGCTCGTGAACGGTGCGGCGTTTCACCTGTTCGGGCGCCAGTTTCGCTTTCCGTACAACGGGCGAATCGAGTCATTTCAGACGCGTCGAGCGCTGCGGCGGGCGCTCGTGGGGGCCGGCTTTGGGGACGTGGAGTTCCAGTACGACAGCCGGCGTGACCTCGCCAGCGCCATGGCGCGACGAGCGCGCTGACGGCGGTTGCTCTTGCCGCCAACTGACGCGCGGCCCTGGGTCTGCAATCTGACCAGACATGCAGCACACCCAGACACCCGGACCGACCGCTGACGAGGCGCCCGAGCAGCGGGAACGTGCGGAAGAAACGTGATGGCCTGTGGTGTCGGGTGGTCCGCCGGCTGCCAGTACAACGACCGTCGCCCCTTCCGCAAACACCAGCATTTGCCGAGATTTTGCGCCGTCCCGACCCACGCAGGAACGTGATGGCTGACCGCGACGAACGCCCAATGCCCATGCGGCGCGACAGCCGCTCCGTGAGTGGCGAGGATCTCTATGTCCTCGCCTGCAACGCCCGCCGCGATGCCGGTGACCTGGCCTTCGCGCACATTGTTCGCCTGGAGCGCGAGATCGACGCACTCCGCACAGACCTCGAGTGGAGGCAGACGCACGCCTCCACTCGCACGAAGTCCTGGGTCAGCAACCGGATGCTGTACTTCGCGTCCGTGCTGACGGCGCTCGTGTTAGCCGGTGCATGGCTGAGGTTTACAGAGTCTGGCAAAGCCGCACGTATCGGCTTCGCCGAGGGCTATGCAGCGCGCTACGATGGCACCCGCAGGCCGGCATTGGAACCACGGGGCATTACCGCTGACATGACACGCGCCGAGATCGATTCACTCAATGCCGTATACGAAGGCATACTCGCTCGGAGGCACGTCGCCGAGGAAGCGGCCAGGGACGCGAGGCGCACGCCGTGAGCAGTCCTTCTCCTCACCCGGAGCTCACGGAAGATGAACTGCTTCGCCACGTGCGCTCGCACGAGAATGCCCACGTACAGCGCTATGTGGATCTGCTCGTCCGGGAGCGTCGTGACCTCGCTGCCGCGCTGGAGAATGTGAGGCGCGTAGGTATCACCCAGGACGCGCGCGCCCATCTGGCGCGTCTCGCCAGGTACGCGTTCATCATCGCCGCGATCATTGCCGCGTTTGCGCTTGGGCGGAGCTGGTGAGCCGCGACAGCAGCACTCCGGCTCTCTCTGTCGCTGTTCGAACCGTTTCTACTCCCGTTGCTGCGCCGCTGGCAGCGAACGACGCAAGGTCCAGGCGCAATGCCAGCAGTGCGCTGCCCGCCTCGTTGATGTGTTCAACGAGCTGATCGTAATCGTTCGCAGCGAGCTGTGCTCGCAGTCGCACCGCGTCAGTACCCCCACCGGCGACTATTCCCGAGCCACGAACCTCGAGGAGACGTTCGTGATCGAAACGCGCCGCCTCCTGCACCAGCCCCTGTAAGCTCGTGAACAGCGGCCGCACGACCAGCGGGATGTCCGGCAGCATCGCGCGCCGGATCGAGCTCAGGCCGCGCAGGATCGTTTCGATCGCCGCGACGTCCATGTCTGCTTCACGTGCCGTCATCACATAGTCGGGATCTGCCGCAAGCCCCGGGACCTCGGTGGCGGCTGCCGGCGCGAGGGAGAGCGATGCCTCAGGGAGCGTTCGCTGGCGAGCGAACAATTGCCGCAGCGTCACACCGTCGCTCAACACCTTCAGTGCACGGAAGAGCAGGTTGAGCGCAACGAGAATGGCGACAAACAGCGTCCATAGCGTTTCGGGCGAGAACAGATAATTCACCACACCGCACACGGCGAGCAATGCCGCGCTTCCCATCGCCCGCTGCTGCAGCTGGACCACCAGCCGCGTCATGGCTGGCGAGAGTCCCGCCCGGGTCGGCGCGGGCTCCACCACGGGTGACGGACGCGGCACCCGCGCCATGCGGATGGACGAGATATCGCCGATCGCATCGCGGAGCGCTGCTGCCGTTTGGTAGCGTCGTGCCGGCTCCTTCTCCATGGCAGTGGCGATCACGGTCTCGAGCCACTCCGGCACATCGGGCCGCGTTGCGCGCACAGGACGTGCCGGTGCGGTCGCCTGTTTGAGCAGCATCGCGGGAATGCTCGTCGCCGTGAACGGGAGGAGCCCCGTGAGCATGCGGTAGCCCACGACCCCCAGCGCATACACATCACTGCGTGCATCCGCCTCGTTGCCGGCCGCCTGCTCCGGCGACATGTACGCGGGCGTTCCCATCGCCTCGCCGGGTTTCGTGAGTGATGGATCGCCGAGCTGCGCGCGTGCGATCCCGAAGTCGGTGAGGATTGGCTGGTTCGTTCCCCACTCGATCATGATGTTGTCCGGCTTCACGTCCCGGTGCACCACGCCAGACAGGTGCGCGAAGTGAAGCGCGTCAGCCACATGCGCGAGAATCGCCCGCACGTCATCGATCGGCATCTGCGGCGAACGTTCAATCCGCTGGCCGAGTGATTCACCATCCAGCAGCCGCATGGCGAACCAGGCGAGGTCCTTCGTTACCGCGGCGCTATAGACGGGAACGACGCCCGGATGATTCAGCGCGGCGGCGAGTCGCGCCTCGCGGATGAAGCGTTCGCGGACGGTGGCATTGAACGCAACGTCTGGCGGCAGCACCTTGATCGCGACGGGTCGGTTCATGGCCACGTCCGTTCCGCGATACACGACGGCCATGCCGCCTCGGCCAAGTTCAGCGTCTATGCGGTAATCGGGCCCGATGACGGACGTGACGTAACGCAGAAGCTCGTCGGACATGTCCGCACAAGCTACGATACATTACGCGCGCCGACGAGAGTACGTCGTGATTTCGGACGCTGCGATGATGTCTATTGCGCACCCCGATTACCGATCAGCTGCATTTGCGCCAGGATGTGATCGAAGAACTCCGTCAGCGAGAGGATGAGCGGCGCGCTCGCCCCCACTGGATGCCACTCCAGCCGATCCCGCAACACCTCCGGTGTATCTCGCCCCCGTGACCAACGTTCGATCATGCGCGCATCGACGTCGACAATGAGATAGTCCGGAACGCCGGCATCCATGTAGTACTCGCGCTTCGTCACGCGATCCGTGCGAATGCTTCCCGGCGAGATGACGCCGAACAGGATGAGCAGCTCCCGGATCTTCCCGTGACATGACGCCTGCCCATAAGACGTGGCGCGATTGCCGCAAATCGAGCACATTCGTGGGGATCCTAACCCCGACGCCGGAGCCGGATGAAGGAAAACCAACCAGAATTGCCGGGACGGGACGGATTTCGCGTTCGTGACAACGGCGAATGGGGAATTGAAAAGCTCGAGTTTATCGACGCGTTCGGGCCGCAGGCGCTATTGGCAACGAAATCGAAGCTATCCCGCCACTATGTTGATTTGTTTGCTGGCCCGGGGATGAACCGCATTCGCGGACGCCAGCAAGAATTTGATGGCTCTCCCCTGCGAGCGCTCGAGCTTACTGCACAGGGAAACAGCGCTGTTTCATTCACCAATGCGGTGTTCCTCAACCTCGATCCCCTGGATCACGCCGCGCTGCAGGCCAGGGTGCAGCGGCGCATCTCAGAAGGGAAATCGCGTATCCCGGCATCTCAGGTGGTATGCACCCAGGGTGATGCGAACGTCCTGGTGCGCGATGTCATGGCAGGGATTCATCCCCGCGCGTTCGCGTTCGTGTTCGCAGACATGGAGGCGCCAAAGCAATTTCCCTGGACTACCGTGCAAGCGCTCGTTGAAAGGGGACACCAGAGCGTTGATTTCTACATGCTGCTCCCACTCGACATGGGACTCAAACGCCTGATCTCGTCCAATCCGAAAACCGTCGAGCAGTGCAGCGGAGTGCTGACAGCCTTCTACGGCAGCGAGGAGTGGCGTCCGCTACTCGAACACCGAAAGGGAAGCGGTTATGCGCTTGGCGCAGATGCCCAAGCGCTCTATATCAAGCAGCTCAAGGGTCTCTGGAAATACGCTGGCGAAGTGC
>JAQBPY010000275.1 GCA_028287285.1 Gemmatimonadota bacterium
AACTGCATGTTCTTGAGCGACTTGTCGAACGGTCCCCAGAAATCCGAGAGCACTACGCGCCACCCGAGCTCGCCTTCTTCGATCTTGTCGAGCTCCAGCTCCATGCCGGAGGTGAACCCGACGTTGAAGATGTCGGGGAACTGCATCACCATCACCTTCTCCACCTGCTCACCGAGCTCGGTGGGAAAAAAGCGACGCTGCTCGAGGTTCACGTAGCGACGATCGGCCAGCACACTGATGATGCTCGCGTATGTTGACGGACGTCCAATGCCCTGCGCCTCGAGCTCCTTGACGAGGCTCGCTTCCGAAAAGCGCGGCGGCGGCTCCGTGAAGTGCTGCGACGGCGTAATGGACTGCACGGGCACGTTCTCGCCCACTTCGATCATGGGCAATTCGTTCTCGTCTTCCAGCGCCTTGGAGTCGCCCTCTTCGCGCGTTTCGCGATACAGCGCAAGAAAGCCCTGGAACTTGATGATGCTGCCCGTTGAGCGGAACAGATACGAGCGACGTCCGATGTTCGGCTGTTCCCTTGCCGGGATATCGAAGTCCACCGTGGTCGTGTCGAACACGGCCGGCGCCATCTGCGAGCCCATGAAGCGCTGCCAGATGAGCTGATAGAGCTTGAACTGGTCCGGGCTCAGGTACCGGCGAATATCGTCCGGACGGCGCGTGGGATCCGTGGGACGCACGCTTTCGTGCGCGTCCTGCGTGTTCTTTGCCTTGCCGTCGCCGTACAGCTGCATCTGCGGCGCCAGAAATTCCTTGCCGAACAATGTGTGCAGGTACTCCCGCGCCTGCGTCGCCGCACTCTCGGCAACGCGCGTGGAATCGGTTCTCATGTACGTGATGAGACCGACCTGCCCTTCGACGCCAATGTCGATACCCTCGTAGAGATCCTGCGCCACGCGCATGGTGCGCTTGGATCCGAACGACAATTTCTTCGCGGCTTCCTGCTGGAGCGTCGAGGTCGTGAACGGCGCCGACGGATTCTTGCGGCGCTCCCGACGCTTTACTTCCGTGACGCCGAACGTCTTCCTGCCCTCGAGATCGGACAGGATGCGATCGGCTTCGGCCTTGTTATGGATCTCCGCCTTCTTGCCGTCGATCTGGTGGAGCTTGGCCGTAAAGCGCTGGTTTGCTTTCTCCAGCATGGCTTCGACGGACCAGTACTCAACGGGCGTGAACTTGCGGATCTCGCGCTCGCGCTCCACGATCAGTCTGAGCGCGACGGTCTGCACACGTCCCGCCGAGATGCCTTTCTTGACCGTCTTCCACAACACCGGGCTCGCCTTGTAGCCCACCAGGCGGTCGAGCACACGACGCGCCTGCTGCGCTTCGACCTTCCTGTCGTCGATGGCGCCCGCCGCAGCAATGGCGCGCTGCACCGCATCCTTCGTGATCTCGTGAAAGAGCACGCGACGCACGGGAATGTTGGAAACGCCGCGCTTGGGCTTGATCTGCTCGGCCACGTGCCATGCAATCGCTTCGCCTTCGCGGTCAGGATCGGTCGCGATGAACACTTCCTTCGACGTCTTCGCCGCTGCCTTCAGGTCGGCAATCGTCTTTTCCTTGCCGGGAATGGGCACGAGCTCCGGCTCGAAGCCGTCATCGATGTCGATGCCAAGCTTCTTCTCGGGCAGGTCCATGATGTGCCCCACCGTGGCCTTTACGCGATACGCCCGCCCCAGGTACTTGCCGATGGTCTTGGCCTTGGCCGGCGACTCGACGATGACGAGCGACGTGGTCCCCGCCGGCTCGTCAGGATACACCTCCTCCTCGACGAACGCCTTGCGCGTCCGCCCGGCCGCCGCTGTCTTGGCGACCTTCTTTGCAACTGCCTTTTTCGCGGCCGCGGGCTTCTTTGCCGCCGCCTTCTTTGCCGTGGTCTTCTTCGCTGCCATGTTCCTAGTGTACGGTCTGAGTATCCGCCGCGGTGCCTGGATCATCAAATCCGGCCCCTTCCATCATCGACCGCAGGTCGTCCAGCGCAATGCGGCCGTCGAACTGCAGCATCGCCCGCTCGATGACCTGCTCGAGCTCCGCGGGGTTGAGCGCTCCGGCACCGGACAGCGCCAGCAAATGCCCCCAGGCGTCGGTGGCAAAGCGGCCTCTCTCATGTGGTCCCAGAACGCGAATCGTCATTGTTGGTAGAATGCTGTTGCCGAACGGCAGATCTGTCGGTGATCTGCGCGATATTCGCTCTAAGGTAGTGGGGGCGTCAACCATACGCGCAAATCAAGCGGATTATAGCGGCCTCATCATGTCTTGACGAGTGCAACGACCTTTTCCGCAACTCGTTGTGGATCAAGGCGTTCCACACTCAGCACATGATCTGCCGACTCATACACCACTCGACGCACTTCCAGCAAACGCTCGAGCTCGCCGCGCGGGTTCGGTCGCTGGAGTAACGGCCGGCCTGCGGTCTTCTGACCCATGCGCTTGAGCGCCAGCGCGGGCGGTACAAATAGATAGACCATCGTCGCATTGGGGCGCAGCAACGCGACAATGTCGGCCTGGGACACCCAACCTCCGCCCGGTGCCAGCACCATGTTGCCGAACAATGCCACTTCTTCGGTCAGGGAGCGCTCCAACTGCCGAAAGACAGGCTCGCCCCGCACCGCAAAGATCTCGGTGATCGTCATTCCCTCGCGACGGGAGATCTCCAGGTCGAAATCGAGAAATGACCGCCCCAACAGTCGTGCGACGATCTTTCCCACTGTCGTCTTACCCGCGCCTGGCAACCCGACGAGGATGATGTGCGGCTTGGAGGAATCAGCCGCCGAGCCTGGTTGCGAGGTGCGAAAGGTAGCCATCCAGATTCCGTTGGATCTCACCGAGAGAGTCACCGCCAAACTTCTCCAGCATCGCATCGGCCAGCACGAGCGCCGCCATGGCTTCGGCAATCACTCCCATGGCCGGCACGGCGGTCACATCGCTACGCTCGGCTGTCGCCTTTGCTGCGCTGCCCGTGGCGACATCTACAGTACCCAGCGGACGCATCAAAGTGCTGATGGGCTTCATGGCGACACGGATGACGAGGGGCTCACCCGTGGTCATTCCACCTTCCAGGCCACCCGCATTGTTGGTGGGACGACACACATTGCCGGCACGGGTGCGGCCCGGTGCAGGCTCGATCTCGTCGTGGACTTCTGCTCCCGTGACGCGAGTGGTGCCGAACCCCATGCCGATCTCTACACCCTTGACTGCGGGAATGGACATCATCGCGGCACCAAGGCGCCCGTCAAGCTTTCTATCCCACGACACATGCGAACCGAGACCTACAGGAAGGCCACGTACGACCACCTCACAGACACCGCCCAGGGTATTCCCGTCGCGCTTGGCAGCATCAATGCGCTCGATCATTTGCTCTTCGGCTGACGCGTCGAGCGTGCGAAGCTGAGACGCGTCCGCCGCGGCATTCAAGTCGTCGGGAAGCTCGGCGATCCTCGCGCAGTCCACGCCGCCAAGGTGCACGAGATGGCTTCCAACGCTCACACCGAGCTCCGCCAGGAGACGCCGGCCAATGGCACCCGCGGCCACACGCGCCGTGGTTTCGCGCGCCGACGCCCGTTCCAGGATGTCGCGCGCATCGTCGCGGTCGTACTTGAGGATTCCAGTGAGATCTGCATGTCCCGGACGAACGCGCGTGACAGCCCGGCGACGCAGGCTGCCATCCGCATCCGTGTCTCGCGGTGCCGGGTCCATGATCTCCTGCCAGTTCTTCCAGTCGCGATTCTCGATGAGCATGGCAATGGGACTGCCAATGGTCTCACCGGCGCGAACGCCGGACAGGAAGTTGGCGGTGTCCTTCTCGATCTGCATGCGACGCCCGCGGCCGTAGCCCTGCTGGCGGCGCGCGAGGTCCGTGTTGACGTGTTCAGCGAGAAGCGGAAGCCCGGCGGGCATCCCTTCGAGCACACTTACGAGCGCCTGTCCGTGCGACTCGCCGGCGGTGGTGAAGCGAAGCATTTGTAGTGAGGCGAGTGGGTCGGATGCTCAAACGGCCAGACGGTCAGTGAGCTGACCGTCTGACCGTCTAACTGTCCCGTTCAATCTAATCAGGGTCCGGGCAGCAGGTCCGCCGCAGTGACGTCCACGACGACCAACCCCTTTGGCGACAGTCCGAAGAGCTTGAACACCACCGACGGATCGTCGCCCGGGAACGGCAGCGACGCGCGCAGCGGACCATACAGGTTGAACTTGGTCGCCAGGGATCCGCGTGTGTAGTCGTAGTAGGCGATATCCACCGCTTCGATGGACCCATTTGCCGAGGCGACGAAGGCCAGTCGTGATGCCTGTGGCGTATTCGGCCCATCCGCATTGGGATGGAACGCAATGCCGGTGCCCTGGCTGAATGTCGTCTTCTTGCCTTGCAGTCGCTGGGTGAACGGTATGGTGACCGCGGAGAACGAAGTCTCCGTACCGTGCACGCCGATGGTCTCGCCGGTTTTGTCGAGCGCGAGGCCGAAGATCTGGTCCGACGAGTTGTTCATCAGGTCGACGACGTTCAGCGAGCCCGAGGCGTAGGTGAAGCGATTGGGCACCGTGCCGTCATCCTTGAGGATGAAGTTGCGCGCCACGGGCGACTTGTGCCCTTCGCCAAAGGTGATCCACTGCCCGTCGCCGCTGGCCGCCACGAACGTGGTGTCGGTCATGCCGAGGGAGTTGAAGTCGATGTTGATCGCGTATTCGACGTCGGTGGTGGGGACCGCAGCCTTCAGCGCATTGATGGTCGCGAGGATTCCCCCCGTCGTCGTCACGCACGTTGGCGGGGCGAGCGAGCCGGACGCGTGGTCGCAGAGCGTGAGCTGGTCGTTCGCGGAGCTCGTCGCAGGCGCGGGGATCACGCCTACGCCGTCGAGGTTGGCGACGACCCACGAATTCGGATCACTGCCGGCAAATGCGAAATCCAGAATGAACCGCTCGTCGGGCGCCGGTGCGGCTGGATCCATGTACCTGACCGTTCCCGACGGCGCCTGGATCGTGGGCTTCGTCGTGACGTAGAGGCGCCCGCTTGCCGCCTGTTCGACGTACTGCGGACGATCGGAGAACAGGATCGGAAGCGAGGTGGTGAGCCGGATCTTGCCGGTGGACGCGTCCGTCACTTCGGTGAGCTTGAAGAGATACGAGGCTCTCGTCACGAGGCGATTGACGAGATCCTCCTTCATCGCGGCGGGGTTGGTTCCCCCGATGAATACCCGGCTCAGGTTGGTGCCGCCCGAGTTGGCCACGTAGAGCGTGTCCTTCAAGGGCGCCGTGCGCGACATGGTCATGCCCCATGGCTGCGATCCAACCACCACGCCGGTTGGGTCGAAGCCAATACCCGCCTGGAAGACTTCCAGCCGCCCGAAGGAGATGTTCGACAGGAAGATGTTGCCACGCGATGCGTCGACCTGCAGGTCGGCGATCGTGCCGTTTCTCGAGGTGGGCAGCGCGAAGGTCTGCCCGTACACCACGAGCGCGGTATCGATCAGTGCGCCGGCAGGAGAGGAGATGGAGGCCGAGGCGGTAGACCGCACCGAGTATCCCACGCGGCCGCCCAGGTCGTAGGCGAATGACGTGAGCGACACCCGCTTGCCCTGTGTGCTCGTGGGAAGGTTGAGCGGCACGCTCACGACGGCGGTGGACGGAAACGGCGCCGCGATGGCCACGCTGTCGCGCTTGATGAGCAGCCCCGCCTGATCGCGGAGCTCGAAGCCCACGATGGTGATGCCATTGCCCAACCCCGTGACGGTCACGGAGTCAAAGCGTTCCACTCGGCTCTGGATGGACTGGAGCACCTTGGGTCCAGGCGGCAGGCCGGCCCGCACCGAGATGAACCCTGGAGCGGACGATCCTTCCTGTCCGTTCGCGTCAACCGAGATGGGCGTGATGATGATCTGTGATTTGGCCGTGGCGTTTGCCGGAATCAGGATCGTTGCAGCGAAGGTCACGTCCTTTGACGGCGTGCCGTACGACGTCACGACCGTGGTATCGAGTGGCGTCGGCCAGTTCACGTCACCCTGGACGCGGAAGCCGAGGGTCGATACGCCCACCGCCGATGTGGCGCGAAGGGAGACGGTGAAGCCCGCGCCGCGCGTCGCGCTGTCACCCGCAATGGGGCTGATGAAAATGACGTTCGGGCCGCTGACGAGACGAATCTTGATGCGCGACGTATCCGCGTTGTTGGACGCATCGGTGGTGATGCCAACGACGATGAGCGAATCCGTGAGCGTATCGAGCGGACTCGCGATCTTGAGGTAGCGCTTGATGGTGGTATCGCGGAGTCCCTTGGGAAATCCGACCCCGCCAGGTGCGATGACCGGCTGGTACCGCAGCACCGTGTCCGCGGTGCCGAGGCCGGGGTTGCCGCGTGCGGAGACGCCCGAGAGCGTTACGCTCTGCAAGCCGACGTTGTCGTGCAGCTTTGCGGTGACGAGCACGGAGTCACCGACGTTCACCTTTCCGCCAATGATCGGCGTGACGAAGGTGAGCGTGGGCTTCTTGAGATCGACGATGGAAAACGAAACAGGCGAGGCGCCAGTGCCCTTGAGGCCTGACGCATCGCGCGCAAAGCCGCTGATGACGTAGTTGGCAACGGGGAGCGTGTCGGCCAGGCCCAGCTTGAACGAGACCGGTCCAAAGATGCGCGGGCTGGTTCCGGCAGGTACAAAGGTGCTGTCTGCCTTGATCACGAGGCTGTCGCTCGCACGCGGCAGCAACAGGCGATACCCCACGTACCGGACGCCGGAGCTGTCGCTGGCAGTGAGGCGGACGTCGAGCGAATCGCCACCCTTGAGTGCCTTGCCCGCGCTGGTGGAATTCACCGTCGTGACGGGGCCAATGGTATCGGCGATGGCAATGACGAGTGAATCGATTCTGGTGTTCTGGCCGACGTCGGTCACCGTCGTGCGAATGGTGACGTGATCGCCGTTGACGACGCCAACCAGCGACAGCGGAATGACACGCGTGGTGGTGAGGGCGGCGGGCTTCATCGTCACGGTGTCGCCACCGAGCACGAGGGCGCCGTTGCGAATCGTCGTCGTGACGGACGCAACACCCTTATCGTCGCTCGCGGTGACGGTCACGCTGACGGGGGCGCCCACGTCGACGGTGTTGTTCGTGCCCGCGGACAGGCTGAACTTGACCGTGGGGCGCACGACATCGTCCACCAGGCTCCCGCCGCCGCTGATTGTCGACTCGGTAGGCAATCGCGAGTCGCAGCTCACGATGGCCGCGATGCTCAACGTAAGCGCGATGAAGCGCTTCAGGGATTCATTCCGTTTCATCTTGTGCTCCACGACGATGCTATGGCCTGACCAGGGGGGCAGGCTGCTGCCCATCATCGATGATGTGCGGCGTAATGAGGACGAGCAGGTCGCGCCGTTGCTCTTGTCTCGTCGTGTAGCCGAACAGGCGTCCGATCAACGGCAGGTCCACCAGCATGGGAATGCCGGACTTGGTGACGCGGACGCTTGTCTGTGTGAGGCCGCCGATCACCACGGTCTGGCCGTCGGCAACCAGCAGGTCGTTCTTCGTGTTGTTGTTGTCGATCAGTGTTCCGTTGTTCGTGAAGTTCACGTCGGAGTTCGTTACTTCCACGTGCATCATGATCTGCCGGTTGTTCGTCACGCTGGGCGTCACGAGCAGCGTGACACCGGTCTGGACGCGCTCCACGGTGACGGGACCGGTCAACGACGTTCCCGTGCCGCCGCTGCTCACGAGTGGCACGAACGGCACCTGCGATCCGGACACCAGCGTTGCTGTCCGGTTATTGAGTGTCGTCACGCTGGGCTCGGACTGAACATCCAGGAGACTCACTTGCTGCAAGGCGTCGAGGAACGTGCTGAAGTCGAAGTTGCCAAGCGCCGTGGAATAGATGAGGCGCAGCGCCGCGCCGGGCACGTCGCCCGATGCATTCGCGATGGCAGACACCGTATTGCCCCCCAGCGCAACGGTGGGCGCGTCGTTCGCGCTGCCGACATTGCCGGCCGAGTCCACACGTTGGATGACCTGGCTGAAGAATTGGCGGGGCGAGCCCAGGTCGTACTTGATGCCGAGCGCGTCGAGGTCCGTGCGATTCACCAGGACGATCTTTGCCTTGATGTTCACCTGCGGCTGGCGCAGGTCGAGCGAATTCGCGAATGCGACCAGATCATCTACCGCGCTGCCTGGGGCGGTGATGCTGATGCTGTTCGTGACTTCATCTGCGCTCACGCTTCCTCGGCCGCGACAGACGGAGCTCTCCGATCCATTGCCCTGTGCGCCGGTGGCCGTGGTGGGCTGGGCCGCCGGCGCGGCCGCTGTTGGCGGCTGGCCTGCGGGGGCGGGCGCTGCACCGCCGGGTGTGCCGCCGCTCAGGCGCTCGGATGGAATGCACTGGAGGAGCCGCTGGCGAATCTGCTCGCCCACGGGCGTTGCGCGGGAATAATTGAGCCGGACGATGCGCGTCGCGAGCTGCTCGGTCGCGGCGCTCGCTGCGATGCGGTCGTGCGTATCGACGATGATGATGCCGTCGGCATCTTCCGTTGCGGCCAGCCCTTGCGCCGAGAGAATCGCACGGAGCGCGACGTCCCACGGCTGGTCCTTGATCTCCGCGTCGACCTTGAGGGAACCTACGCCGGTGGACGGAATGATCGTACGTCCGGAGAACGCCGCAAAGGCCGCGAGCACGTCGCGGATGTCGGAGCCCTGATAGACGACGCTGATGCGTGGCTGCTGCGAGCGCTGCTGCTGCGCCTGCGCGAGCTGCATGATGGATTGCGGGGCCTGCTGCACACTGGTGCGCATCGCCATGTCGGCGGTTTCGCGCTCTTCCTTTGGGGCCGAAGCAGTCCTGGGGGCCTTGGCGGCGGCGCGGTCGACGGCACGCTCGGGACCGGATGACAGCGGCTCGCCTGCCGGCTTGCCCGCCTGTTCCACTTCGGCCTTTCGCGCAACGGCCAGGCCACGGCCAATCTGCCACGCGGCGAACTGCGCGCCGGCAGGGATGTTGACGGTGACGCGCACTTCGCCATCAGACTTGGAAATCTGGTACGAGTGGGGGCCCGTGAGCATCACCACGACGCGCACCGTGCCTGGCTTGTTCTGCGCGTACCGCACGTCGGTGATCCCGCCACGCGCCACGTGATCGTACCCATTTGCCGGAAGACCGAGCGAGACGCCCGACAGGTCGAGGACGATGCGGTCCGGGCCACGGAGCGTGAAATCACGCACTTCGATTCCGCCGGCGACACCGACCACGATCTCCGCCTTGCCCAATGCGGGAATCACGCTGAGGGAAGTGACCTTCCCTTCTCCGCCTTCTGCCATGCGCGCGTCGGCCGGCCGGGCGCCAAGCCCGAGCACGAGTGCCGTTGCAGCGATGACCGCCATGACTGGCTTCATTTAATCCTCACCCTCGTGGAATCCACTAGAAACAGCGAGTCCTGCCTGCTCATCCCGAACTCTTCAACCGTAAAAATCACCGCGCGCGGCTTGATCTGCGCCACGCGCATTCTTCCCAGCGTCATGCCGGGATTCACCCGGTACTGCGCATTCGTGAGGACATCGCGCATGATGGCCACGCTCCGGCTTCCGCTCGTGGAGTACAGAATGCCGACGAGCTTGAGGTCGGAGAGCAACGGGCGCAGGTCTTCGGTGAGGATCAGCGAAAAGAACGGATCGCGCCGGCCGTCTGCCGAATAACTGAAGATCTCGCGTGTGACGGGCGCCATGGCGCCCGGTGCCGCGGTGGACCGCTGCGCCGCCGTGGTACCTGGCGCTGGAGGCGGAACGCTCACGGAGCCGGCGGCTGGGCCGGACGGCTTGCCTGCCTGCGGCGCGGGCGCTTTTGTGCCTGGCTTGGCGGGAAGTGCCTGTCCGGTCTGCTCCGACAGATTCCGATTCGTGGCGTCGGCTGCCTTGTGCGCCTTGTCGATGGGCGTCTTGATGTCGGGAATCATCTGCGCGCCGAGCGGCGCGGCAGCTGCCACGCTCGCAACGACTGCAGCGACTCGCGCCACTCGGCGCATGACCGCGAGGTCCTTCACTATTTCTCCCCCGGCTTCGGTACGTCTTTCGCGGGCACCTTGGTGACCGTCGGAGGCGGCAGGGCGGCGCGTGCGACGTACGTCTGGATCTCGAAGCGTGCCTCGACCTGCGACTGCCGCGCCGACTTTACCGCCTTGGGATCGACGGAGGCGGGCGTGAGCGTGAGGTTGATGGGCGCCACGATGCGCTGCAGCGACCCGATGTTGGTGAGCAACACGCCGATCTGGTGAAAGCCGCCCTTTACGCTCAACCGGTACTTGTACGCATCGTACTGGTCGCCGGCGAGCAATGGCAGCGGCTGTACGTCGGCGATATCGAGCCCCACATGGCGTGCAGCGGTGGACACCTGATCGAGCAGCAGGGGGACTTCATTGCCTAACGGCACGAGCTTGCGCATGACCTCGAGGTCCTGCGCGTAGCGCTCTGCTTCGGCCTTCAGCTCGTTCGTCTTGCCCTGTGCCAGCTCTGCCTTGGCACGCTGGTTGATCACCAGCAGGGAATCGATACGTGCCTGGCTGGTGTTCAGCTCTTCTTTCTTGGGATCCCAGACGTACATGTAGTAGGCCCCCACGAGCGCGAGCGCGAGGAAGCCGATGCCCGCGAGCACCTGGTCGCGCTTGTTGGTCGGAAGAATGGCCATCTATTTCACCGACACGGCGAGCGGAACGCGCCTGACCATGGACGGCTCGGGACGCGAATAGAGCATGTCGAGCTGGAACTGGGTGACTTCCTTTCCGTTGTCGTTCGCGCGCTCCGACTTGGCGAGCTGCACCTGCTCGAGGAAGGCCGACGCCTCGAGCTGCCGGATGAAGCGCGTGAGCGCCTGGATGTCGACCGTGTTGCCCACGACCCGCAGCCGCACCGTGTCGCGCGGAATGTTCGTGTTGATCACGCGCCGCTTCTTCCGGCCGGGCGTGGAGTCCGTGGACGTGGCGGCCTGCAGCGTGGTGATGGGCACCTGCGCCTGGCCGGCGCCCGTGAAGCCAAGGGACACGATCCACGTGTACGGCGGCAAGGCCCGGCTGACTTCGTCCATGACGTGTGGCCAAATGAAGCGGTCGTCGTCGATGGCTTTTATGAGGTTGAGCGAACGCAGAACCGTATCACGGCGTGCCTCGGCTTTTTCACGCTCCTTGAGGACGGACGCGTAGCGCGTGGAGTCCTGTACGGCCGTCTGGAGCTCCTCCTCGATTTTTGTTTCGCGCGCGGACTGGGTGGCATACAGTACGCCCACCACCGCCAGCGCGATCACCGTGACCGTCACCGAGCCGATGAGCCAGGGCTCGCGCACGCGCTCGCGGATGGACGCGACGGAAGCGCCGAGGTCGAACTTGGCGCCACCACCACCACGCTTCGATTTCCGGCGAGCGCCCGGAAGAAGATTGATCTCGATCATTGCGCGGGCTCCCTCATGCCACCTGCCGCAGCGCCAACCCGATGGGAAGCATCAGGAGTGGTGCGACCTCATCGGTGACGAGGCTGCTGAGCGCGCCGTCCCGAACCTTGAGATTCACGAGTGGATTGGCCTGCTGCACCGAGAGGCGCAGCCGGTCGGCCAGCACGTCGGTGAGGCCCGGAATTCTCGAGCCGCCGCCACAGGTATAGACCGCGCGGACCTGGCCGCCCGTCCGCGACGACGACGCCAGGAATGCCGCCGCACGCTCGATTCCAACGGCGATTTCCTCGCCACGCCCCTCGAGCACCGCGTCCAGGTGATCGGAGCGATCATAGCCCTGCAGGAGCTGCTGGGCTTCGTCCGCCGACAGTCCGCGCTCACGCTGCAGATCTTCACGGAAGCGGCGGGTGCCCACCGTGATGTCGCGCGTGAGGATCGGAACGCCTTCGTCGAGAATGTTGATGTTGGTGACGTCATGGCCGACATTGACGAGAGCCACGACACCCGACATCGCATCGGGATAATTCAGCTCGAATGCGTTGTGCAGCGCAAAGGCATCGACGTCCACGAGGGTGGGATCGAGGCCGGCGTCGGTCAGGATGCGAATCTTGGATTCGACCAGCTCGCGCTTGGCGGCGACGAGCAGCACACTCATCTCCACCCCGTCGGCGTGGGGGTCGAGAATCTGGAAATCCAGCTCGACGGACTCCATGTCGAAAGGCACGTGCTGCTCTGCTTCCCACCGCATGAGCTCCCGTGCCTGCGCTTCCTTCACGCGCTCGATCTGGATCTTCTTGATGATGACGTCGCGGCCGCCCACGGCAGTGACGACCTGCGTCCCCTTGACCTGCGCCGCCGCCAGGGCGCCCTGAATGGCCTCGGCAACAATTCCAGGGTCCATGATCTCGCCTTCGACGATAGCGTCGGCGAGAAGAGGCACCACAGCGACCTTGACCAGCTCCGGTTCGCTCTTGGAGTGGTCAATGACCGCGACCTTGATCAGCCCTGACCCAATATCCAGACCGACCGTGGTTTTCTTGCTGCGGCCGAACAGTGCCATTTGGAGGTTCGGAGGGGATGCGGGACGCCGGCCTGGATCGGAAACTTGGGCCGGCGCGTGTGGTTGAACGAGGTGGAAGTGGCGAAGAGCGACCGAAGATGAGTCACCCTGGGACACTTGTCAATAGGCTTTAAGCGAGGCGCCCTATAAATCGCTCTTGCTTGCACTTACATGCAAAGCGACCTGCATTTTCTACTCATGAGTTCAGGCAAGGTGACCGTACATCCGGTCGCCGTACCGAACACACGACCGGACCGGGCAGATGGTAACATCGGGGTGGGTACAGTGGGGGTGACGAGGGTCACACCCCTAGTACAAGTCGGCAAGAGCCCACCGGCGAATAGGCAGTGGCGGCGCCGGACGAGCCGCCGTGTCGAGCACGGTGGGCCTTTCCACGACGAGCTGCAGGCGACGCCTGGCCAACGGCGCAGAATCCGGCCCCACCCGACAGTCGACCTCGATGACCCACCGACGATCGGCAAGCCTGGTCACACGCAATGTCTCTCGCACCTTTGGCCCTCCTCCGACGGACGCTTCTCTGCTCGAGCCGACAGCCAGCGAATCATCTGCACCTCCCCAACCGGCCAGCGCCTCCGCCAACGCGTGTCGCACCTCCCCATTGGCCACGGTGGCGGCCTCGTAGGAACGCTGGGCGCGCGCCGATGACCGGGCCGCACCCGACGAGCCCACGAGGAGTGCGGCGCCAAGGGCAAGCAAGGCGATGGCGACCATCAGCGCGCTGCCTCGACGGGAATGCACCAGTTCAGGGTGCATGTGGACGAGCAAAGGAGACGTCGACGGAGTCGGTGCGAATGCTGTCCTGACCGCGCTCGCGGGTGTCGAGGAACGAATGCGCGGTGATGCGGAGTCGAGCGATTCTCGAGACGTCGACGGACGCTCCGGACATTTCGACACCAGACTCGTCGAAGTACCGAAAGCCCGTGCGCCGAATGCCGCTTTTCTGAACAAACGGACCCGCGAATGGCTGCGGTGCGGCAAAGCCATGCACCGACGGGCTCCACTCCCGGACGCCAAGCTGCCAGGTTCCGTCGCTGCTTTTGTAGAGGGCGTAGCGGGTCTGCCTCGTGACACGCAGCGGAACGTCGACTGGAATTGTATCACGTTGTCTCACAACCACTTGCATTACCGGTGCACCTGAAAGGCAGGCGGACGACACCTGATTGGTCCCGACGATTTCTGCTGGCGTCCACGATGTATCCCCACGCCACCAGAGGGTATCGCCGACATCTGGCCGAGCGGACACTCCGCTTGCCGTATCCGTCCCGAAGGTGGCGAAACCGATTCCAGCGGCGCAGCTGGTGGAGGTCGCGATGCCGGCGCGCACTTGAATGGCCGTATCCAGGGCCTGTCCACTCGCCACGTCTGCGGGATCGAGCAGCGCGAGCTGGCTCGCCAGAACCCCCAGCGACGCAGTGCGCTGCAGATCTGCGTTCGCTGAGGAGCGGATGAGGGCGTTGGTACGCTGCTGCCTCAGGAGGCTCGTGGTCGCACTGCCGAGCACCACGGCTGCGAGCGTGAGCGCGACGAGCAGCTCGATGAGAGTGAGTCCGCGCCGGTTCAGCACAGGATGGCGCTCGTGATGGCGAGGCTGCGTGCGCCTTGTGCCGTCATCCAATGGACACTGTCGCTGATCGTCACGAACCCGCCAGCCGGCGAGTGAACAGCCCATACCTCGTGGAGCCGCCTTGCGGAATCGGTGCTGGAGCCGCCCGCGGCGTGGCTGCATCCTGCGGCGGACAGCGACGCAAAGCGCGATTCGACGCGATGGACGGCCTCGCGCCTGCGCTGGGCGTCGAACGTGGTCCGCAAAGCCAGGGTGGTGCTGCCGGCCATACCGAGCAGCCCGACGGCTACGAGGACGAGTGCGACGAGGACTTCGACGATGCTCAGCCCGCGGCGCGGACGAGCGAAGGCAGGGGGGCGTGTTCGCATGGCGTCATGATAGGCGCCAATTTTTCCGGAGCGTCA
>JAQBPY010000278.1 GCA_028287285.1 Gemmatimonadota bacterium
GCTGTACGCCTTCGATGCGATCGCCCGGGTCGCAGCGGCAATTCCCTGGGCAGCGCCCGTTGCATTTCCCACCGTCGTGAGCGCGGTCGCGTCGGCCGTGTCGAGCATCGCGCTCATCGTGGCATGCCTGGTACGACATCCCGCGCGCGCGCGTGTCGTCGCTGTCGCAGGAATCGCCGTCATCATCACCCAGCCGCTGTTGCCCCGGGTGGGTGGCGTGCCGGAGCTGCACATGATCGACGTCGGGCAGGGCGACGCCTTCGCGCTGCGAAGCTCGCGCGGGCGGTGGATCGTCGTTGATGCCGGCCGGATCTGGAGCGGCGGCGACGCCGGCAGGAATACCGTGGTGCCGTACCTCGCCCACCGCGGTGGCGGCGTCGCGCTCTTCGTGTTGAGCCATCCCCATGCCGATCATGTGGGCGGGGCCGCCTCGTTATTCTCCATGCTGCGCCCCGCACGTTTTCTTGACCCAGGCTACGTGGGCACGACACCGCCATACCGCGCCGCGCTGGCCGAGGCGCAGGTGGATCGTATTCCGTGGCAGCGGGTGCGTCCGGGCGATTCACTCGTCGTCGACGACGTCGTCCTCACGCAGCTCGCGCCTGATTCCACGTGGGCTGCCCACCTGTCTGACGCCAACCTTGCGAGTGCCGTGGTCATGGCCCGCCTTGGGAGCTCACGGGTGCTGTTTACCGGCGATGCGGAAGGGCCCGAGGAAGACTGGCTCCTCGAGCACTATCCGGACGCATTGCATGCCGATGTGCTCAAGGTGGGCCATCACGGCAGCTCGACCAGCACCACCCCGGCCTTTCTGACCGCCGTCCATCCGCGACTCGCGCTCGTGAGCGTTGGCGCGCACAATACCTACGGGCATCCCAGTGCGAGTGTCATGGAATCATTGCGCGAGGCCGGTGTTCCCACCCTTCGCACCGACCGGATGGGCACCGTGGTGCTGCGCTTCGTGCGCGACGGCATCGACGTCAGCGCACGTGGACAGTCCTGGCACCTCGATCGTGAAGTCATAAGATGAATTCGGCGTGGAATTGCTCTTGCACGAACTCAGGTACAGCCATCAGTTTCAGATGATAGGCGCATTACCGTTGCCCATCACACTCGCGGGAGTTGCCGTGGTCCAACACACTGCGACGTCGGTCGTCACGATCGAACGATTCATCATCGAGCAGGAGCGCCAGCATCCCGAAGCCACTGGCGAGCTCTCGGGCATTCTGTACGACATGGCGCTTGCCGCCAAGATGATTGCGAACAAGGTACGTCGCGCCGGCCTTGCCGACATCTTGGGCTCCACCGAGCACTCCAACGTGCAGGGCGAAATCCAGCAAAAGCTCGATGTCTTCGCCAACGACACGATCATCAAGGCGATGGACCATGGTGGCCGGCTGTGCGCCATGGCGTCCGAAGAAGAGCCGGGCATCATCCAGATTCCCGATGGTTTCCGCTGTGGCAAGTACTGCCTAATGTTCGACCCGCTCGACGGGTCCTCCAACATCGACGTCAACGTTCCCGTCGGCACGATCTTCAGCGTCGTGCAGAAGATCACGCGCGGGCGGCAGGGCGAGATGGAGGACATGCTCCAGCCCGGGCGGCGCCAGGTGGCGTCGGGGTACGTGATATATGGATCGAGCACCATGCTCGTGTATACCACGGGGCAGGGTGTGCATGGCTTCACGCTCGATCCGTCCATCGGTGAATTCCTGCTCTCGCACCCCAACATTCGCATTCCCAACGATGGCCGCTATCTCTCGGTGAACGATTCGTACGAGAGCTTCTGGGAAGAAGGCACCAAGCAGATCATGCGAAGGTACCGCGGCCTCGAAGGCGACCGCCGCCCGCTCAACGTGCGCTATGTTGGCTCGCTCGTGGCGGACTTTCACCGCAATCTTCTTGGCGGCGGGGTGTTCTGTTATCCGGCGAACAAGAAAACGCCCGGTGGCAAGCTGCGCCTCCTCTATGAGGCCAATCCACTCGCGTTCATCTGCGAGCAGGCCGGCGGTGCGGCCACGGACGGCATGCAGCGCATCCTGGACATCGTGCCCCGCGAGCTGCACGAACGGGTGCCGCTTTTCATTGGCAGCAAGCGTGACGTGGATCTGGCAAACGCGACGTACGCAAGTCACGCAGAGCTCGCATCCGCTTAGCGTCTCATCGTTCGGTCATCGCGAAGGACCTGCTTTCTCGCCCTGAAGCAGGTCCTTCGCTGCATCGAATCTGCTAGTTTTCCGCATGGCTGACGAGATTGTTTCCCCTTCGGGTCTTCCCATCGCGCCCGTGTACCGGCCGGCGCCCATTGACTACGACGCCACGCTTGGCGACCCCGGCGTGTTTCCGTACACCCGCGGCGTGCAGCCCTCCATGTACCGCGGCCGGCTGTGGACAATGCGCCAGTACGCGGGCTTCGGCACGGCACGGCAGACGAACACGCGTTTCAGGCTGCTGCTGGAGAAGGGGCAGACCGGACTGTCGGTTGCATTCGACCTGCCCACGCAAATGGGCATCGATTCCGATTCACCGCGCGCACTTGGGGAAGTGGGTCGCGTGGGCGTGGCGATCGATACCGTCGAGGACATGCACGTGCTCCTCGACCAGATTCCACTCGACACGGTTTCCACGAGCATGACGATCAACGCGACGGCGGCCACGCTGCTCGCGATGTACATCGTCGTGGCCGAAGAGCGTGGAATTCCGCGCTCGAAGTTGAGTGGCACGATCCAGAACGACATCCTCAAGGAGTACATCGCGCGCGGCACGTACATCTATCCGCCTGCGCCGTCGCTCGCGCTGATCTCGGAAATCTTTCGGTTCTGCGCGGAGGACGTGCAGAGCTGGAATCCCATCTCCATCTCCGGGTATCACATTCGCGAAGCGGGTGCGACGGCGGTGCAGGAGCTCGCATTCACGTTCGCCGATGCGATGGAGTACGTGGCCGGCGCCATTCGCGCGGGGCTCGCGGTGGATCACTTTGCGCCCCGCCTGTCATTTTTTTTCGCGGCGCACAACGACCTGTTCGAGGAGGTAGCGAAATTTCGTGCGGCGCGCCGCATGTATTCGCGGCTCATGCGCGACCGCTTCAATGCAGGCGACGCGAGTTGCCGTCTCCGCTTCCATACCCAGACGGGGGGCGTGACGCTGCAGGCGCAGCAACCACTCAACAACGTCGTACGGGTCACGGTGCAGGCGCTGTCCGCGGTCCTGGGGGGCACACAATCACTCCATACGAACGGCTACGACGAGGCCCTTTCGCTGCCCACCGCCGAAGCGGCCACGCTGGCACTTCGCACGCAGCAGATCGTGGGGTATGAGAGTGGGGCCGCGCTCACGGCCGATCCGCTCGCCGGCAGTTACTACGTGGAAGCGCTCACGGACGCCATCGAGCGTGATGCCATGGCGCTGCTCGAGCGCGTGGATGAACTGGGCGGCGCCGCGAAGGCGATCGAGGCGGGATTTTTCCAGGAAGAGATTGCCCGTTCTGCGTACGAGTTCCAGCTGCGCGTAGAGCGCGGCGAGACCACCATCGTCGGCGTCAACAAATTCGCGGATGGTTCGGAGATCCCGGTATTTCCGTCGCCGGATTTCTCCGCGCTCGAGCGTGAACAGGTAACCCGGCTGAAGGCGGTGCGTGGCGCGCGCGATGCAATGGCCACCTCGAGTGCGTTGGCCGCCCTTGGCGCCGCGGCGTCGAACTACAGCGTGGACGACGACTCGCCACGTGCGCACCTGATGCCGCTCATCATCGATGCCGTGCGGACTCGCGCCAGTGTCGGCGAGATCAGCGACGTACTGAGCGGCGTGTGGGGAAACTACCGCCCGGGGATGTAAGAAACACAACGCAGTGATATCACATTTGTGACCTTGTACGCTGCTGCTCGCTTGGCTAGACTATAAAGCTCGCTTTGGATAGCCTAAGTTCAACATCGATGCCAACTTACGAGTTTCGCTGCCCAGAGGGTCACCAGTTCGAGAAGTTCTACCGCAGCATCGGGAGCGCAGAGTCCGTTGTCGCTTGCCCGGTCTGCGGTGAGACGGCCGAGCGCATGATGTCCGCCGCCGGATTCGCCTTCAAGGGATCAGGGTTCTACCTCACCGACTACGGCAAGAACGCGCATCGCGGAGAAGCGCCGCCGGACGCCGGCAAGTCCGGTGAGTCCGGCGCCAAGGAATCCGCCAGCGATTCTGCCGCCGCTCCATCGGCCTCGTCGGGGAGCGAGGCCAAAAGCGACGCGCCCAAGGCCGAAAGCAAGAGCACGGAATCGGCTGCCCCGAAGAGTGAAGCCAGCAAGCCCGAGCCCAAGCCTGCCGAGAAGAAGGCGGCTCCGGCCACGAAGCCGAGCAAGAGCGAGTGAGCGCAGGAGTCGAAGACTTGCGACGCGAGCTGACTCGCGCCGCGGTTTCTCTTGGCGCGCCAGACAGCATTGTGCCGCTCCTGGAGCGGCCGCGTGATCCGGCCTTTGGCGACTGGGCGTCCAACATTGCCATGGTGCTCGCGAAGTCGCTCGGCCTCAAGCCGCGCGACTTTGCGGAACGCCTGATCGCGGCGCTGGATCGGAGTGCCGCGGGCATCTCGTCCGCCGAAATCGCGGGGCCAGGCTTCATCAATTTCCGTCTCGACGCGGGCACTGTCTCGCGCGGAATGCTAGCCCTGCTCGAGGCAAGCGCGCACTACGGACGGTCTGGCGTGGGTGCCGGCAGACCGGTGGTCGTGGAATTCGTGAGCGCAAATCCCACCGGACCATTACATGTGGGGCATGGACGTCAGGCGGCGCTTGGCGACGCCATCTCGTCGCTGCTCGAGTGGACCGGCTGGAACGTGTCGCGCGAGTTCTACTACAACGACGCCGGCGTCCAGATCGAGAACCTCGCGCTCAGTACGCGCGCCCGCGTGCAGGAGCTGCGTGGTGCGGCGCTCGCCATTCCCGACGGCGGCTACCACGGCACCTACATCGCGGAGATTGGGGAGCAGTATGTCGCGGAGCATCCGGAGGATGCCGCCGGCGACGACCTGGACGCACTGCGCCGCTTTGCCGTGGCCGCGCTTCGCCAGGAGCAGGATCTCGATCTCCAGGCATTTGGCGTTGTGTTCGACACGTACTATCTCGAGTCGTCGCTGTATGAAGACGGGCGGGTGGACAAAACGGTCGCGGCATTGATTGCCAGCGGCAACACCTACGAGAAGGACGGCGCCCTGTTCCTGCGCACCACCGACTACGGTGACGACCAGGACCGGGTCATGCGCAAGAGCGCGGAAAAGGGGGGTACCTTCACCTATTTTCTGCCGGACGTCGCGTATCACGTGACCAAGTGGGAGCGCGGCTTCACGCGCGCGATCAATGTGCAGGGCTCGGATCATCACAGCACGGTGACCCGGGTACGTGCCGGTCTCCAGGCGCTTGGCGTCGGAATTCCCGAAGGCTATCCCGAGTACGTGCTCCACCAGCTGGTGACCGTGCTCAAGGGCGGCGAGGAAGTGAAGATCTCCAAGCGCGCCGGCAGCTACGTTACCGTGCGCTACCTCATCGAGGAAGTGGGCCGCGATGCGGTGCGCTATTTCTTCCTCATGCGAAAGGGTGACTCGCAGCTCTCCTTCGACGTGGACCTCGCGCGCGCGCAGAACGAGGAAAATCCGGTCTACTATATCCAGATGGCGCATGCGCGCCTGGCGGGCATCTTCCGCGTTGGGGAAATTGATCCGGCCGGCGTAACAGGTGCCGGCGTCGACTTCGGGCAACTCGCGCTTGTCGAGGAGACGGAGTTGATGAAGGCCCTGCTCGATTTCCCCGCGGTGGTCGCGAATGCCGCGGACGCGCTGGAGCCGCATCGCATTGCCACGTACCTGCACGATACCGCGGGAAGGATTCACGGCTGGTATCACAAGGCGCACGTGTTGAACGAGCCCGAAGAGATCATGCGCGCCCGCTTGTTCCTGGCGCGCACGGCGCAGCTTGTCATCAAGAACGGATTGGCGCTCCTCGGTGTGAGCGCTCCCGACCGCATGTAGTTTCGGCATCCCGCCTCCCGTCTTCCCAGCAAAAAAATGCCCGTACTCGTCGTTGGCTCCGTCGCGCTCGACTCGGTCGAGACTCCGTTTGGCAAAGTGGACAACGTCATTGGCGGATCGGGGACGTTCTTCTCCGCATCCGCGAGCCTCCTTTCTCCCGTGCAGCTCGTTGGCGTGGTGGGGAACGATTACCCCATGGACCAGCTCGAGCCGCTGCGGAAGCGCGGCGTGGACATGGCCGGGCTGGAGCAGGTGGATGGCGAATCGTTCCGCTGGCGCGGTCGCTACCGGCACGACCTCAACTCCGCCGAAACGCTGGAGACGCGACTCGGCGTCTTCTCGCACTTCAGCCCCAAGATTCCCGCGCAGTTCAAGAATGCGCCGTTCGTGTTTCTCGCGAACATCGACCCGCGACTGCAGCTCGATGTGCTCAAGCAGGTGCAGAAGCCCGCGCTCGTGGCGTGCGACACGATGAATTTCTGGATCGAGAGCCGCCGGCCCGACATCATCGAGTTGATCAAGCATGTCGATCTCATCACGCTCAACGACGGCGAAGCGCGGCAGCTCACCGACTGCTCGAACCTCGTGAAGGCGGCACGCTGGATCATGGATCGCGGTCCAAAAATCGTGATCATCAAGAAGGGTGAGCACGGCGCGTTCATGTTCAAGGACAAGAGTATCTTTTTCGCGCCGGCATATCCGCTCGAGGACGTGTTCGATCCCACTGGCGCAGGCGACTCGTTTGCCGGCGGCTTCATGGGCTACCTCGCGCAGACCGGCGACCTGAGTGACGCCAACCTGCGTCGCGCCGTCGTGGTGGGCTCCGCGATGGGCTCTTTTGCCGTGGAGAAGTTCTCGGCGCAACGGCTGCTCGAGATCACCCGCGCCGACATCGACGCGCGCGTCGCGGAGTTCCGCCGTCTCGTCGCGTTCGAGGACGAGGGCGCCGCGTCGTGACGGAAAACGAGGGCCTCGACTATGCCTCGTCGGGCGTGGATATCGACCGGTCCGACGATGTGAAGCGCCGCATCCGGAGCGTAGTGGAATCCACGTTCACGGCGGGTGCGCGCGGCGCGTTTGGCGGTTTTGGCGGAATGTTTCGCATTCCCGCCGAGGCGCAGCGCCCCGTTCTCGTCGCAAGCGCCGACGGCGTGGGCACCAAGCTGCGTGTCGCCATCGAGGCAGACCGGCATGATACGGTGGGCCACGACCTGGTGAACCACTGCGTGAACGACATCCTGGTGCAGGGTGCGCATCCGCTGTTTTTCCTGGACTACTTCGCGGCGGGCAGGCTGGTGCCCGAAGTGGTGGAGGCGGTGGTGCGTGGAATCGCCGCGGGCTGCCGCGAGAACGGATGTTCGCTCGTGGGTGGTGAGACGGCCGAGATGCCGGGCATCTACACGCCCCCCGATTATGATCTCGCCGGGTTCATCGTCGGCATGGTCGAGGAGAATGCCATCCTTGGTGCGGATCGCGTCGAAGCAGGGGACGTCATTCTTGGACTGGCCAGCAACGGCCTGCACACGAACGGTTACTCACTGGCCCGTCGCATCGTCTCAGAGCGTATGGGTCTCGCGCTAACGGACCAGTTTCCGGGAGAGCAGGGCTCAACCGCCGATGTGTTCTTGCAGGTGCACCGGTCCTACCTCTCCGCGCTGAAACCCGTATTGGCGCGAATCCATGGCATGGCACACATTACAGGCGGCGGGCTACCGGGCAACGTGAACCGCGTTCTCCCCGACACGCTCGACGCACAGATTGATTCAGCGAGCTGGCACGTTCCCAACCTCTTTCTCCAGCTCGAGCAGGCCGGCGGTGTAGATCGCGCCGAGATGTTCCGAACGTTCAACATGGGTATTGGAATGGTCGTCATCACCGACGCGGCCAGCGCGCCTGCTATCGAGGCCAGCGCCGCGTCGGTCCACATTGCATCGTACCGGCTCGGACAGGTTGTCCGTGGCACGGGACAGGTGCGCATCTCCGAGGATGGAGCATGAAGAGGAATTTTCTGGTTGCAGCATCACTATCCGTGTTTGCATTCGGCTCTGTCATGGCGCAGGATCTTGCCACGTCACCGTGTGCTTCCGGCACGTCGACGGCCGGAATCCCGAACGCCACGCGTGCGGCGCAGGATGCCTGCACGCAAGCATACGACCTGTTCCAGTTCATGGCGCCGCAGCTTGGGCTGGCCCTTGCTGGTGGAAACGCCACGCTCGGCACCGGTTCCACGCTGGGCGGACTTGGCCACTTCTCCATTGGCGTTCGCGCAAACGTGCTTCAGAGCTCGCTGCCGCAGGTGCAGAACTTTACGCAGAGCCCCAGCGGCGCGCAGCGCAGCACGCTGCCTACCAAGGACCAGTACCTTGGCCTGCCCACGGCTGACGCGGCCATCGGCATCTTCCCCGGCATCCCGCTCGGCCTCACGAACATCGGCGGCATCGATCTCCTCGTGAGCGCGTCGTACGTTCCGGACGTGACGTCAGGTACCGTGACCGTGAAGCCCAGCTCGAGCGTGCAGGTTGGGTACGGCGCGCGCGTCGGCATTCTCCAGGAATCCATCGTGGTCCCCGGCGTGTCCGTCACGTACCTCAAGCGCGACCTGCCCACCACCACCATCATCGGCATCTCGGGCAACAACTCCCTCGCCGTCAACAACCTCGAGGAAAAGACGTCGGCCTGGCGTATCGTGGGCAGCAAGAGCTTCCTGCTGTTCGGCCTCGCCGCCGGTTACGGCATGGACAAGTATGAGTCCACTGCCGACATCGTCGGAACCACGACGGGCACGTTCGCCGGTTCGTCGCCCATTCCGGGCACCAAGCAGAACCTCGACCGCTCCAACTACTTCGCGGACCTCTCGCTGAATCTGCCGCTCTTCAAGATCGTTGGCGAAATTGGCCAGTCGTCGGGCGGCACCGTGCAGACGTACAACAGCTTCAGCGGCGGCCAGGCCAGCAAGTCGTACCAGTATTATTCGGCGGGAATTCGTCTCGCGTTCTGATCTGCACCGCATGGCAATACCTTACGGCGCCGATCACTGTGATTGGCGCCGTACTCGTTGGAGGGGGAGCTGTACGTGAGTGAGTCGAACCGTGACCGCACGTCGGCGGACGTTACCTTCATGCGCCGCGCGCTGGAGCTCGCCGCGCGCGGATGGGGGCAGGTGGCACCCAACCCCATGGTAGGGGCCGTGATCGTTCGCGATGGAGCGGTTGTGGGCGAAGGATGGCACACGCGCTACGGTGCACTGCACGCCGAGCGTGAAGCGCTCGCCGTAGCAGGCGACGCCGCACGCGGCGCAACGATGTACGTGTCTCTCGAGCCGTGCAACCACACGGGCAAGACGCCGCCGTGCAGCGAGGCGATTTACGCCGCAGGAATTTGCCGCATTGTCGCCGCTGTCGCGGATCCCAATCCCGTTGCGCAGGGTGGCCTGGACTGGCTGAGCGCGCGCGGCGTCGACGTACTCGTTGGTATCGAGTCGGAGCGCGCAATGGAATTGAATGCGCCGTTCTTCCACGCACTCCGGTGTGACCGGCCATTCGTGCAGCTCAAGCTCGCGATGTCGCTCGATGGCGCGCTCGCCGATCACACCAGGAAACAGGCGTGGCTCACCGGTGCGGCCGCACGCGCCGAGGTGCATCGCCTGCGAGCCAGCGTGGATGGCGTGGCCGTGGGCATCGGCACCGCCCTGGCAGATGATCCCATGCTCAACGTTCGCGGAATCGATCCGGCGCCGCGTATCCAGCCTGCCCGCATCGTCTTTGACACTTCGGCGCGACTGCCGGTGACGTCGAAGCTCGTGCGGACGGCCCGCGAGTATCGCACCCTCGTGGTGTGTCGGGCTCCGGAGCCCGCTCGCGCGGCAGCGCTCGAGGCGGCGGGCGTGACGCTCATTCGTGCTGCGTCCCTGGCGGACGCGCTCAGGGATCTTCGAACCGCCGAAATTCGCTCGGTGCTCGTGGAAGGGGGCAGCGGCATTGCCTCGGCATTTGTCCGGGACGCGCTTGCCGACCGACTGATTATCTTTCGGGCACCCGTGATACTCGGCAGCGGTGCACTTCACGCATTCGGGGGGGCACCTGCCGGTACACCTGATGCTGCGCCGCGCTGGCGAATTGTCGATTCGCGACGGTTCGGCGATGACCAGATGACGGTTTACGCACGGGTGGAGGGCGAACTCCTGTCGTCCTGAGCACCTCGAAGAATCTGTGTTTACAGGCACTGCGTTCAGCACGACAGCGGTCATTACAAACTTGGCTGGAGCTATTTGAATTGTTCACCGGATTGGTAGACGACGTTGGCGTCGTCGAGCGGGTCGAGACCACGGATGCCGGACGCGAGCTTCGGATTGCGTCCCGCTACGCAGGCTTGACCATCGGTGAAAGTATCGCGGTCAACGGCGCGTGCCTCACCGTGCGCGAGTCCGGCGACGGCTGGTTCGACGTCGCCGCCGTGGTCACCACGCTGGGACGAACGACCATCGGCTCATGGTGCGCTGGAACGCGCGTCAACCTCGAGCGCGCCATGCGTCTTGGCGATCGTCTGGGTGGCCACCTCGTGCAGGGGCACGTGGACGACGTCGGCGTCGTGGTCCGCGTGGAGCGGGTGTCGGACGCACTCCTGATCGACGTTCGCCTTCCCGATGAATTGATGCCACTCATGGTGCCTCGCGGCTCCGTTACCGTGGACGGCGTGAGCCTCACGGTGAACGAGCTGCCTCGCCCCGGTATTCTTCAATTGTCGCTCATCGAGTTCACGGCGGCACACACGACTCTTGGCGCGCTGTCCGCCGAGGATCGTGTCCACATCGAGGCTGACATGCTGGGCAAATACGTGCGCCAGCTCGTCGGTCCATACGTTCAGCGGCACTCCTAAGTCCATGCCATTCAATACAGTAGAGCAGGCCATCGCGGACATCGCGGCGGGAAAGCTCATCATCGTTGCCGACGACGAAGATCGCGAGAATGAGGGAGACCTCATCTGTTCGGCTGAGCTCGTCACGCCTGAGCTCGTCAACTTCATGATCAAGAAGGCTGGCGGGCTCATCTGCCTGGCGGTTACCGGACAGAGGGTTGACCAACTTGGTCTGGCGCCCATGGCCGAGAGCAACCTCGACATGTATCGTACCGCGTATACGGTGAGCGTGGATGCCTCGCCGCGCTTTGGCGTCACGACCGGCATCAGCGCACAGGATCGCGCAACGACCATTCGCACGATCGTGGATCCGCACTCCGTCGCCAGCGACTTGCGTCATGGGGGCCATGTATTTCCGCTGCGTGCCCGCGACGGCGGCGTGCTCCAGCGCGTGGGCCACACGGAGGCCGCCGTCGACCTGGCACGCCTCGCCGGAAAGATTCCTGCGGGCGTGATCTGCGAGATCCTCACCGAGGACGGCTCCACGGCCAAGCGACCGCAGCTCGTCGAGTTTGCGCAGACGTACGGCCTCACGTTCATCACGGTCGCGCAGCTCGTTGCACACCGGCTCAAGAACGAGCGGCTCGTGCACCGCGTTGCCGAAGCACGGTTGCCCACCCGTTTTGGAACGTGGCGTGTATTCGGCTACAGGAACGACGTCGACACACGTGAGCACGTGGCCATCTCGTATGGAGATCTGGGAGACGGCGAGAACACGCTGGTGCGCATGCACTCCAAGTGCCTGACCGGCGACGTTTTCCACTCGATGCGCTGTGACTGCGGATGGCAGCTCGACACAGCCATGCAGATGATCCAGAAGGAGGGCCGAGGGGTGATCGTGTACCTCGATCAGGAGGGGCGGGGCATCGGGCTCCTGAACAAGCTCAAGGCGTATGAGCTTCAGGATGCGGGTGCGGATACCGTGGAAGCCAACGAGCGTCTCGGATTTGCGCCTGACATTCGCAACTATGGCATCGGCGCGCAGATTCTGCTCGACCTCGGCCTCACGTCCATTCGTCCCATCACCAACAATCCGCGCAAGATGGTCGGTCTCGAAGGCTATGGTCTTCGTGTCGACGAACGGATTCCCATTGTACAGCCGGAGAACGCGGAAAATTCCGGCTATCTCGGCACCAAGCGTGACAAGCTCGGTCACCTCCTCGCGTCCTGAACGTTCATGGCTGAATTCAACGGTGTTCCCAATGGCGAAGGACGGCGATACGCCGTGCTCGCCTCCCGCTTCAACAACACGATCACGAGCAAGCTTGCCGATGGCGCAATGGAAGCGCTTGTAAAACATGGAGCGGCGTCGGAAGACGTGGACCTCGTGTGGGTGCCAGGTGCGTGGGAGCTTCCATTTGCCGCGCGCCGCCTTGCGCAGACGGAGCGGTACAACGCAATCGTCGTGGTGGGCGCCGTCATTCGCGGCGACACGCCGCATTTCGATTTCGTCGCGGGTGAGGCGTCACGCGGCCTTGCCGATGCGAGCAGGGATCATGAGATCCCCATTGGGTTTGGCTTGCTCACCACCGACAACATGGCGCAGGCAGAAGCCCGGGCAGGTGGTGAGTTCGGCAACAAGGGCTGGGATGCGGCGATTGCCGCGCTCGAGATGTCGGACCTCTTTGAAAGGCTCGATGGCTCGGACGAGGGTTGAAACGCGCGCGCGGGCGCGCGCACTGCAGGCACTGTATGCGTGGGACATGCGCGGCAACCAGGAGCTGGCGCGCGTGGCAACGCAGGTGTGGGACGACATGTCCATCACCCCCGAGGAGCGCACCGTCGCGGGGCCCATCGTGCGTCTCGTCGGGCAGCAGCTGGCCTCCATCGACGCGCAGCTCGTTCAGGTCACCACCAACTGGCGCCTCGAGCGTATCGGTGCGATTGAGCGCTGCGTGCTGCGCATCGCGGCCGCCGAGCTGACCATTGGCGAGACACCCCCCAAGGTCATCATCCAGGAATCGGTCACGCTCGCGGAGCGCTATGGTAGCGCGGCGAGTGCGAAGTTCGTGAATGGTGTGCTCGATGCCCTCGCGCGAAAAATGGGGCGCATGTAGTGCGGCTGCTCCTCGTCAACTGGCAGGATCGCGACAATCCCCAGGCGGGCGGGGCGGAGATTCATCTGCACGAAATTTTTGGCCGGCTCGTGCTGCGCGGCCATCAGGTGACGTTGCTGTGTGGTGGTTGGCCTGGGTGCGAGCCGCGCGTGGAGCTCGACGGCATCGAGGTGATTCGTGTGGGCACGCGCTACACGTTCCCTTTTCGTGCGAGGAGATTCTTCCGCTCCGAGCTCGTGAGCCGAGCGTTCGATGTGCTGGTGGAGGATGTGAACAAGGTGCCGCTGTACACGCCGGGCTGGGGCGGACCGCCGGTCATGGCGCTCGTGCCTCACCTGTTTGGTGGAACGGCCTTTCAGGAGCTCGCCGTACCACTCGCCGGCGCGGTGTGGCTCGCCGAACGGCCCATTGGCCGCGCCTATCGCGGTATTCCGTTCGAGGCAATCAGTGTGAGCACTGCGGAGGACCTGGCGGCGCGCGGGATTCCGCGCGCGTCGGTAGAGGTGATTTATCCGGGCATCGATACGGTGGCGTATACGCCCCTGGATGGCACGCGGTCTCCAGTGCCCGTGTTTTCCTACCTCGGGCGGCTCAAGAAGTACAAGGGCGTGCACCTGGTCATTCGTGCTTTTGCGGCAATGGCGCACCCCACGGCCGTACTCGAGATTGCCGGCGCGGGGGACTTCCGTGAGGCACTCGAGCGGTTGGCGGCGTCGCTTGACCTCGGTGAACGCGTGCGGTTTCTTGGACGTATCGACGAAGGGGCGAAGCTGTCGCTCCTGCGCCGGTCGTGGGGGCTCGTATTCGCGTCACCGAAGGAGGGGTGGGGCATCACCAACCTCGAAGCGGCTGCGTGTGGAACGCCGGTGGTCGCATCCAACTCACCGGGCATTCGTGAATCGGTCAAGGACGGCGAGACCGGCTTCCTCGTGGCGCACGGCGATACGCGCGCAATGGCGGCGGCCATGTCCGCGTTGGCGGCAGACGTCGGGCTCGTGACTCGGCTCGGTATGCAGGCTCGGCGCTTTGCGGAGACGTTTACGTGGGAGCGGGCGGCAGAGGAGACCGAACGACATCTGCACGTTATTAGCGGAAGGTTAAGACGAGGATGATCATCGCGTGAGCAAGGCCCTTCCACTTCGTGTTGGCGAGCTGTTCGCCCGGTTACGCGACCTCCTCGAGCTCGAGCAGGTGGCGGGCACGGACGGGTTGTCGCGCGTGGTTACCGCGGCAGACATCTCCAGTCCCGGCCTTGCCCTGGCAGGCTTCGTGGCACGCTTTCCCGCTGAGCGCATCCAGGTGTTCGGCGAAACCGAAGTCACGTACCTGCGGTCGCTGGATCCGGCCACGCGGCGCGAGCATCTGCGAATATTCTTCGCGTTTCCGTTTCCCTGTCTCTTCGTGACCAAGTCGCTCGAGCTTCCGGAGGAAGTCATCGAGGAAGCGAACAAGGCGGGCGTTTCCGTGCTGCGGTCGCCGCTCAAGACCAACGAGTTCTACGCCCGCGCCAAGCCGTGGCTCGAGGATACATTCGCGCCGCAGACCACCATGCACGGCTCGCTCGCCGACGTGTATGGGGTGGGCCTGCTGCTTATTGGGCAGAGCGGCATTGGAAAGTCTGAGTGCGTGCTCGACCTGGTCGAGCGCGGGCATCGGCTCGTGGCCGACGACATGGTATTGGTCAAGAAGCGAGGGAGCGACATCCTGATCGGGCGCGGCCCGGAGCTCCAGAAGCATTACATGGAGATTCGCGGCATCGGGCTCGTGGATATTCCGTCCATTTTCGGGATCCGCGCTGTTCGCCAGCAGAAGCGCATCGAGGTCGTTGTGCAGCTGCTCGAATGGCAGAAGGGTGCCGAGGCGGAGCGAACGGGGCTGGACGAGGAAACGACGGAAATACTGGGCGTCTCCATTCCGCGCATTACCATTCTGCTCAATCCCGGCAAGAACATCACAGTCGTGGCCGAGGTCATTGCGATGCATCACCTGCTCAAGTGGAGTGGGATCGATCCGGCTGCGCGGTTCAACGAGGCACTCATCAAGCAGATGCGTGACAAGGCGGAAATCCAGCGGTACCTGCGCGAAGATCATGAGTGAATTCGTGAAGCGCGCCGTCGTGGCGGGACACGCGGAGTTCGCCGCCGGCCTCGTCTCGGCCGTGGAGCAGATTACCGGGCGCGGGGAAGCGCTCGTGGCCGTGCAGGTACGCGATCTGTGTGGCGAGGACATCCAGAAGCTGCTGCGCGACACACTGCGTGAAACGGGCGCCTGCGTGATCTTCACGGACCTTCAGGCCGGCAGCTGTACGATGGCAGCGCGGCGGGTGCTCCGAGACTTGGAGCGAGGGGTGCTCGTAGCCGGAGTCAACCTGCCCATGCTTCTGGATTTCGCACTCTCGAACAATCCGGATGCCACCGAGGCGGCCAGGGCTGCGGCGGAAAAGGGACGTGCGTCGGTGTCAGTGCATGGAGTTCCCGCGTGACGCTGGTGCTCAATCGCATTGACGACCGCCTGATTCACGGCCAGGTGGTGGTGGGCTGGGGCCAGCCGCTCGACGTCGCATTCATCGTGCTCGTTGATGATGCCGTTGCGGAAAGTGATTGGGAGCAGGAATTGTACAGGATGGGTGTGCCGCCGGAGATGGAGGTTCGCTTTCACACGGCTGCTGCTGCGGCCTTGCTGCTCGACGGATATCGTCTCGAGACACGTCCCGGCATTCTCGTCACGGCGGATATCGCCACCATGCGCGCGCTGGTTGCCGGCGGCGGCGTGCGCGAGGTCAATGTTGGGGGAATCCATCATCGGGCTGGACGCGTGCAGCACCTGCGCTACGTGTTCCTCACGCCGGACGAACAGCGCGCACTGCGGGAGCTGTCCAATCTCGGCGCGGTTGTAACGGCGCAGGACGTTCCGGCCGCGCGCGCCGTACCACTCGATGAGCTGCTTGCCGCGAGGGAGAGCTCGTGACGGAGCTGCTGCCATTGGCCATGCTTGGCGGCGTGCTTGGTCTCGACGTCGTGAGCTTTCCGCAGATGATGGTGTCGCGCCCACTCGTGGCCGCGACACTGGGCGGCGCGCTGGCGGGCGATGCGACCATGGGACTCGTGGTGGGGGTTACGCTGGAGCTCATTGCACTGGCCACACTGCCCTTTGGTGCCTCGCGCTATCCGGAGTGGGGCTCGGCGTCGGTGGTGGGGGGAGCAATAGCCAGCGCGTTGCACACGGAGCAGGCCGGTGCGTTGACCATTGGCGTGCTGGCGGCGCTCGCGACGGCGTGGGTTGGTGGATTGACACTCGTGCAGATCAGGCTCGGCATCGCCTGGCTCGCGCGTCGGCGCCGGCCGGCATTGGACGCCGGCTCGCGCGGCGCAGTGATTGGTTTACAACTTGCCGGTTTGACAGGGGACATGGTGCGCGCTTCACTGCTAACAGCGGTCGGGTTTCTGGTGCTGTTTCCTGTAGCGGAGGCAACGCTAGGCACATGGTCGCTCGGTGAGTCGTTGTCGAGAGGCTTTGTGGTGAGTGCCGCGTCTGCCGTCGCGGGAGCCGCGGCGTGGACGATCTTTCATTCTGCACGCGGCGCGCGCTGGTATTTCGTTGGTGGCCTGGTGCTCGGTCTTGCCGTGTTGGGGATGCGATGACCGCCGCGACGTCTCCCGCCATGGCGCCGGCTCCCCGGCTCTCGGCGTTAACATGGCTGAACATCTTTACGCGCACCCTCGCCATCCAGGGCTCGTGGAACTACGAGTCGCTGATGGGCAATGGCATTGGCTTCTGTGTCGAGCCCGCGTTGCGGAAACTGCCCGGTGGCGTGAAGAGCCAGGCATTCAAGACAGCGCTGACCAGGCAGAGTGCGTACTTCAATGCGCACCCGTATCTGGCGTCCGTGGCGGTTGGTGCGCTTGCACGCGCCGAGCTGTCCGGCGTAACGGCCGAGCGCATTGAACGGTTTCGCACCGCTCTGTGCGGACCACTGGGCAGCGTTGGAGACCGTCTTGTGTGGGCAGCATGGCTGCCGTTCTGCTCGCTCGTGGGATTGCTGTGCTTTGGACTGGGCAGTTCTCCGGCTGTTGTCGTGTTCACCTTCCTCATCCTGTACAACCTCGGGCATTTCGCGTTGCGCGCCTGGGGGTTGTACGTGGGGTGGACGCGTGGCCTGACCGTGGCATCGGCGCTGGGGAATCCGGTTCTGCGGCAAGGGCCGCAGCACGTCGCCCGTGCCGCCGCGGCAACCGCTGGCGTGGCCGTGCCGCTCGTGGCGGCCAGGCTGCTGGGGCACCACGTGGCACTTCTCGGCGTCGTGCTGGGTTCGTCCGCGGTAGCCGCATTGCTGCTTGTGCGGCTGCATGGTCGTGTTGAAGGCTACAAGCTGGCACTCGTGCTCATCGCTATATTCGCCCTTGTCTCGGTGGCTTTCTGATGCCTGAACGTTCCGTCCAGATCATCAACAAGAACGGACTGCACGCCAGACCCGCCGCGGAGATCGTCAAGATCTCAGCGAAATTTCAGAGTGACGTCACGATCTCGCGCGACGGGATGGATGTGAATGCCAAGAGCATCATGGGCGTCATGATGCTGGCGGCCGAGTGTGGCGCGACCATCAATCTGCGGGCCGAAGGCGCCGACGCCGACGCCGTGCTCGATGCATTGGTGGCGTTGGTCCAGAACAAGTTCGGGGAGCGCTAGTGGACCGGCAGATCCAGGGTATTCCCGCCTCGCCAGGCATCGTTGTCGGGTTTGCGCACCTGCTCCGGTGGGAAGTGCCCGACGTGCGGCATCGCATCATTGCGGACGAGGCGGTTCCGGGTGAGCTCGAGCGGTTGCACGCAGCCATCGAGGGGGCAAAGGAACGACTCCGCCACCTGCGCAAGCGTGTCGAAGCCACTGCCGGTCCCGAAGAAGCGGCCATCTTCGACGTGCAGCTGTCGATACTCGACGATCGTGAGCTCACCAGGAGCGTCGACGAGCTCGTGAAGCAGAACATCGGGGCAGAGAAGGCGTTCGACCTCGTGATGCTGGAATGGCGCACGAAGTTCGCGCGGCATTCTGCACCCATGATCCGCGAGCGTGTGGGAGACCTGACCGACGTGCACATTCGGGTGTTGTCGCTCCTGCTTGGTCTTCCGGATCATGACCCCGTCGATTTGCCCGCGGGTGCGAACGCAATTCTCGTGACGCACGACCTGACGCCGAGCCTCACGGTGCAGCTCGAGCGGCATTCCATTGTCGCCATTGCGACGGATGCCGGGACGCGTACGTCACACGTGGCCATTCTGGCGCGGTCGCTTGGCTTGCCGGCTGTTGTGGGGCTGAGAAACGCGACGACGGAGCTGCGCGGCGGCGAGCGCATCGTGCTTGACGGCAGCACCGGAATGCTGGCCATCAATCCCACGGACGCGGAGATCGATGCGTACCATGAGCGCCAGCGCGAGGAAGAAGTCGCCGAAGCGGCGCTCGCGGATCTTGCGGCGCTGCCGGCCGTGACGCTGGATGGCGTTCGCGTCACACTCCGCGCGAACGTGGACATTCCCGAGGAGGCCGAAGCGGCCGCGCGCAGTGGCGCCGAGGGCGTGGGCCTCATGCGCACGGAGTTTCTCGTCGTGAGCCGCGCCACCATGCCCGACGAGGACGAGCAGTATCGCGCGTATCGCCGCGTCGTCGAGGCGTTTGCCGGGATGCCGGTGGTGATTCGCACCTTCGACATTGGTGGGGACAAGCTGCCGCTTGGCGGCTTTCCCACCGAGGCGAATCCGTTTTTGGGGTGGCGCGCCATCCGGATGTGCCTCGACCAGCCCGAGATGTTCAAGGTGCAGCTGCGGGCCCTGCTGCGCGCGGCGGTGCACGGTGATCTCCGGATCATGCTCCCCCTCATCGTCACGCTCGACGAGGTCCTGGCCGCGCGCAAGCTGCTCGACGAAGCCGCCACGGAGCTGAGCGAACGGGGCGTGGAATATCGCGCGGATGTGCCACTTGGCGTCATGATCGAGACGCCTGCCGCTGCCCTGGCGAGCGATACGCTGGCGCGCGACGTGGATTTCTTCAGCATCGGGACCAATGACCTGGTGCAGTACACGCTTGCCGTAGATCGCGGCAATGCGAACCTCGCCCCTCGGTTCACCCCGCTGCACCCGGCGGTCCTCCGGCTCATCAAGCGGACCGTCGAAGTCGCGGAGCTTGGCGATATCGAGGTTTCGGTCTGCGGTGAGATGGCCTCGCAGCCCCTTATGGCGTTCGCGCTGCTGGGCCTTGGTGTGCGCCAGATGAGTGTGGCGCCGCGCTCCGTTCCGCTGGTGAAGCGCATTGTGCGCAGCGTGACCTACGCGCATGCGAAGCTCGCCGCGTCCGCGGCACTTCGCGCTGTCACGGCGGAGCAGGCACGCCACGAGCTGGCGCGTCGTTTGTCCGATGTGATCGGAGATTCCCGTTATCTCTATGACGGGTTGCCCGGTTCAGGTTGATTGGCTTTCTTTCCTTCGCAGTCCGTCCACCAAATTGGGCCCGGCAGCATGGTGCTGGGCCTTCGTTCTTCCTCTCCAACTGAAGTGGGGAACCTGCCGTGCATGATCGCAGTCTGTTCACATCGGAGTCCGTCACCGAAGGACATCCAGACAAGGTCGCGGATGCGATCTCGGATGCCGTCCTCGACGCCCTCCTCGAAAAAGATCCCGCCGCGCGAGTCGCGTGCGAGACGCTCGTTACGACCGGTCTCGCGGTCATTGCCGGTGAGATAACCACGAACGCATATGTCCATCTGCCGGACATCGTTCGCGAAACCATTCACCGTATCGGCTACAACGACGCCGGCTTCGGCTTCGACAGCAATACCTGCGCGGTCATGAGCACGATCGATCGCCAGTCGCGCGACATCGGCCAGGGAGTCGATACCGGCGGGGCAGGTGACCAGGGCATGATGTTCGGCTATGCTACGGACGAGACGGACGATCTCATGCCGATGCCGATCATGCTTGCCCATCGCCTTACGAAGGCGCTGGCCGAGCGTCGCAAGAACGGCGACCTCAAGTGGCTGCGTCCGGATGGCAAGTCACAGGTGACCGTCGTGTATGAAGATGGCGAGCCCGTCGCCGTGGATACCGTCGTGATCAGCACGCAGCACGCCGACAACGTCAGCAACGCCAAGATCCACAAGGCGATCATCAGCGACGTCATCGAAGCGTCCATTCCCAAGGAGCTTCGCTCCAGGAAGCCCACGTACCACATCAACCCCACCGGCCGCTTCGTGATCGGTGGTCCGCAGGGTGATTGCGGTCTGACGGGGCGAAAGATCATCGTGGACACATACGGTGGCATGGGTCGTCACGGCGGCGGCGCCTTCAGCGGTAAGGATCCCTCCAAGGTGGATCGTTCGGCCTGTTACGCGGCCCGCTGGGTGGCCAAGAACGTTGTCGCGGCCGGCCTTGCCCGTCGGTGCGAGGTGCAGGTGGCGTATGCCATTGGTGTCGCGGAGCCAGTATCCGTTCGTGTCGACACCTTTGGCACGTCCACCGTTCCGGAAGCGCGAATTCTCGAGGCCGTGAGTGCGAACTTCGACCTGACGCCAAAGGGTATCACCACCGCGCTCGACCTCCGGAAGCCCATTTATGGCGCGACGTCTGCGTACGGGCACTTTGGCCGCACGCCGGAAAAGGTGGGCAGTGGCAAGTCGGGCCGCACCCTGTTCACCTGGGAGCGCACCGACAAGGCTGCCGCGCTCAAGAAGGCGGCGCGCGCATAGCGTTTGTCCAGTACCCTGCCCGGGCGCCGTGTCCAACGCGCCCGGTGTGGGCTACTATTCAGCATGGTCGAAGTCTTCGTGTCCCGACTCGGTCGCGATAGCGCCTCGGACGCGTGTGTCGTGGTTCTTCAGGAGAAGGACGGCACACGTGTGCTGCCAATCTGGATTGGCACAGCCGAGGCCGCGTCGATCTTTGAAAAGGTCCACAACATCGTCCGCCCGCGGCCGTTCACCCACGATCTCGTGCGAAGCATCATCGTCGGAATGGGTGCAACGCTCCGGCGCGTGCAGATCACCCGCGTGGAGGATCGAACGTACATCGCCGAATTGCATCTCGATCGCGCCGACGCGGTGATCCTGACCATCGACGCACGACCGTCCGACAGTATCGCAATTGCGCTGAGGTTCAAGGCGCCGATCTTCGCGGCCGAGGAGCTGCTGGTCGACGCCGACGAAGTAGACGATTCGGCGGATGATGACGATACCGGCACGAACCCCGGCCAGGTGGAGTCGTCCTCCGCGGAGGTTCGAAACGACGCGGATCTCAGTGCCGAGCAATTGAAGCGCTACCTGGAGCTCCTGCGTCCGGAAGATTTTGGAAAGTTCAATCCCTAGAATGTGGACGCGTTGGATCACCGTGCCCGTCGTCGTACTGCTTCTGGCGCCGACGGCGTTCGCGCAGCGCGGACCGGCCACAAATGCCTCGGTCAGCGGCCGCGTCGATACTCCGCGCGACACGGTGCAGGCGCCCGTGCCGGGGGTGATGGTCACGCTGCATCGCGTTGGCCAGGATAGCTCCGGCGCGGTCGATTCGGTGCGCACCGATGCCAATGGCAAGTACTCCATCCGGTATACGCGTCCGCCAAACGACGAAGCCGTGTATTTCGCGGCCGCCGTGTATCGGGGCATCGCGTATTTCTCCGCGCCACTGCGAAATCCCAATGTGAGCGGCCAGGACGGCGCCATTGCGGTGTTCGATACCACGCGCCGGCCAACGGTGTTTCATGTCGCCGGGCATCATCTCGTCATTGCCGCACCGCGTCCCGATGGGATGCGCGATGTGGTCGAAGTCTGGGAGTTGTCCAACGACACGACCCTGACCGTGCTTGGACGTGATTCACTGTCTCCCGTCTGGACCGCACCACTGCCCAAGGGCGCGGAGAAATTCAGTGGAGGGCAAGGTGACGTTGCCGCCGACGCGGTCATTGCGCGCGGCGATCGCGTCGCACTCATCGCGCCGTTTGGTCCTGGCGTCAAACAGATCAGCTATACCTATTCACTGCCCGCGTCGAAATTTCCGCTGAGCGTTGGGCTCGAGCAACCCACCAGCGTGCTCGAGGTGCTCGTCGAGGAGCCGGCGGCCACCGTGAGTGGAGCACTGCTTCGCGCGACGGCGGCGGCGACCACGCAGGGGCGCACATTCAAGCGCTTTCTTGGGCAGGATGTGCCAAAGGACGAGCGGGTTCGCATCGCGGTTCCTGTCACCACGGCGGCGACGCGCGAGATCGTGCTCATGGTGCTCGCCGGCGTGATGGCGCTGTTGATGGCTGCGGCACTCTGGCGTGCCTTGTCGCGACGTGATCGTGTTGCGCCTGTTCGTGCGTTGCCGCCAAGTGAGACGCAGTTGCTGGTTTCGGAGATTGCGGAGCTCGACGCGCGCTGGGAGCGTGCCGATGCGACGTTGTCCGCCGACGAGCACCGCGCACGGCGCGAGGCGCTCAAAGCCCGCTTGAATGTGCTGCTTGCTCAGGAGCAGGCACCCGCGTAGATTCGCAGAACAATTCAACGCGAACGGGGATACGGAAACCGGTGCAATACCGGTGCGGCCCCGCCACTGTAACGGGCAGTTGTACGCGCACCCATCACACGCCACTGACTACGGTCGGGAAGGCGGGGCGGCGCGGCCCGGAGCCAGGAGACGACTTCGTCCGCGCAACGTTCACAGGTCCTCGGGGGAGGATTGGTGGCGACACGCGGGTCGCCGTTTCGGCGCAACGCGTCCGTTACGGGCACTCTCCTTTGGCCGGAGGTGCCCGTCTTGCATTTACGCCACTGCATTTTCACGGCTGTCTTCGCGCTCGCCTCACTTTGCGGATGCACGAAGGACGCTGTACCTGTCGCGCAGTCCGCCACGGACGATTTCGGCGAGACCTTCGCCGTGGGTGCGCCCACGCCACGCATTGTCTCGTTGAACCCCACAACCACCGAGCTTCTCTTCGCGCTCGGCGCGGGAGACCGGCTCGTGGGCCGGACGACATACGATCACTATCCCGACGAAGCACGCAAGGTCGCGGACCTTGGCCCCGGTCTCCGTCCTAACGTCGAGGCCATTCTTGCCACGCATCCATCACTCGTTCTGCTGTATGCGAGCGAAGACAATCGTGACGCTGCGCGGCGACTCCGTGCGGCCGGTATTGCCACGGCCGCGTTCCGCGTGGACAGGATTAGCGACTTCGAGCGCGTTACGCTGATCCTCGCGCGTCTCATTGGCGATTCGGCCAAGGGCGTGGCGACGGTGGACTCCGTGCGGAAAACCCTCGAGCACGTGCGGACCGCGAGTGCAGCGCTCAAGCATCCGAAAGTGTTCTGGCCGCTGTGGGATGCACCGTTGCTGACCGTTGGACATGGGAGCTATCTCAATGAGTTGATTACGATTGCCGGTGGCGAGAATGTGTTCGACGACCTCCTTCCGCCGTCGCCATCAGTGACGTTCGAGGAGTTGCTGCATCGCGATCCCGACTTCGTGCTCGTGGGGCCCACGTCCAGAGCCAGGATCCTGGCGGATCCACGGTGGCAGACGTTGCGTGCCGTCCGCGAAGGACATGTGCTCGTCGTCGACACGACGATCATGATTGGTCCGTCGGTGCGTGTCGGCTCCAGCGCCGTTTCACTCGCGCGTCTCCTGCATCCCGACGGCCGCTACTAGGATGCATGTTTCGCGCTGGGGTGCACTCGTCGTCTTGCTCGCCGCGGCGATCGTGGCGGGCGTCGCGTTCGGCACGCTGCATTTGTCGCCGGGTGATGTCATGCACGGCTTGATCGGTGACGGTGCGCCCATGTCCGTCGCCGTCGTGCGCACGCTCCGGCTTCCGCGCGTGCTGCTTGCGGCGCTCGTCGGTGCCGGTCTTGCGGCGGCTGGTGCCGCACTGCAGGGCTCGACTCGGAACAAGCTGGCGGAACCCTATCTGCTCGGCGTTTCCGGCGGGGCCGCAGTGGGTGCGGTGCTCGCGACCGCGGCACGTGCGCCCGCGAGTCTCATCCCCATTGCAGCCTTCGCGGGTGCACTCACGTCTGTCGCCCTTGCACTCCTTGTGGCACGTGCGTCCGGTGGCCGAGGTGATCCGCGCGTGGTGTTGATGGCAGGTGTTGTGGTTGGCGCGTTCGCCAATGCCGTGATCATGGTCGTTCTCGCCAACGCAGATGCCGGCGCCATTCGCGGTGCGCTGTGGTGGATGATGGGATCCGTGACCGACGCAAGCTGGATGCAGGTGCGCGTGCTGTTCGTGTTTGTCGTGGTCGGGGTTGGGGTGCTCGTCGCACTTGGCCGCGCCATCGATGTGCTCGCGTTAGGCGACGACACCGCCGCTGGTCTTGGCATTCACGTTGGCCGCGTGTCGCTCGGCGTGTATTGCGCCGGGGCGCTGCTCGCGGCGGGCACGGTGTCGGCGGCGGGACTCGTTGGCTTCGTCGGTCTCCTCGTTCCGCATCTCGTCCGGCTCGCCGGCGCACGGACGCACCGCACGATCATAGCGGCGGCCGCGCTTGGGGGGGCCTCGCTCGTTGTGTTTGCAGACCTGTTTGCACGTACCGCGCGCGCACCGTCGGAGTTGCCGCTCGGTGCCGTAACGGCGCTCATTGGAGTGCCGTTCTTCCTCATCCTCCTGAGGCGGCTCACGTGATCGCCTTTCGGGACGTCGTCGTCACCTATCCGCAGCGGCCAATGCCGGCCCTTGCGGGTGTGTCCCTCGATGCGGCCCGGGGGCACATAACGGCCGTCGTCGGCCCCAATGGCAGCGGAAAGAGCACGCTGGTTCGAGCACTCATCGGCAGCGTCGCGCTTGAGCGCGGACGCGTGCTCGTCGATGACGTTTCGATCCACGATCTTTCGCGCCGCGCGCGCGCTGTGCGAATCGCCGTGGTGACGCAGCGTGAAGAGCCAGCATTTCCGTTAACCGTTCTCGAATACATATCACTCGGACGTTATCCGCATCTTGGCGTATGGCAATCCCCGGCGCGCGCGGATCTCGATGCGATCTCCAATGCCATCGAGCGCACCGAGACCAGCACGTTTACAGCGCGCGCCATCACCGAGCTCTCGGGCGGCGAATGGCAGCGCGTGCGGCTCGCGCGTGCCCTTGCGCAGGGAGGAGACGCCATCGTGCTCGATGAGCCGACAACGTTTCTGGACGTCGCCCACGAGATGGCGATGTTCGAGCTCCTCAGTCGATTGGCCGCGGACGGACAGGCCGTTCTCCTTGTCAGTCACCAGCTCAATCTCGTTGCACGCTTTGCCGAGCACATGGTGCTGCTGCATCGCGGTCATGTCGAGGCGGCCGGCACGCCGTCCGATGTCATGCAGGGTGCCGTGCTCGAGCAGATCTACCAGTGGCCGCTCGTGATCACGCGCGATCCGGCTGTGGGTGCTCCTGCACTCGTTCCACTTCGTGTTCGCACTCGCGGCGAACACAACTCGTAGGATTTCACTTCATTCCTGGTACTTACGTCAATGTTGAATCGCGCGTCCATTTTCGCTCTTTCGCTCCTTCTCGTTCCCGCAGTCGCTTCGGGGCAGGTGGCGCGTGACACCGCACATGTGGCGGCCGTCGTCGTCACTGCGACCCGGTCGCCGCTCTTAACGGGCCGCGCTCCTGCATCGGTCTCGGTAATTGGAGGTGACGACCTTCGCCGAGAAGGTGTTACCACCGTACTCGAAGCGCTGCGTCGCGTGCCCGGCCTTTCGATCGTGCAGACCGGCGCCAATGGTGGTGTTACCTCTCTGTTCATTCGCGGCGGAGAAAGCAAGTTCGCGAAAGTGCTCGTTGACGGCGTGCCGGTGAATGACGCCGGCGGTGCTTTTGATTTTGCCTCGCTCAGCACCGACAACCTCGATCGCATCGAAGTCGTTCGTGGACCGGCCAGCGTTTTGTATGGCTCGGACGCAATGGCGGGTGTCGTCCAGCTCTTTACGCGTAGTGGAGATGGGCGGCCCAAGGGAGAGATTTCTGCACGTGGCGGCGCGGAGGCCAGCTACGACGCCGATGCATCCGTTCGCGGCAGCAACGGTGCATTCAACTACTCGCTCGCTGGTGCGCGCCACAGCACCGACGGCATCCAGGCATTCAACAGCCAATATCGGCAGAGTGTGGGAAGCGCGCTGCTTGGCTTCGGGAAGGGCGCGGCCGACGCGCACCTTTCGATGCGGTACAGCGACAACAACTTCCATTATCCCACCGACGGTGCAGGGCAGGTGGCAGACAGCAACGCCGTGCGTCGCGACGATCGTCTCGCGCTCGGTCTCGATGCAGGCTACAGATTGTCGCATGCGGCGGAGCTTCGTCTGTCGCTGGCGTCGCACGATGTGCACGGGATCACGGATGACCAGCCGGACAGCAAGGGCGACGTTGGCGGTTACTACTACACCACCGGCGACCGCACGCGCCGCCGGAGCGCTGACCTCCGGATGAATCTCGAGCTTCCCTCGAATACGCGCCTCACCATTGGCGGCCAGGTGGAAAACGAGTGGCAGGCGAGCGAAACGCAGTCGAGTTTCGGCCCCAATGCCTTTACGGCGCATCGCCACAACACCGGTGCGTACGGCCAGCTGCTGCTCGCGCCTGCAGATGCGTACACCATCACGGTTGGCGGACGGTACGAGAACAACGAGACGTTCGGAAATTTCTTCACCTATCGCGCCGCGGGGAGCATCCAGGCAACGGACCTCACGCGCTTTCACGCCAGCATCGGCACGGCGTTTCGTGAGCCGACCTTCCTCGAGAATTACGGCAGCGCGTTCGTGATCGGTAACGGAAATCTTGCACCGGAGCACGCGTTGAGCTTTGATGCAGGCGTCGACCAGAAGATCGGCGATCGCTTCACGGTGGGCGCGACGCTGTTCTCCAATTCGTTCCGCGACCTCATTGACTACCGGTACTCTGCGACAGCCCCGAACTACAACAACATTGCGCGCACGAAGACATCTGGCCTCGAGGTCGAAGGCAAGCTCGTGCTCCCCAACAACCTCTACGCCGATGCATCGTTCACCTACCTCGACGCGAAGGTCGTTGATCCGGGTACGAGCGCTGCGGTGACGGCAACCTTTGCCCCGGGCTCGCGTCTCCTGCGCCGGCCCATGCACACCGTCGACGTCGGCATTGGGTATCGGGAGTCCATTGTCGGTGTCGATCTTCGCGCGCATAGCGTTGGTCTCCGCGAAGACAATTTCTATCCACCCGACTTCGCGGCCACGCAGCGTGTCAATCTTCCCGCGTACACCAAGGTCGACCTCTCCGGCGACGTCCGCCTCTTCGAGGATGCGAGCCGGAATGTCAAGCTGACGGTCCGTGCGGACAACCTGTTCGACAAGAAGTATTCGGAGGTTGCGGGCGTGAACTACGGTTTCGCGCAATCCGACGAAGCGTCCGTGTCGCGTACCGGGTATCGCGCGGCGGGGCGGAAAGTCCTTACGGGTTTGGTTCTGACGTTCTAGAGCGAAGCGACTGTCGGGAGAAACCAACCCGTGCTGGTGGCACATCTGGCGCAAGGAACGGTACAGTATGTCCCGACACGCGCATAGCGCGTGCGGGATGGCAGCCGAAATGTCATCCCGCAGGAGCGGGGCGACTGTCGGGAGAAACCTACCCGTGCTGATGGCTCATCTGGCGCAAAGAACGGTACAGTATGTCCCGACACGCGCACGGCGCGTGCGGGATGACAGCCCGGAATTGTCATCCCGCAGGCGCGGAACAACTACGGGCAGGGATGATAGCCACAATTGTCATCCCGCAGGCGCGGAGCAACTACGGGCAGGGATGACAGCCACAATTATCATCCCGCAGGAGCGGAGCAACTACCGGCAGGGATGTTAGCTGCAACTGTCATCCCGCAGGCGCGGAGCGACTGTCGGGAGAAACCGACCCGTGCTGCTGGCCCGTCTGGCGCAAGGAACGAGTATCCCGACACACAAAACTGTCACGATCCGCCGGCGCACGAAGCGCATGATATCTTTCGTGCATGGCACTCCTGGCGACGGACGCCATCGTCCTGCATTCATTCGACTACCTCGAATCATCGAGAATTCTCCGCCTGGTCACGCGGGACGGCGGCGTCCGCAGCGTGCTTGCCAAAGGCGCACGCCGCTCCTCTCGACGCTTCGGCAGCGGGCTCGACCTCTTTGCCCAGGGCAACGCCCAGATGTACGCCAAGCCCGGCCGCGACCTGGATACGCTGAGCGCCTTTGACGTAGTTCGCTCGCGCTCCATGCTCGCCGAGGACATGGGTCGCTTTGCGGGTGCCTCCGCCATAGCGGAGCTCATACTTCGCTTCGGGCGCGAAGCGGCAGACAGCGGCCTGTACGAGGCAGCGGCCGAGTCGCTCGATGCCCTCGCTGTCGCAACCGCCGACGAGGCACTGACGACAACCCTGGCGAGTGCCTGGCGCATCGTCGCCGAGTTGGGATTCGCGCCCACCGTCGACGTCTGCGGCGAGTGCCATGCGGCGATCGCCGACGATGCCACCGTGCTCTTTTCGCACGCATCCGGAGGCGCACTGTGCCAGCGATGCGGACGACACGCGCAGGGAGGCCGAGTCCTGCCTCCTGATGCGCGCGGCACAGTGCGGGGCTTCCTTGCCGGCGCAGCGGGCAATCCCCTGAGTGATGCCGCCACGCGCTCACATCAGCGTCTGCTCCGTGAGTTTCTCGCCGAGCACCTCACCGATGGCCGTCCACTGCGCGCGCTCGAGATGTGGGAAGAGCAGCGATGGTAACGATGCGTTCCGCATGATACTGGGCACGGCCGGACACATCGATCACGGCAAGACCACCCTGGTGCGTGCGCTCACGGGCGTCGATACCGACCGGTTGCCCGAAGAACGGCGACGCGGCATCACGATCGACCTCGGCTTCGCGCCACTGCAGTTGGAAGGCATTGGACAAGTCGGCGTAGTGGATGTCCCCGGCCACGATGCGTTCGTGCGAACGATGGTTGCCGGCGCTACGGGCATCGACGTCGCCCTTGTGGTGATTGCCGCCGACGCGGGCGTCATGCCGCAGACGCGCGAACATCTCGCCATCCTCGGCCTGCTCGGCGTGGATGTCGGCGTCGTGGCGCTGACGAAGTGTGATCTCGTGGACGACGAATGGCGTGCGCTCGTCGAGGACGATGTGCACGCAACGCTCGATGCGTCGTCGCTGGCAGGCGCTCGCGTCATTCCGGTGTCGTCAACCACCGGCGCGGGCCTGCCTGAGCTGCGGCGGGCGCTGGCGGATGCGGCGCGACGCGTGCCGCCGCATCAGGACGCAGATCTGTTCCGCCTTCCGGTAGATCGTGCATTCACGATACGCGGCACCGGAACCGTCGTGACTGGAACGGTGTGGTCAGGCTCGCTCACGCGCGATGCCACCGTCCGCATGTTCCCGGCGGACGTGGTTGTGCGCGTGCGCAGTATCCAGGCGCATGGTGCGGTTGTCGAACGTGTTCGCGCCGGTGATCGTGCCGCCTTGGCGCTCGTGGGAATCGATGTCGATGACGTCGGCCGTGGCACAGTGCTCGTGCAAGGCGACGGCTGGCGGCCAAGCCGCGTGCTTCGCGGCGACATCACGCTCTTGCCGGAATGTGCCCGGGCGCTCGGCCCCCGGTCGCGTGTGCGATTACATCTTGGGACCAGCGACGTGGGCGCCAGGATAGTGGTGCGCGGGGACTCGTTGCGCGCCGGAGACCAGCGCGCGGCGCGCATCGTCCTGGATGCGCCTCTCGTGACCAGGGCAGGTGACAGGTTCGTGCTTCGTGCCGCCTCGCCCATGACCACGATTGGCGGCGGCATCGTTACCGACCCCCACGCTCCGGATCGTGCGCGGCCCTGGGATACACCAGCGACGGACGTCCTGTCGCGCGTCACGAGCGAGGCCGGTGCTGCTGGGGTATTGGCGACCGATCTTCCTGTGCGCCTGGGAGTTTCGCCGCGTGCTGCAGAAGGGCTCGTGGCAACGAGCAATGCCTGGCGGGTGGGCGAACGGTTGTTCGACGCGGGCACGCACGAGTCGTTGCGAGACGCGGCGCTGGCAATGATCGATGCCTATCATGCGCAGCACTCGCTCGAGGCTGGTGCGCCCATGCAATGGCTTCGCTCCCGTCTGGGTGTCCCGGACGATGTTGCTTCTGCGGTGCTGGCCGCCCTTGCCGCTGACGAGCACGTCCGTGTGGAGCAGGGGGTCGTCTCACGTGAGCACTTCCAGGTTACGCTGTCCCGGGAGCAAGCCGCGCTCCGTGATGCAATCATGGCAGTGCTCGAGTCCGCAGATGCAGAGCCCCCTACGATTGACGAGCTCGCAAGCACTTTGGGAGTGGACCTATCGCGAGTCGAGGGCATTGCCCGATGGCTCCAGCGCGAGGGTGCTCTCGTCGCCGTGGAGACGAACCGATACTACTCCCGGTCCACCGTGCAGCGGCTGGTGGCACTCATGGCGAAGGCGACGGCAGAACAGGAGGCCACGCCGGCCCAGCTTCGGGAAATCATCGGGTCGTCGAGAAAATACCTCATTCCGTTTCTCGAATACTGCGACCGGATGGGCTACACCCTCCGCACCGGGCATGGCAGGCGGTTTTCGGCACCCTGAACCGGCCGCGGGGTACCGTAAGTCCGGATGGTTTTCTTGACATGCAGTTGACTTCGCCATAGTATTTCTGGTACTGCACCATCCTTCAATCACCCGTCACAGGAGCAGCACCAGGATCCTGTTTCGTCAGCCGGAGTTCCTATGTTTCACCGCTGGGCAGCACTTGCGCTTGTGCTCGCCCTTTGTGCAGTTCCGACAAAGCAAGCGGCGGGGCAACAGTCAACAACGCAGCCCCGTGAGCGCAAGGCAGGGTCACTCGGGCAGAACTTCCCGAATCCCTTCAATCCTGAAACACGGTTCCCATTCAATGTGGAGCTGTGCGAAGGCGGAGCAAGTACGCACGTTGTCACACTGAAGGTCTACAACGTGCTTGCGCAGGTCGTCGCTGTACCCATTCTGGAAGGCGTCAACAAGCCGCTCCAGAAGCTCACCCTCGCGTGCGGACAGTACGTCGCATTTTGGGACGGCAAGGTTCTGGGCACAGGAAAGGAAGCAGCATCGGGCGTCTATACGTACGTGCTCGAGGTTGACGGCGACCGTGTTCTGAAGAAGGCGTTCATCGCGAAGTGAGCCAAGCCGTTGGTCATGTCATTCACAAAAGCGCCCGGGCTCAGCTGCCCGGGCGCTTTGTGTTTCAACGTTGCGGCACCAGCTGTGCGCAGATCTCGTATGGCTGTACAGGCCCTCACCCGATATTGTCACCACCATGATCAATCCCGATCGCCTTACCGTCAAATCCACCGACGCACTCAATGACGCGCTTGCCGACGCGCGCAAGAACGGCAATCCCGTCATCTACGACACCCACCT